>NZ_LFKZ01000126.1:0-403270 GCF_028128975.1 Bradyrhizobium sp. CCBAU 45321
AAGCGCGCCGGCTGGAACGATACCTTCTTCTTCGAACTCCTAGGCCACATGCGATAGCCCTGCCCTGGAGGGGGAGGATCGATCGCGCGAAGCGCGAGCGAGGTGGGGTGAAGCCACACAAATGGTCTCTCGTCCGTCCCCAAACTCCAATCCTCGACACCGCTATCGCGGATCGTCTGTCACCCCACCCCGGATCGCATCGATGATGCGATCCGACCCTCCCCCTCCAGGGGAGGATAAGAAACTCACCGCGCATCCGGCCTTGAATTCGATGGCAATGGCGGCGGTGGTTTGCGCGGGGGCGGCGGGATCCGCCAGGCGCCGGCGTTGCGGCCGGCGATCAGCCAATAGACGAAGCCGGCAACGATGCCCGCGCCGGTCATGATCTCCAGGTGACGCCGTACGATGCCCTCGAACTGCAGCGTGTCGGAATGGAACGGAACGAGGCCGAGATAGCAGGCGAGCCCGACAAGGCCGCCGCCGACGGCATAGGCGAGCGCGCTACGGATGTAGAGCGCCTCGGTGATCGCGACGATCACCGCTGCCGGCACCAGGGCAAAGCCGGACACGAAGATGAAGCCGAAGCCGAGCAGGATGTCGATCGTGCCCTGATCGACCGGACCGGCGCCGAGATCGGCGAACTCCGGAAACAGCAGCGCGACGACAACGATCATGCCGCCGACAAAGCAGGCGGCGAGGAAGCCGATGAAGATGACAACGAGGCGGCCGATCAGGGACATGACGAAGAAGTCCCGATTGTCGTCATTGCGAGCCAACGGGTCGGCGCGAAGCGCGGCCCGATGACAGGCTCAGCGAAGCAATCCAGAGATGCGTCCGCGGAGGCGATCTGGATTGCTTCGTCACTACGCTCCTCGCAATGACGAGGAGGCGAGAGCGCGGGCATGACACACTAATCCGTCATCGCCATGGCGCGCAGCGCCTGGCGCTCGCGCGCCGAGAGCTTTTCGGTCTCCGACTTGAGCTGGCCGCAGGCGGCGAGAATGTCGCGTCCGCGCGGGGTGCGCACCGGCGAGGAATAGCCGGCATTGAAGATGTATTCGGAGAACTTTTCGATCTGGTCCCAGTCGGAGCATTCATAGGCGGTGCCGGGCCAGGGATTGAACGGGATCAGGTTGATCTTGGCCGGAATGCCCTTGAGCATCTTCACCAGCAGCTTCGCATCATCGAGCGAATCATTGACGCCCTTGAGCATCACATATTCGAAGGTGATACGGCGCGCGTTCGAGGCGCCGGGATAGTCGCGGCAGGCCTGCAGCAGCTCCTTGATCGGATATTTGCGGTTGAGCGGCACCAGCTCGTTGCGCAGCTCGTCGCGTACGGCATGCAGCGAGATCGCGAGCATGACGCCGATCTCCTCGCCGGCGCGCACGATGTTCGGCACCACGCCTGAGGTCGACAGCGTGATGCGGCGGCGGGAGATGCCGATGCCCTCGTTGTCGCCGACGATCAGAAGCGCATCGCGCACCGCGTCGAAATTGTAGAGCGGCTCGCCCATGCCCATCATCACGATGTTGGTGACGCGGCGCGTGCCGTCCTCGCGATCGGCCCAGTCATTCAAACGATCGCGCGCGACCATCACCTGCCCGACGATCTCGCCGGCGGTGAGGTTGCGCACCAGGCGCTGGGTACCGGTGTGGCAGAAGGCGCAATTCAGCGTGCAGCCGACCTGCGAGGAGACGCAGAGCGTGCCGCGGTCGGTCTCGGGGATGTAGACGCACTCGACTTCATGCGCCTTCTGAACATTGTCGCCGCTCGGCAGGCGCAACAGCCATTTGCGGGTGCCGTCGTTGGAGATCTGCTCGGCCACGACCTCGGGCCGGTCCACAGTGAAATGCTGGGCGAGCTCGGCGCGGATGCCCTTGGAGATCGAGGTCATCTCGTCGAAGCTCTGGGCACCGCGGAAATAGATCCAGTGCCACAGCTGCTGCACGCGCATCTTGCGCTGGGCCGGTGCGACGCCGATCTCGCCGAGCCGATCGGCAAGCTCGGTGCGCGACAGGCCGATCAGCGACGGCTTGGCCGGCGGCACATAGGTTTCGAGCGGAGTCTTCTCCACCAATGTTGCGTTGTGCGGCTCGGTCGTCGGTTGCATTGGTTGCCTGAATAGTTGCTGTCTCGTCATGCCCGGGCTTGTCCCGGGCATTCACGTTCTCTTCGCCTGTGGCTAGCGCGTGGATGGCCGGGACAAGCACGGCCATGACGACCGAATTTATGGAACCGGCCTTATATAACAACCGGAACCGCCGATTGCGACCTTATCGCCCGCAGTCTTAACGCCGGCAATCCTGCGCGATCTTGTCTAGCGCCTGGGCGAGGCCTTTCAGCGAGAAGGTGTCGGTCGTCTCGGTACCCTTGGCCGAGACGCCCTTGACGACGAGATCGGCGGATTTGCGCATGGCTTCGACCATCCGCTCCTCCTCGGCCGCGTTCTTGATCCAGAGCCCGTCGCCCTGCGTGTACATGGCGAAGGAGGCGCCGCCGACCTCGGCGGTCGATTCCGAGCCCGGCTTCAGCGCATAGCCGATCATGACCGAAACTTCGTTGTTGACCTTCTCCGCCGGCCGGGTCGAGACGAAGGCATAAGCGGGATCGCGCGGCCGGTTCGGCGGGTTGGTTTTCGACGATGACGGCTTGGCCAGCGCGAAACAGACCTTCTTGCCGTTCGGCGTCGCTGAATAGGCACCCCAGGTGCCGAACTGCCCGATCAGGGTCGGCTCCGCGCCCCCCGCAACGGCTGCAGCCGGGGCCGCCGGCTTGCTCTCGGGCTTCGGGGCCGCCTTTGCGTTGGTGTTGGCCGGCGGCGCCGCCGGCTTCGGTGCCGCCTCTTTTGGAGCTGGACTGGACTTGGGCGCCGGTTGCGCCGTCTGCGCCCGCGCAGACACGGCGATTCCCCCGGCCGCCACGCCAGTCATCAAAGCTAAAATCAGCACCCGCCACATGCCGCGTTGGTTCCCTCAATATTGTGACTGGAAGATGGCCCGAGCGCGCTTTGTCCCCGGGCAGGGATAGCCGGGAAAGTTCAATTTGGGAAGGCAGTTAGCGGTATCTTCGGCGGCTAGGCCCTGGATCGGGCGGCGCGTTGCGCGGCCCATTGCGCCTCGGTCCAGCCGAGCAAATCCTCGACGCCGGAACTGCGCAGATGCGCGCCGCCGTCGATCACCACCATCTCGCCATTGATGTAGGCGGCGCGATCCGAGACCAGGAAGCTGGCGAGATCGGCGAGCTCGCCGTGCTCGCCGGTACGTCCAAGCGGATTGCGCGCGGTCCAGCCTTCGTCACGGCCTTCGGGACGGAGCTGCCCGGTGGCCCCTGCGGTCGGAAACGAGCCCGGCGCGATCGCGACGGTCCGGATGCCCTTCGGGCCCCATTCCACCGCAAGACTCCTGGTCATCGCCAGCAGTGCGGATTTCGCCATCGCCGAGGGAACGGTGAAGGCGCGGCCGGTGATGGTGGAGGTCGAGAGGATCGACAGCACGACACCGCCATGCTTGGCCTCGATCCAGCGCCTGCCGGCGGCGAGCGTGCAATACATCGCGCCATGCAGTGTCGGCGCCAGGATCGCGTCCGCGGCGCGGAAGGAGAGATGCTCGCTCTGTGCGATGAAGGTGGCAGCGGCATTGTTGACGAGGATGTCGAGCGGCGCCTCGCGCCAGATCGTATCCATCATGCCGTCGACCGCCGCACCGTCGCGGATGTCGCAGGCGATGGTCGTGACCGTGCCGCCGGTCTCGTCGCGCATCTCGCGCGCCGTCGCCTCGAGCCGCTCGAGCTTGCGGCCGCAGATCACGAGCTCGGCGCCGAGCGCGAGGAAGCGACGCCCCATTGCAGCGCCGAGACCCGAACCACCACCGGTAATGAGGATGCGCTTGTTCTTGAGCAGGCCTGTTTCAAACATCGTTTGAATCCTTTCTCCGCGGATTTAGGCCGTCGCTGACCCCAGACAAAGAATCCGGATTGTCGCCACTGCCTAAATCCGGCAGAAACGGCCAAACTATAATTCCACCCGAAACGCCCTCAAGGTGCCGCCATGAAAGCCATCCTCTGCTCGCAATATTGCCAGCCCGACGACCTCGTCCTGACTGAGGTGCCGGATCCGGTGGCGGGGCCCGGCGAAGCCGTGATCGCGATCAAGGCGGCGGCGCTGAATTTTTTCGACATCCTGATGATCCAAGGCAAGTACCAGATCAAGCCGCCGTTCCCGTTCTCGCCGGCCGCGGAAGTTGCGGGCGTGATCGAGAGCATCGGCGCTGGCGTCACGGATCTCAAGGTCGGTGATCGCGTCGTCGCCTCCTGCGGCCACAACGGCGCACGCGAGAAGATCGCGCTGCCGGCGACCTCGATCGTGAAGATCCCCGACAATCTGGACTACGACCGCGCGGCCGGCATCATCATCATCTACGGCACCGCGCTGCATGCGCTGGAAGATCGCGCCAGCCCCAAGCCGGGCGAGACGCTCGCTGTGCTGGGCGCAGCCGGCGGCACCGGCCTTGCGGCCTGCGAGCTCGGCAAGCTGATGGGATTGAAGGTGATCGCCTGCGCCTCGTCGGACGAGAAGCTCGAATTCGCCAAGGCGCACGGCGCCGAGCTGACGCTGAACTACGCCAAGGAAGATCTGAAGGAAGGCCTGCGCAAGCTCACCGGCGGCAAGGGCGTCGACATCATCTTCGATCCCGTTGGTGGTGCTTACGCCGAACAGGCGCTGCGCTCGATCGCATGGGAAGGCCGCTTCCTCGTCATCGGCTTTGCCGCCGGCGACATTCCGAAGATGCCGCTGAACCTCGCGCTGCTGAAGGGTTGCGACATCCGCGGCGTGTTCTGGGGCGCCTGGACCCGGCTCAACCCGGCCAAGAACCGCGCCAATCTCGAGAAGCTGGTGAAGTGGACCGCGGAAGGCAAGATCTCATCGCATGTCGACCGCACCTTCCCGCTGGCTCAGACGGCGGATGCGTTGAAGGTGCTGGCGGGACGGCAGGCGATGGGCAAGGTGATCTTGCATCCGTGAGCTGATGCAGGTGGTTGAAGTCGCGTCGGCTACGCGACTTCTGCTTTGCCGTCCGCCTCCTCCACCCCACGCTTCAGCGCGGCGCGGGCGGCCTCGCGGTGCTCGTTCGTGATGTGGCTGGCAACCATGCGGATGGCGGTGGCGAGCACGGCAGCGTCATCGGCGAAGCCGAGCATGGGCATCACGTCCGCGACGAAATCGAACGGCAGGACGAAATAGGCGATTGCACCGAGCAGCGAAGCCTGGACGTGACGCGGCGTCTGCCGGTCGAACGCGCAGTAATAGGCGGCAAGCAGATCCTCCGCGAACGGCAGATGCGCAGCGACCCGCTTCAGCTTGCGCCAGAAGCGGCGGCGCACGCTCTCGCGATCTTCCGCGAGCCGATCGGCCGGCTCGAAGCCAACGCTGTGCTCGGCAGCCATGCTCAAATGCTCCCCGGCGGAGGACCGCCCGATCCCGGCTGATCACAAGATGGGGATGCAGCCGGTCCCTGCAAGGCGTCTGCTTGGTGTCAGCCTGCGATGGCGTTCATCGCCTTGGCGAGCGCCATGTCGCGCGCGGTGACGCCGCCGGCGTCGTGGGTCGACAGCACCACCTCCACCGTCTTGTAGACGTTGCGCCATTCGGGGTGGTGATCCATCTTCTCGGCGACCAGCGCGGCGCGGGTCATGAAGCCGAACGCCTCGTTGAAATCCTTGAAGACAAAGGTTTTCCCGATGGCGTCGCGGCCTTGGACGTCAGTCCAGCCGGACAATCCGCCCAACGCCTGCCTGCGCGCCTCCGCCGAGAGCCGTTCTGCCATCACCATCTCCATCCTTCGGAGGAACTTTACCCTAACACCGTGCCGACGCCCGGGTTCATACGGGGGATTTCCTCCATCCGCTAACCATGACGGAGATGTAACCCCGCCGGACAAGAAATTTGCTACAATTGCGGACGTAAATCGCCGGCCAAGATGAAACTGAGCCTGAAGCGCCTGTTTGGGAGACCGATGACCGGGGGATTGGACCTGGCCGAAGCGCCCCCTCCGCCTTCGCCGCGATCCGCGGCGCGGAAGACGGCGCTCGTGTCTCTGGCGTTCCTGCTTGCGATCGTCGGCGTGGTTGCCGGCGGCTATTACTTCGCGATGCGTCCCGTGACGCTCAGAATCGCGGTCGGCCCCGCCAACAGCGACGACGTCAAGGTCGTGCAGGCGCTGACGCAAGGCTTTGCGCAGCACAAGAGCTACGTGCGGCTGCGCCCGATCCAAACCGACGGCGCAACCGCCAGCGCCAATGCGCTCGCCGAAGGCAAGGTCGATCTCGCCATCGTGCGTGGCGATCTCGACGTGCCGAAGAACGCACAGGCGGTCGCGACCCTGCGCAAGAACGTCGTGGTGCTGTGGTCCGTGCCCGCCAAGGGCAAGAAGAAGGGCGCGAAGATCACCAAAGTCGCACAGCTCGCCGGTCACCGCATCGGCGTCGTCGGCCGTACCCAGGCCAACGTCAATCTGCTCAAGGTGATCCTGCACCAATACGGCGTCGACCCGGCCAAGGTCGAGATCGTGCAATTTCCCGCCAACGAAGTTGCCGAGGCGATCAAGGCGCAGAAGGCCGACGTCTACCTCGCGGCAGGCCCGGTCAACAGCAAGATCACCGCGGAGGCGATCTCGGCATCGGTCAGGGAGGGCGGCACGCCAACCTTCCTCGCCATCGATTCCGCCGATGCGATCGCGCAAAACCATCCAGTCTATGAAGCGGGCGAGATCCCCGCCGGCACCTACGGCGGCTCGCCCGACCGTCCCGAGGACGAGGTCAAGACCATCAGCTTCGCGCACCACATCGTGGCGCGCAAAGGCGTGTCCGAGGCCGACATCGCAGCGTTCACGCGCCAGCTCTTCGCCGTGCGCCAGCAACTGGTGACGGAATTCCCGCTGGCGGCGAAGATCGAGACGCCCGACACCGACAAGGATGCGGTGATCCCGGTGCATCCGGGTGCGGCCGCCTTCGTCGACGGCGAGGAGAAGACCTTCCTCGACAAATACAGCGATTACATCTGGTGGAGCCTGATGGCGCTCTCGGCCATGGGCTCGGTCGGCGCCTGGTTCGCCGGCTATCTGAAGAAGGACGAGCGCGACAACAACAATCACCAGCGCGAACGCCTGCTTGACATGATCGCCGCGGCACGCAAGTGCGAGACGACCGAAGAGCTCGACCAGATGCAGACCGAGGCCGACGAGATCCTGCGCGACACGCTGCGCTGCTTCGATCACGGCGCCATCGAGGAAGCCGCGCTCACCGCCTTCAACATCGCACTCGACCAATTCCACGCCGCCGTCGCCGACCGCAAGGCTGTGCTGTTCAGCCTGCCGCCGAACCTGCAACGTGCCAGCGCGCAGTTCCGGGCCGCCGGCAACGCGTGAGCGCCCGCGCGCGTTATTGCTGCGTCACATTGTCTCAATATAGCTCCCAACGTCATTCCGGGGCGATGCGAAGCATCGAACCCGGAATCCATTGCGCAGCATTCGCGGGGAGACATGGATTCCGGGTTCGCGCTACGCGCGCCCCGGATTGACGGACTCGCCCGCAAGCCCGGGGTCGGAGCCTCATGACCATCACATTCTCCCGCCGCCGCTTCCTCACCAGCAGCGCCGGTGCGCTCGGCACGATGGCGATGCCGTATCTTTCGCGCGCGGCTGATCGGCCGGCGGTCACCCACGGCGTGCAAGCGGGCGACGTTACCGTCGACGGCGGCGTGGTGTGGGCGCGAACCGACAGGCCCGCGCAGATGCTGGTCGAGGTCGCCACGAGCGAGTCCTTCAGGGACGCCCGCACATTGCCGCCGATCGCGGCGCTGCCCGAAAGCGACTTCACCGCCAAGATGCTGGTCGAAAATCTTCCCGCCGGCCAGGACATCTTCTACCGCGTCCGCTTCCGCGATCTCTCGCACAGCGCCATCGAGGGCGAGGCGGTGACCGGCCGCTTCCGCACCGCGCCGGCCGACCGCCGCGACGTCAGCTTCGTCTGGGGCGGCGACGTCGCAGGGCAGGGCTGGGGCATCAATCCCGACGACGGCGGCATGGTCACCTTCTCGACCATGCGCAAGCACCGGCCGGATTTCTTCCTGCACTCGGGCGACACGGTCTATGCCGACGGTCCGATCCAACCCGAGGTGAAGCTCGCCGACGGCAAGATCTGGAAGAATCTCACCATTCCGGAGAAAGCCAAGGTCGCCGAGACGCTGGACGAGTACCGCGCCGCGTACAAATACAATCTCACCGACGACAATCTCCGCGCCTTCAATGCCGAGGTGCCGGTCTTCGTGCAGTGGGACGACCACGAGGTCACCAACAACTGGTCGCTGTCGAAAGACTTGCCGGCCGCCTACAAGGTGCGCGACATCTCACTGCTCGCAGCTCGCGCGGGCCGGGCCTTCCACGAGATGTACCCGATGCGGGAGAGCATCATCGAGCCCGGCCGCGTCTATCGCCAGATCTCCTACGGCCCGCATCTCGACGTATTCGTGCTCGACGAGCGCAGCTATCGCGGGCCGAACGGTGCCAATCTCGAAACCGCCTATGGCCCCGCCAGCTATTTCCTCGGCCCGGAGCAGATCGCCTGGCTCAAGCGCGGCCTGCTGAATTCGCGCGCGACATGGAAGGTGATCGCATCGGACATGCCGATCAGCCTGATCGTCTCCGACACGCCGAAGGGCGGCTCGGAAGCCGTTGCGCAGGGCGACGGCCCGGTGCGTGGCCGCGAGTTCGAGATCGCCGACATCCTGCGCTTCATCAAGATGGCGCCGATCAGCAACACGGTGTGGCTGACCGCGGACGTGCACTACGCCGCCGCGCACCATTACGATCCGAACAAGGCGCAATTTCAGGAGTTCGAGCCGTTCTGGGAATTCGTCTCGGGCCCGCTGCATGCCGGCACGTTCGGCCCGAACGCGCTCGACAATACCTTTGGCCCCGAGGTGCGCTTCGTCAAGGCGCCGGGCAAGGACAGCCAGAATCTGCCGCCGTCCGCGGGTATGCAGTTCTTTGGTCACGTCAAGATCGACGGCGCGTCCGGCCGGATGACGGTGACCCTGCGCGATCGCGCCGACGTCGCGCTGTGGTCGACCACGCTCGATCCGAAGCTTGCGTGACGGCCAAGTCGAACCCGGATGAACCATCCGCCCGGCCCGGACGACAATTGCAGGCGCCCGCGCATTTTCGAGGGCGTGATGCCGTCCGAGCCATGTTCGAGTTGATGCCGTGCCGTTCAGCCGCCCAACGATCGTTATCGCGCTGCTGCTGAGCGCAGCATCCCCCACATGCGCGCAAACCCAGGACAGAGCGACGCTGGTGCGCGAGGCCCTCGCTTCGCCTTACGGCAAGGCGCTGACCGCCGAGCTCGGCAAGTCACTGCGCGCAAGCGCCGACCCGGCATGTCTGACGGACAAGGGGTTGGCTGCCGACCAGCTCGAACCGCGCGGCCGCGATATTGTCATCAGATGGGGCACGCATATGCTGGAAGGCGCATCGGCGTTCATCGACCGGCAGATCTCCGACAATCCATTTGCCGGCGCAGCCGAATTGGTAAGCCTGAAGAGCAATCCGGATGTGAAGCGCTATCTCGCGATGGAAGAGCCGATACGTCAGGCGAAGATCCTGGATTTGATCTTCGAGCATTTCGACCGCTACAACGTGATCGCCCGCGTGAAACTTGGAGGGGTCTATCCATTGCAGACAGGCAACGAAGCTCTGCTCCGTCTCAATCCGACCGATGCAACGGAAGAGCGGTTGGAGACGTTCGCCAGCAAGAGTCGTTCGAAAGCGCTGAAACGTTTCCTGCAATTGTCCGATCAAGAGGCGATTGCGCAGAGTGCGGCGATCAAGAAGGCCTCATCGCCGCCGCCGTTTCCGCACACATTCTTCAAGGGCGTCGAGACCGACCTCGCCGAGCTCTGCATTCGCTCCGGCAAATAGGCGATCAGGTGTCCCGTGCCTGCAGCGCCGCCTCCAGCGCCTCGCTCGAGCACGGCTTCTGCAGCCGCGGCCGGCCCGCCAGTTCGGACGGAATGCGTACCTCTGCGCCGTAGCCGGTGACGAACACGAACGGAACCTTCAGCGCGATCAGCCGCTCGGCGATCGCAAAGCTCGTCTCGCGGATCAGCTCGACATCGAGCAGCGCGAAATCGGGTGCCCGTTTTGCGATGGCATTCAACGCCTGCGTTACCGACCCCACGGTCCGCACGGTGGCCACACCAAATCCGAGCAGGCGATCCTCGAAATCGATCGCGATGATCGGATCGTCTTCGACGATCAGAACATCAGCCGGCCGGCCTGTGCCATTGCAGTTTGCAGGTGCCATGATCGCATCTTGGTTCGGGGGTTTTGGGATCAGGACTGCCGCGACACGATGCCTGCGCCCAGCGCATCGGAGGGTTCCCGGAACGAAACTCACCACATCCTCGTTCTCTGGTCTGTCCACTTGTGCACACAGGAAACGGATGGAACTCGCTAAGGTGGGAGGAAGGTGGGAGTTCAGGATGGATGCGCGTATCGGCAAGGTCACCGAGGTCGAGAGCCGGCCGGCCAACAATCTGCTGCGGCGCTTGAGTCAGGTCGACTACGGCCTCCTGGCGCCGCACGTGACCGTCGAGGACTCTGCAGCCGGGCACTTGCTCTACAATCCCGGCGATGACGTGCAGGTCGTCCATTTCCCCTGCGGCCCATCGCTCGCGACTTTCCTCGTCCCCAACGAGGATGGCCGCGACGTCGAAACCATTCTGGTCGGCCGCGAGGGCGCGGTGGGCGGCATCGTCAGCGAGGGGTTTCTGCCGGCCTATACCCGGATCTGCGTCAAATTCGGTGGACCGTTTGCGCGCATTCACGTCGCCAAGCTGGAAGCAGCCAAGCTGCGCTCGGCGTCGCTGCGCAACGTCTTTGCCCGCTATGCCGATTGCATGCTGGCCCAGATCTTCCAGTCGACCGCCTGCAACGCGATCCATTCGATCGAGCAGCGCACCGCCAAATGGATCCTGGCGGCGATGGAGCGGACCGGCGACGAGACCAGTGTGCCGCTGACCCACGAACAGCTCGCGACTTTGCTCGGCGTTGGCCGCTCCTATGCCAGCCGCGTGCTTCAGTCGTTCAAGGCCGAAGGCGTGCTCGACACGCGGCGCGGCTCGATCCTGGTCCGCAACCGCGACGGCCTGAGGCTGCGCGCCTGCCTGTGCAACGATGCCGTAAAGATGCATTTCGAGGAAGTGCTGCGCGGGGTCTATCCGACCGAGGAGCGGGAGGCCGGGTAGCTTCTTCTCCCCTGCAATAATGCGCGGCGCGCCGTTGTAACCGCGGTCGTGCTATACTGCCGCCCGCATGAGCGGGGCTTTGCTTCACACTCTCTTCGACATCCTGGCCTGGCTGGCGGCGGCGGCCGCCATCTATTGGCTGTCGCGACGGGGCTTGCAGTTTCCCTCGCAATCCTTCGCGCTGCCCTATATCGCCACGCTGGTGTTTGGCGCAGGCCTTGGCGCCTATCTGTTCGGCTCCGCCAATCTGTGGCTGTCGGGGCAAAGCGGCATTGCGCGCTCGGTCGAGGGCGGGCTGGCGGGCGGCATCGTGGCGATCGAGCTCTACAAATGGTCCGCAGGCGTCACGGTGCGAACCGGCGCGCGCTTCGCGCTGCCGCTGGCGCTCGGCATCGCGATCGGCCGGATCGGCTGTTACCTCGCGGGCCTCGACGATTTCACCTATGGCACGCCGACGGCGCTGCCCTTCGGCCATGATTTCGGCGACGGCGTTCGCCGCCATCCCGTGCAGCTCTACGAGAGCGCGGCCATGGCCCTGTTCGCGCTCGCCTATGTGCTGGCGGTCTTGAACCGGAACGCGTTCACGATCACCAATGGTTTCTACCTGGTGCTCGCTTATTACGGAGCGCAGCGCTTTCTGTGGGAATTTCTCAAACCCTATGGCACGCTGGTTGGGCCCCTGACCCTGTTTCACCTGCTGTCGCTGTCGATCCTGCTCTACGCCGCCTTCATGCTGGCAACAGCACCCAAAGCGAGACGCTTGCAAAAAGAGTCACTTGCATGAACGCGCCGTTGCGTAAGTCGCGCCCCTACATCTTCTGGGGCCAGACCCAATCCCTATGCGAGACCTGCCTGAAGCTGGTGCCGACTAAGATCCAGATCCTCGGCAACGAGGTCTGGTACGAAAAACGCTGCAGGGAGCACGGCGTGCAATCGACGCTGGTGTCGACCGATGCCGCCTATTGGCGGTTGTGCAAGGATTTCATCAAGCCGGGCGACCGGCCGCTGCAATTCCAGGAACGAACCCAATTCGGCTGCCCCTATGATTGCGGTCTCTGTCCCGACCACGAGCAGCATTCCTGCTTGGCGCTGATCGAGATCACCGAGCATTGCAACCTCACCTGCCCCGTCTGCTTCGCGGAGTCCTCGCCGGCACGAACCAAATTCACGCCGCTCGCGACGGTGGAGAAGATGCTCGATGCGCTGGTCGCGAGCGAGGGCGAGCCCGATCTCGTGCAGATTTCCGGTGGCGAGCCGACGCTGCATCCTGACTTCTTCGATATCCTGGACGCGGTGCGCGCGCGCCCGATCCGCCATGTCATGATCAACACCAACGGCCTGCGCATCGCCCGCGAAAAGGATTTCGTGGCGCGGCTCGCCGAGAACAGGCGCGGGCTGGAGGTCTATCTCCAGTTCGATTCGCTGCAGCGCGACGCGCTGATCAATCTGCGCGGCGCGGACTTGCGAAAAATCCGCCAGCAGGCGCTGGAAAATCTCGAGCATTACGGCATCTCGACCACGCTGGTCGCGACCATCAAGCGCGGCGTCAACGATTCCGAGATCGGCGACATCGTGCGCCACGCGCTGACCTGGACGTGCGTGCGCGGGGTGACATTGCAGCCGGTCCAGGATGCCGGCCGCAACGAGAGTTTCAACAAGAATACCGACCGCATCATGCTGTCGGAGATCCGCAAGCGCGTCGTCGAGACTGGCGTGTTCGGGGACAAGGACATGATCCCGCTGCCCTGCAACCCCGAGAGCATCTCGATCGGCTATGGCCTGCGCAACGGCGAGAAGGTGCTGCCGCTGACCTCGCTGATCCCGCAGGAGCAGCTGGTGGCGGTGATGCCCAACACAATCAGCCCGGAGAAATATCCGGTGCTGCGGGAAAAGTTCATCGACCTGTTCTCGCTCTCCTCAGGGCCCCTCAACACGTCCGAGCGCGTCTGCGAATTGTTGTGCTGCCTGCCGAGCTTTCAGGTGCCGGACGGGCTCACCTACGAAAACGTCTTCCGCGTCACCGTCGTGCAGTTTCTCGACCGCTTCAATTTCTGCGTCGGCAACGTCAAGCGCAGCTGCATCCATTTCGTGACCGAGCAGGGGGCGATCATCCCGTTCGACACCTACAATCTGTTCTATCGGAATGGCGCCATCTCCCGGATTCGCGCCGGGCTCGAGGGGCAGACCTATCACGAGGCGAGGCAAACCGAGGAGGCACCACGATGAGCGACACGCCACCGCCGGTTCTACCGCCACCCGCACCAACGCCCGGCCCAGCTCGCAGCGGCTGCCTTACCGCCCTGATGGCGATCGCCGGGATCTTCATGCTGCTGCCGGGTCTCTGCGCACTCCTGTTCGGCGGAGTGTCGATGTTCGAGGACGGCAAGATCGCTGGCGACATCGCGCCGTTCGTCCTTCTGGGACTGGTCGTGGGCATCGGCGGGGTCGCGATGATCTGGGCGGCGATCAAGGGGCGCAGGGTCCCCGCTCATCCCCCGACCCAGCCCTAAGCCCCGGGGATTCCCGGACAAAATTCAGTCAACCAACGGCCAAAGAACACATTGTTTTTTGGCCGTTTTTGCATATATTGCGCCGCAACGCGCAGGGCGCCCGGTCGATATGGCCGGGCTTCCTTTTTGGGCGGAAAGCGCCCCGTTTCCAGTCTTCCAGCGTTGTTTCGAGAAGAGGTCCCGGTCCGACCGGCGAGATCGCGCTTAACCCATTGTTCGACCGCAAAGAAGCTCACTCATGAATCTTCGTAACGTCGCCATCATCGCCCACGTCGACCACGGCAAGACGACCCTGGTCGACAAACTCCTGCAGCAATCCGGCACGTTCCGCGAGAACCAGAAGGTGACCGATCGCGCCATGGACTCCAACGATCTGGAGCGCGAGCGCGGCATCACCATCCTGGCCAAGGCGGCCTCGGTGCAGTGGAAGGACACTCGCGTCAACATCGTCGACACCCCCGGCCACGCCGATTTCGGCGGCGAGGTCGAGCGCATCCTGAACATGGTGGACGGCGCCCTGGTGCTGGTCGACGCCGCCGAAGGCCCGCTGCCGCAGACCAAGTTCGTCGTCTCCAAGGCGCTCAAGGTCGGCCTCAAGCCGATCGTGGTCATCAACAAGGTCGACCGCCCCGACGCGCGTCCGACCGAAGTCATCAACGAGGTGTTCGACCTGTTCGCGGCGCTCGATGCCAGCGAGGAGCAGCTCGATTTCCCGATCCTCTACGGGTCGGCCAAGCAGGGCTGGATGGCGGATAGCCCCGAAGGTCCGCAGGACAAGGGCATGGAGCCGCTGTTCGACCTGATCCTGCGCCACGTCGCCCCGCCGAAGGTCGAGGAAGGTCCGTTCCGCATGATCGGCACCATCCTCGAAGCCAACCCCTATCTCGGCCGCATCATCACCGGCCGCATCTCTTCCGGCACGCTGAAGCCGAACCAGCAGGTCAAGGTGCTGAACGCCGACGGCAAGCTGGTCGAGTCCGGGCGCATCACCAAGATCCTGGCGTTCCGCGGACTCGAGCGCACCCCGCTCGATGAAGCTGAAGCCGGCGACATCGTCGCCATCGCGGGCCTCACCAAGGGCACCGTCGCCGACACCTTCTGCGATCCGACCGTCGAGGTGCCGCTGCCGGCGCAGCCGATCGATCCGCCGACCGTGTCGATGTCGTTCATCGTCAACAACTCCCCGCTCGCCGGCACCGAAGGCGACAAGGTGACGAGCCGCATGATCCGCGACCGTCTCCTGCGCGAAGCCGAGGGCAACGTCGCGCTGCGCGTCGTCGAATCCGCCGACAAGGACGCAATGGAAGTGTCCGGCCGCGGAGAACTCCAGCTCGCGATCCTGATCGAGACCATGCGCCGCGAAGGCTTCGAGCTCTCGGTGTCGCGTCCGCGCGTCGTCTACCAGAAGGACGAAGCGACCGGCGCCACCATGGAGCCGATCGAGGAGGTCGTGATCGACGTCGACGAGGAGCATTCCGGCGTCGTCGTGCAGAAGATGAGCGAGCGCAAGTCCGAGCTGATCGAGATGAAGCCCTCGGGCGGCAATCGCCAGCGCCTGGTGTTCTACGCGCCGACCCGCGGCCTGATCGGCTACCAGGGCGAATTGCTCACCGACACCCGCGGCACCGCGATCATGAACCGCCTGTTCCACGGCTATGCCCCTTACAAGGGCGAGATCCAGGGCCGCCGCAACGGCGTCTTGATCTCCAACGACCAGGGCGAAGCGGTGGCTTACGCCATGTTCAAGCTGGAAGACCGCGGCCCGATGATGATCGAGCCGGGCTGGAAGGTCTATCGCGGCATGATCGTCGGCGAGCACACCCGCGACAACGATCTCGAGATCAACGTGCTCAAGGGCAAGCAGCTCACCAACATCCGCACCACCTCGAAGGACGAGGCGGTGCGCCTGACCCCGCCGATCCGCATGACGCTGGAAAAGGCGCTCGCCTATATCGAGGACGACGAGCTCGTCGAGGTCACCCCGAAGTCGATCCGCCTGCGCAAGAAGCACCTCGACCCGAACGAGCGCAAGCGCGCGGAAAAGGCCAAGGAAGCGGTGGCGTGACTGAGCGAATGGGGAATGGCGAGTAGCTAATAGGGGCGTTTGGCCAGAAGCGGCGTTTCTTATACTCTATTCGCCATTCGCCACTCACTATTCGCTTCTCCATGTCCCTCCCCTCCTCCGTCGACGTTGCGATCATCGGCGCCGGTGCTGCCGGCCTCGGCGCAGCCCATGCGCTGACGGACACCGGCCTCTCCGTGATCGTGCTGGAGGCCCGTGACCGGCTCGGCGGCCGGGCTTGGACGGTGCAGGCCTCACCCGAGGTGACGTTCGACGTCGGCTGCGGCTGGCTGCATTCGGCCGACAAGAACTGCTTCGTGCCGATCGCGCGACAGCTCGGCTTCGAGCTCAACAAGGACCTGCCGCCCTGGCGCGAGCGGGCCTACGGCAATGCCTTTCCGGAAAGCGAGCGCGACGATTTCATGCGCGCGATGGACGCGTTCTATGAGCGTCTGTGGGAAGCAGCGCAAACAGGTAAGGACGAGCCCGCGAGCTCGCATTTGGAGCCGGGCAATCGCTGGAATCCGATGATCGACGCGATCTCGACCTATATCAACGGCTGCGAGCTGAAGGATATGTCGACGCTGGACTGGGACGCCTATGAGGACACCAACTTCAACTGGCGCGTCCGCCGCGGTTATGGCGCGCTGATTGCGGCCTATGGTGCACCCTGCCCGGTGGCGCTGAACTGCAACGTCGCGCTGATCGATCATTCGGACAAGCGCATCCGCATCGAGACGTCGCGGGGCACGCTGACCGCGGACAAGGTGATCGTCACCGTGCCGACCAATCTCATTGCGGAGGAAGCCATCCGCTTCTCGCCCCCGCTCCCCGCAAAGGTGAGCGCAGCGGCCGGCCTGCCGCTCGGTGTCGATGACAAGGTGACGCTGGCGCTTGAGGACGCCGAGACCTTCCCGATAGAGGGGAACCTGCGCGGCGCCACCATGCGCACGGAGATGGGCACCTATCACATCCGCCCGTTCGGCCAGCCCTGCATCGAGGGCTTTTTCGGCGGCAGCTTTGCCCGCGAGCTCGAGGATGCCGGCGCCGGCGCCATCGCCGCCCAAGCCATCAACGAGATCGCGGGTTTTCTCGGCAACGACATCAGGCGCAAGCTGAAGCCGCTGTACGAATCGCGCTGGGCCCGCGATCCGTTCGCGCGGGGGTCGTATTCGCATGCGCTGCCCGGGCACGCGAGGGATCGCGCAGTGCTGGCCGCGCCGGTCGATGGGCGACTGTTTTTTGCGGGAGAGGCGACGTCGCCGAATTTCTTCACGACCGCCCATGGCGCGCGGGATAGCGGAGAACGGGCGGCGGGGGAAGCGCTGGCGGCTCTGGGCAAGCCATAACCCGCAAGCTCCGTCAGTGCGAGCTACTCGATCACCCGCGCCCGCAAATCGGCATCCGGCACGAAGCAGGCGTCATACCTCCCAAAAATGCGATAGCGGTTGCGCGCGACGAGGCTGTAGACCGCGTCCCGCAGCGGCTTCGGCACGGCGAACAGCCCACGCACCCAGCCCCAGCCTGGGAGCTGCGACAGCACCGTCAGCGCAGCATCCGACTTCATGAACACCTCGCCGCCGTGGACAACCGCGTTGGTGTCGGGATCATCGGGGTCGATGCCGAACGTGTGCGCGAGCCGGGCGCCATAATCCGACTGGATCGGCGTGAACCGAAACTGCCTCGCCGTGTCGCGCTTGGCGACGAAGCGGACCCAGCGTGAGCAGAAGATGCAGACGCCGTCGAACAGAATGACGTCGTCGTTAGGCCATTTGGGCATCAGACTCTCTTTTTGACGCGTTTTCTTCACGCGAACCGAAATCCACTTAGCTCGAAAACGCTATCGGTTATCCAGCATCAGAAGCGCGACGACCATCAGCACGATCGCCGGCCCGGTCTTCACCAGCGCGCCAAGCGGCTCGATCCAGAGGTCGGGCGTGAGAATCGCTGCGCCAACCATATAGCCGAGCGAAGCGAAAATACCCGCGACCAAGCCGATCGCAGCCGTCCGGCGGAAGGCGATCAATACACCGATGCTCATGTCCATCAGGCTGGTGCCGATGGTGATGGGATCGACCAACGCGGGCGGAAAGTCGTGCGCGGTCAAGATGCCGGCGGCGGCACCGTAGGACACGAACAAGGCGATAAAGCCCGAGACGACCCAGAACGCGACCAGGCTTGCGAAAATCAGCGCCTTGACCAGGAACAGACGCGCGAACCATTTGTCCTGGATGCTGGCAGGGTGGCGTCCGATTAATTCAGCCAGCCTCCTCGGCGCGATGCCCGTCGCGGCGATCCACGCTGTCGGATCGCCAGTCACGCCGCGACGGAGCTCGGCAATGGCGGTGGAGCGCATCGGTGGCATCCAGCCAAGATAGCTGGCGACATCGCCGAGTTTCGCGCCGAGATCAAGCAGGAAGCGCGGCATCGCGTTGCGTGGCCAACCGGCCGTGCCGAACGCATGGCGAAACGGCTTGATGACGCCGGCCATGGTGACCGGTTCGGCCTGCATCAGGTCCCAGCTCACCGCCCTCAACGAGGCATCGTCAATGTCGCGCGCGGCGAGCCAGGCGATGGTCGCCGTAATATCCTCGATCGCCACGGGCTGAAATGGCGTTGCCATGTCCTTGGCCGGCAAATCGATCGGAAAGGCTGCAAGCGCGCGGAGCAGGGCGCTGCCGCCATAGGCTGACGGTGCGACCACGAAGCCGGGCCGCAGGATGGCATGGGGAATGCTGCTAGCCCCGATCAGGCGCTCGGCCTCGCGTTTGGTCGTAGCGAAGGCGGTGCGGTCCGCCTCCGCGGAGCCGGGGATCGAGATATGCACCAACCGGATTGCGCGGCCGCTGCCGCCGATCGCCTGAAGCAGTCGCGCGACGAAATCGCGATGCACCGCGCTCGTGTTGCTGCCGGGACCATCCTGGAGCACGCCGAGACAGTTCACGACGACGTCTACCGCGTGCTCGCTGAGGAGACGCGTCAGCGCGGCCGTGTCGAGGATGAGGATCGGCAGCTCGATGTCCAGCGCGCTCATCCTCTGCGCCGGCGACAGGCTCCGCGCCACGCCGACGACGCGAAAGCCCCGCGTGCGCAAATCATCGGTGACGAAGCGGCCGATCAGGCCAGAGGCGCCGAGTACGAGAATGGTGCGCTGGTTCATCACGTCTCTCAAAACGGTTTTGCGATCATCAGCCACAGGATCAGCACGGTTGCCCCAAAACCGGGGAAGCCGAACGCGAACCAGCGGCGGAACAGTACGAAATAGCGCTGTGGGAGCGCACTGCGCTGCGCAGCAGCCTTGCGCGCGAGGTCGCGCATTTCGATCTGCATGAACACGACTGGCACCCAGAACAAGCCGGCAATCGCGTAGAGCGCGAGTGAGGCCAGCAGCCAGCCCTCCGTGATCGAGGTCGCCGACAGCATCATCAGCACGCCGCCGCTGACCGGCTGGAGGATCACGGCCGACAGCGTGAAGATCGCATCCGCGATGACCACGACCGAAGCGGTGCGGGCGATGAACTCCGGCTGCTGCGTGCGATGCGCCATCAGCATGAAGAAGGCGATGCCGGTCCCGGTGCCGAGAATGACGATGGCGCCGAGGACGTGAACAAATTTGAACAGGAAATACAGCGTCATGGCTTCTTGGTCGCCACAGGCTTGGGCGGGTTCAGCGCCCGCGCGAGCTCGCCGCTGGCGGCTTTGACGCCGGCTTCGGTTTCGATCATCCAATGGCCTTCGCTGCCGACGGCCGGCAGCGGGCGAAACTCGGCCTTGCCGCTCGTGCCGCGAAACGCATCGACGAGTTTCTGCGAGAATGCTGGCGCGAAATAGCTGTCATTGGGCGCAACAAGCCAAGTGACGGGAATGCGCGCGGTCTTGCCGAATTCCGCTGCGGCGGCGAGCAGGGTGTGCGGCGCGCAGATTCGGTTCGGCTCATCATTGGCATGGCCGCCGCGTCCCGGTGCAAACACGGTGATGGCGGAGATCACCTTCGGATCGGCACCGGCGAGCGCCAGCGCACCCCATCCGCCGGCGGAATGTCCGATCACGATCGCGCCATCCTTGCGGATGAAGTCCTGCTTTTGCAGATGGACCAGCGCCAGCTTGATTGCGTCGGCCGTTGCGCGGCCCGAGCGCGCGTAGTCGGCCTCGTCGCAGCCGCCCTGATCCTCGAGGTAGCGGCCGCCGGTAGCACCATGGCCGGGCCGCTCCGGCACCAGCACCGCAAAGCCGCGCGCGACGAGATAGGCGGCGAGCGGGCGGTATTCCGGCTGCGGCATTTGCGCCCGACGCAGCGTGTTCTGCGTTGAGGCGTGTGCGATCACCGCGAGCCGGAACGGACCTGGGCCCGAGGGGCGAAACAGCAGGGCATGCGCAGCAAGATCGGTATCCGGCGTTGGCACGCGCCATGCCTGCCGACGAAACGGCTCGCCCTCTTCTCCGGTTGGACCGAACCCGACCTGCGCGCACAGAGGCGACGCAGTCAGCAAGGCCAGCAGAGGCAGGAGCGCGATGGTGTTGAGGAGCCGCATGAATTGCCGAGGGCGAACAAGAACAGCGACAGCCACACTAGTAGGAACGAATCAGCATGGGCGGACTTTCTGCGGTGCCCATCGCCGTTCCTTCGTTGCCGCAACAGGAGTTTTGCACCGAGGCACGGCCCGCCGGTGCCCTCAGCATTGGGCCCTGTCCTTTTTCGGCACAACATGGCCAAAATACTGATGCAGAAAGTCCACAGGTTAACCGATAATTAACGATAGGTCTTGCCGCCGGCGCGGCGACTTGGTTTGATCGCGTCCATGAGCACAACCCTGATCGAGGTCCGGCCGGCCAAAGCTGCAGATGCAACTGCGGTGGCGTCGACCCATGACGAAGCGTGGCGTTCGGCCTATCAGGGCATCATTCCCGGCGCCGAGCTGGAGAAGCTGATCAACCGCCGCGGTCCGCAATGGTGGGACAGCGCGATCCGCAAGGGCAGCCGTGTCAGCGTGCTGGTGTTCGGTGACAAGATCGCGGGCTATGCCAATTACGGCCGCAACCGAGCCCGCAGCCTGCATTTCGACGGCGAGATCTACGAGCTTTATCTGCGGCCCGAATTTCAGGGCCTCGGCTTCGGCCGCCGCCTGTTTGCCGCCGCCCGCCGCGACCTGATGCAGAGCGGCCTGAAGAGCATGGTGGTGTGGGCGCTCTCGGACAACGACCCCGCTACCGAGTTCTATCGCGCCCTGGGGGGCCGCATGGTGGCGCGCTCGTCGGAGCGTTTCGGACCGAAGGCGCTCGACAAGGTTGCCTTCGCTTGGACCAATTGAGCTGCTGAAACTCTAGCCGGGCAGCGTTCCCATCCGTCGATACCGCAGGCCGCTTGCGCCGGTGATCGCCGGATTCATTATTTCACAAAAACGCGATGGATCAGCGGGCCAAGCCCGCGTATGACAGCGCCAAAATCGCTGCCGGGCGCGATTTATCCTCGGCAACAACGGAGCCTTGAATGCGTATCGATGCGGTCTCGATTGGAAAGAACGTCCCCCACGACGTCAATGTCATCATCGAGGTCCCCGTGGGCGGCGAACCGATCAAGTACGAGATGGACAAGGAGGCAGGCACGCTGGTGGTCGACCGCTTCCTCTACACGCCGATGCGTTACCCCGGTAATTACGGCTTCATCCCGCACACGCTGTCGGATGACGGCGATCCCTGCGACGTCCTGATCATCAACACCCGCGCCATCATCCCCGGCGCCGTCATGAGCGTGCGCCCGGTCGGGGTGCTGTTCATGGAGGACGAAGCCGGCGGCGACGAGAAGATCCTGGCGGTGCCGTCGTCCAAGCTGACGCAGCGCTACGACAAGGTGAAGTCGTATTCCGATTTGCCTGACATCACGCTGCAGCAGATCCAGCACTTCTTCGAGCACTACAAGGATCTCGAAAAGGGCAAGTGGGTGAAGATCCTGCGCTGGGGCGGCCCGGAGGAAGCGCACCAGCTGATCCAAGAAGGCATCGAGCGCGAGAAGAAGAAGAAGAAGGGCTGAGCTTCCGTGCCCCGGACGCAGCGCCCCGTGAAACGATGCGCTGCTGAGCCGGGGCCCAGCACAGTGGCGCGATGGGTCCGGCTCGGCGTCGCGTCCGGGACAGGAGAGCTTTCTTACACCGCCGGCTTCGTCAGGCCGGCGATCGCGCAGGCCGCGCGGAGCGTGTTCACCAACAGGCACGCCACCGTCATCTGGCCGACACCGCCCGGCACCGGCGTGATCGCGCCGGCAACGGCAAGCGCTTCCTGATAGGCGACGTCGCCGACGAGGCGCGTCTTGCCGTCCTCCTTCGGGATGCGGTTGATGCCGACATCGATCACGGTCGCACCCGGCTTCAGCCAGTCGCCGCGCACCATCTCTGGCCGGCCCACCGCCGCATAGACAAGATCCGCTTTCTTCACGAGGCCAGGCAGGTCGCGCGAGCGCGAATGCGCGACCGTCACCGTGGCGTTCTCGTTCAGCAGCAATTGCACGAGCGGGCGGCCGACCAGGTTGGAGCGGCCGATGACGATGGCGTTCATGCCTTCGAGCGAGGCGTGCACGCTTTTGGTCAGGATGATGCAGCCGAGCGGCGTGCAGGGCGACAGCGCCTCGAAGCCGCCGGCGAGCCGGCCGGCATTGTTCGGATGCAGTCCGTCGACGTCCTTGGCGGGATCGATGGCATTGATGACCGCTTCGGTGTTCAACCCCTTCGGCAACGGCAATTGCACGAGAATGCCGTGCACGGCGGGATCGCGGTTGAGCTTTGCCACCAGCGCCAGCAGGTCTGCCTGCGAGACGTCGGCCGGCAGCTTGTGCTCGAACGAGGCCATGCCCGCGGCCTGGGTCTGGGTGTGTTTTGAGCGGACATAGACTTCGCTGGCGGGGTCGTTGCCGACCAGGACCACCGCAAGGCCCGGCACCAGATTGTGCTCGCGCTTGACGCGGGCGACCTCGCTGGCGACGCGGCCACGGAGTTCCGCCGCAATGACTTTTCCATCGATGATATCAGCGGTCATATCCGTTCTCTCAATCTGTCGATTTGGCCGATGTGAGCTGGCGCAGGGTTTCGCCGAGACGCGCCGGATCGCCGTCGACCGCGATCTGCTTCAACCGCGACGTGGCTCCGGATAGCAGCTTTACATTGCTCTTGGGCACGCCGAGCGATTTCGCCAGCAGCGCCAGAACGGCCTTGTTGGCCTCGCCGCCATCGGCAATGGCGCGCACCCGCACCTTGACCACGCTGCGGCCATCCGAAAGCTGCTCGATCCCGTCGATGTCGTCGCGGCCGCCGCGCGGAGTCACCCGCAGCGCGATGCTGATTCCTGCGGCCGAGTAGCGCCAAGGGTCCTTAGGGCAAGGCTCCTGACAACAAGGCTCCTTGTTGGCAACCAAGGCGCTCCCGCCCGCTTAGACCACGTTCGGATAGATGTAGTACAGGATCACCCGCTCGATGAACATGATGATCAGGATCAGGATGATCGGCGAGATGTCGAGACCGCCGAGGCTGGGCAGGAAATTGCGAATCGGCGCCAGCAGAGGCTCGGTGATCCGATAGAGGAACTCCGCCACCGCCGACACGAACTGGTTACGCGTGTTCACGACGTTGAAGGCGATCAGCCAGGACAGGATCGCGGAGGCGATCAGCAGCCAGACGTAGAGGTCGAGCACGATGATGACGATGTCGAGAACGGCACGCATGGCTTATGAGGCCTCTGGCTTTTGAAAACTCTGGCTCGGTCGGGATTGACGCCCCGTTTGCTAGATATCGGTTCCGTCAGGCCCAAACAAGGGAAGTCGGCACCCTGAGAGCTAAAACCGGGTTACGCCCGTCCTTGACTTGACCTTGGCGGGGACTTAAATGGCGCCCGGTTGTCGGCCGCGTTCACCAGAGCGGCCAGCAAAGGGGCCATAGCTCAGCTGGGAGAGCGCGTCGTTCGCAATGACGAGGTCGGCGGTTCGATCCCGCCTGGCTCCACCAGCCTTCGCTGGCTTCGCCAGCTTCGGCTCGGCAAGCCTTTTCGTAGCGAAGGCTGCCGCGGCGTAGCCCGAAGGGCGAAGCCGGGCTCTCTCGGAATCTCTCCTCCCCTACCTCCCTGTAAACCGCGGCGGCCGCTTCTCCATGAAGCTCGCCACGCCCTCCCGGAAATCACTCCCGTTCAGCGCCACCATCATCTCGCGGTTGGCCTCGATCGTCGCCTCGGCCAGCGTCTGGAACGGCACCTCGTAGAGCTGGCGCTTGATCACGGCCATCGCACTCGGCGAAACGAAATCGGCGAGATCGCGCGCATAGGCATAGGTCTCCTCGCGCAGCTTCTCCGGCGACCAGAGCCGGTTCACCAAGCCCATCCGCAGTGCCTCCTCGCTCGACACGCGCCGCGCCGAGAGCAACAGATCCAGCGCATTGGCGTGGCCGACGATGCGCGGCAGCATCCAGCTGATGCCGTGCTCGGCGATCAGGCCGCGCCGCGCGAAGGCCGTGGTGAACACGGTATTGTCGGCAGCAAAGCGCAGGTCGCAATAGAGTGCATGCACCAGTCCAATGCCAGCCGTCGCGCCGTTGAGCATGGCGATCACAGGCTTCTTGATCGAAGGATAATAGCCGTACCGCGTCTGCCAGTCCGGCCGGCGATTCATATCGAACGGCGGCAGGTTCGAGGCACGCCTGACGTCGTCGGGATCGAGGCCCTTCAGCGCATCCATGTCGGCGCCGGCGCAGAAGGCGCGGCCCGCGCCGGTGAGGACGATGACGCGGACATTGTCGTCGGTGCTCGATGCCTCCATAGCGTGGCGCACGTCGCGCTCCATGACCGGCGTCCATGCATTCATGCGATCGGGGCGGTTGAGCGTGATGGTCGCGATCTTGTCGCTCACCTCATAGAGAATGTGTTCGTAGGCCATGACGCTCTCCCTTGTTTGCCGGCACGCGTTGGCACGCGCTCGTTAGAAGCGAGCCTAGCATACCCAGGGATGGGAGAAGGACTTGCGCGAAGCCGCGATCACTCGGCGGCTTGCGCCAGCATCGGCCGGCGCTCCAGCCAGCCGTCGAGGAAATGATCGAGCCAGGCGCGTTCGGCGACATCGTAGACGGCGCGATCCGCGAAATGATGATGCCGCTGCCGTGCACCGGGCGCGCTGAAGCCGTCGTAACCGCGCGTGGTCCAGCGGCACATCATCGCATAGGTCACATCGGGGTGGAACTGCACGCCGAAAGCATTGCCCGTGCGGAATGCCTGCACCGGGAAATCATCGCCTTCGGCGAGCAAGTCGGCGCCTTCAGGCAGCTCAAAGCCCTCGCGATGCCAGTGATAGACCTGCGCCGGCCAGTGCGGGCAGAGCGCGCGGCCCGCGAGGGTCGGCCTGATCGGGTAGTACCCGATCTGCGTCAGCGCCTGCGCATGCGGCGCGACACGGGCCCCGAGCTGCATCGCCAGCATCTGCGCCCCCAAGCAGATGCCGAGCAACGGGCGCTGCTCGCGGAGCGGAATTTCGATCCAGTCGATCTCGCGGCGAATGTAGTCGTCGGAATCATTGGCGCTCATCGGCCCGCCGAAGATCACGGCACCGGCGTGCTGATCGAGCGTCTCGGGCAGGGGATCGCCGAAGCGGGGACGGCGGATGTCGAGGCGATGGCCGAGTGCGCGCAGCGCATTGCCGACGCGCCCGGGTGTCGAACATTCCTGATGCAGGACGATCAGCACCGGCAGCCGGGTTTCAGCGGCGGCGACGCTCGCCGCCCTCTGTGGGAAGGCGACCACCTCTGCGCCACCAAACCTGTCCGTCCGGAACGACATGGCCTCTGCGAGTGCTATCGGTTCAGACCGCCAGCATAGCTAAGCGATGGTTAACATCGTGTGAGTTTGCGCACACACGCGCACGTCTGGAAGCAAGCTCCGGGCCACTACGGACGTGGGCGGCGGCGTTCAGCGCCGCTGCCGCTGGAACCGGCTAGTGGCGGCCAGGATGAAGCCGCGCGGGAAGAAGCGCAGCGCGAACGGCACAATCTTGTTGCCGAGGCCGGGCAGCACTGCCCGTTTGTTGGCCATCAGAGCGCGATACGCCTCCTGCGCAACCTCGGCAGCTGAGACGTTGAGAAAGGCCGTGTCATGTTGCGAGCCGACGCCGGCGCGGGCCTGGAATTCCGTGGGGACCGGGCCCGGACAAAGCACGGTGACGCGGACGCCGCGGGGCGCAAGCTCCGCCCGCAATGCTTCGGTAAAGGAGATCACATAGGCCTTGGACGCGTAGTAGACGGCCATGCCGGGGCCGGGCAGGAAGCCTGCGACCGAGCCGACATTGAGAAGACCGCCCTTGTTTCGGATGAGCTGATCGGCGAAGCGCAGCGACAGATCCGTCAGGGCCCGGACATTGACATCGACGATGCCGAGCTGCTCGGCGCGATCGCGCTCGATCGCATCGCCGAACACGCCGAAGCCGGCATTGTTGACGAGATGATCGAGCTCGACGCCTTCGGCGGCAAGTGCCGCGGCGATCCTCTCACCGGCATGCGGGTCCTCGAGATCGCAGGCGATCACGATCGGCTTCTTGCCACCCTTGGCGGCGATCTCGTTCGCGAGCGCTTCGAGCCGATCCACCCGTCTCGCCGTCAATGCGAGGCGATGTCCATTGGCGGCAAACACACGCGCCAGCTCCATCCCGATGCCCGCCGAGGCACCGGTGATCAACGTTACCCGCTCAGTCACGATCGAAGTCTCTTGAATTGAACTCTGTGGCCCCGGCAATACCAGAACGAGAGCATAAGCCGTGCGTGGCAGGCAAGCGGCGGCGGCAGCATGGCTGCTTGTGAGAGCGACAGGGGAAGCAGGAAAGCCCGGTATTTGCAGTCGAATCCGCAAAGCGGGGGACCGCCGGGCTTATATTAAAGTTTCGTCATGTGGCTCGCAGGCCAGGCAATCCGCCGGGGACAGGTCCGACGGCGCGATCCTTGACCTGGCCACCAGCACGCTCCGCAACAGCGTGCTTCAGCTCGATCCGGTCGCGCTGGGCGATGCCGAGCAGGTCGGACGCGCGCCAGACCACATTGTCCTCGAACTCGCTGACCTCTCCGTCGGCATAGACCAGTTCCCACATCATCTGCACGATTCGCTTGCGACCCGCTTCATCGAGCGAGCGCATGATGACGCTGGTGAAGTGATAGAGGTCGACGGCCTCGCCTTCGACCTGGGTCGCGTCGGCGATGAGACGGTCGGCGGTGCCGCGGTCGAGCCCGAAATGGTTTTCGATCAGGCTGTGCAGCTTGCGCTGCTCGGCCGCGCTGGGCTGGCCGTCCAGCGAGACCACATGGACCAGCAGCGCGGTCGCGGCCAGCCGGTAATCGCTGTCGCCAAATGCGCGGTCCTGGGCTTGGGGACCGACAATGTCGGCGATGAATTGGCGCAAGCCGTCGAGCATGGATCCTACCGAGATTGATGACGCCGCAAGGAGCGCGGCCGTTACCAGCATTATATGAGCAGGAAACCCAACCGGCGCAACGTGCGTCAGTTCCGCGCGCGTATTACGTTTCGGCAATCTGGGCGCGCTTTCTGCCGTCATGGCCGGGCTTGACGATGGAGAGTGGGGCGCACGTCCGCTTCCACAACGTCATTGCGAGCGCAGCGAAGCAATCCAGAATCTTTCCGCGGAGGCGGCCCGGATTGCTTCGTCGCAAGGACTCCTCGCAATGACGGAGCAAGCAGTCGCATCCCCCGCCTCACGGTATCTCGTACACCACCATCTTGTCGGCGATGCCACGGAGCGCGGCCTGCTTCTGGATCGGCTTGATCGCGCGCTGCTCGAGCACTTCGGCAACGGCGGGAGCGTCCAGCACCGGACCGGTGATGTGAATCTCCTGTGCGGTCGAGAGGCTCTGCACGCGCGCGGCGATGTTGACGGTCTGGCCGAAATAATCCTGCCGCTCGTTGAGCATGACCGCGAGGCAGGGGCCTTCGTGGATCCCGATCTTGAGAATGAGGTCGTTGGCGCCGCGCTGCTTGTTCAATTCGTCCATCGCCGCGCGCATCCGTAGTCCCGCGGTGATGGCGTGCTCGGGCCTGACGAAGGTCGCCATCACGGCATCGCCGATCGTCTTCACGACCGCACCCTTCTCGGCGGCGATGATCTCCAGCAGCGCGCGAAAATGCGCCCGCACGAGATCGAAGGCATTGAGATCGCCGACCCGCTCATACAGCGCCGTCGAACCCTTCAGGTCGGTGAACAGGAACGTCAGGGACGTGATCTTCAGTCGCTGGTCGACATTGAGGTTGTCGGCCTTGAAGACGTCGCGGAACGTCTGGTTGGACAGCATGCGCTTGGCGGTCAGGATCGGCTTGCGCTTGCCGATCATCTCGTGCAACGCGTGGTCGGCAATCCAGACCGAGGGCAATACGCGACTGTCCGATTGGTTCTCAAGCATGAGACGCAACGGTCCGGGGCGCATCACGGTGGTCCCCGTCGGCGCCTCCAGCTTGTTGAACATGATCGACAGCTGCTGACGCTCGCTGGTCGGCTCACCCTGAACGTCCAGGAAATGGGCGGAATGGGTGACCGGCTCGAACACGATGATGAACTGGCTCGGCAGATTGAGTGAGAGGATCGCCTTCTCGCCGGCGGGCAATTCGAGGGCTTCGAGCGTTACCTGGTTGATCAGGCGGGAAAAGGATTCGTCGTTGATGTCGACGCCTGAGCTCCAGAACATCTGCCGCACATACTCCCAGATCGGCAACGTATCGGGATCATGAGCACCGATGCGGCGGACCCGCGGGCTGACGGTGAAGGCCACCTCGACCATCTCGTCGACGGAGGCCTCATATCCGGCGGCGCAGAGCGCGCAATTGTAGTCGTCGTGCTTCAACGACTTCAGCGTGGCGTGCGCGCCCAGCACGCCTCCGCAGCCGGGACACAGCACGTTCCAGCTCATATCGAACAGGCCGAGCCGCGAGGCGTGCAGGAAGCCGGAAATGACCTTCTCCTGGTCGAGCCCGGTCCGGTCGGCAAAATCCAGCGCATTGATCCGGTTGAGATCGCGATCATGACCGTTGGCGATCAGCTGCGCGATGGCCTCCACCACAACGGGGTCGGCGGTCTGCTTCAGAACGGAGAACTGGGCCTGAATGTCGCTCATGGCGGAACTCTATCTAGGGTGGGTCACGCCAGCGGCCAGACGCGAGCCTGTCACCGACGCGTGATGCGGAACAGGGGTGAATGGTCCGGCTGGGTGGTGACGACGCCGAGCGGGATCACGGGGGTCGCGGGGTCGGCAAGCTCGATTCGGAATGCGCCGATCAGCCGCGCAAGCGCCAGCACGGATTCGGCCTGGGCAAACGGTGCGCCAATGCAGACGCGCGGACCTGCGCCGAACGGCAGATAGGCAAAACGGTCCGGCGCCTCCTTCGACATGAAGCGCTTTGGAATGAAAGCGTTCGGCTGATCCCACAGCTTCTCGTGCCGGTGCAAGAGCCAGGGCGCGATCATGATGATGTCGCCCTTGCTGATCTCGACACCGGCCGCATTGTCCTTATCGCGCGCGGCACGCGCGACCAGGAAGGCCGGCGGATAGAGCCGCATGGTTTCGTCGATCACCGCGCGGGTGAATTTCTGGCGATCGATGTCGGCCATGCTGTCGAGATGCTCGCCGCGGGTCTCGGACGCCACCTCCTCCTGCGTATCAGGATCGAGCGCGAGCAGGTAGAGCGCCCAGAACAGCGCCGTTGCCGTGGTCTCATGACCGGCGAGGATCATGGTCGCGACCTCGTCGACCAGCTGCTCGTCGGAGAAGCCCTGGCCCGTCTCGGGATCGCGTGCCTCGTCCATGAGATCGAACAAATCGCGCGGCGGCGCACCGTCCTTCTTGCCCGCCTTACGCCGCTCGGCGATCAGCATGGCCACGAACTCGGTCCAGCGCTTACGGAAACGGGCGCGGGCGAAATCCATCGGGCTCGGCCAGGACACCGGCAGCACCATGTCGAGGAAATAGGGACGTCCCAACCGCGCGGCATATTCCATGATGAAGTTGCGCAGGGTCGCGCCGTGCTGGTCCATGCCGAACGAGAACATCGTGCGCCCGGCGATCTCGAGCGTCATGCGTTGCATGATCGCGCGCAGGTCGACCGGCTCGCCGGTTTGCGCGTCCAGCTTGGCGATGGTCTCGTCGAGCACCGCCGTCATGTGCGGAACGAGGTTTGCGGTCGCGCGCGGCGTGAAGGCCGGCGCCAGCGTGCGGCGCTGAAACGTCCAGGAATGACCTTCCGCGATCAGAAGGCCGTCGCCGAGCACGGGGCGCAGCATGCGGATGCCGGCCGGGGTGCGCGTGTAGTTCTCGTAATTGCTGAGCAGCACGTGCCGGATCGCGTCCGGCTGGTTCAGGATGAAGCTGTTGCGGAAGATGAAGCGGCCCGGGATGACTTCTTCCTCATAGGCGCGTTGCCCCCAGGTCGCGATCATGTTCTGCCTGATAACCGCGAGCCGGGCGTAGAACGACATATCGTCGGGCGCCCGCGGGGGAGCCGGAGGGATGATGGGCCGACGCACGCTGGCGATATTCATGGCTCTCTCCCGCAAGATGGGACGCAGGTAAATAGCTAGTAAGTCAGCTCGGCGATGGCAATCCGGTTCTCGGACGCAGGCCAGGCGCGTGTCACAATCCGTTCTTCGCCGAATTGGGCCACGATGTTACGTCCAACCTCGCTGGCCGGAAGCCGCAGGGTTGCTGCCGCATCCGTGGGCACGCCCGGCTTGACGTCGGCCGGCTCCTTGCCATCGAGCAGCACCACATCGCGCGGCAGGCCGAAATAGCCGCGCGGGCGCGACATGATCACGACGGCGCCAGCGTCCTTGTCGGCAGGCCCGAGCGGCCGCGCGGGCCGCAGATGCACGACCTCGGACGAGCGCGGGAAGGGCGAGCGGTAAATGTGCGTCGTCGGCGCATCCGGCGAGGTCAGCACGAATTCCAGCGACCAGGCGGGATCGACCTGCGCCGGCCCCCAGCGGCCATCGGAGCCCGTTGTCGAGCTGTACAGCGCACCGCCCTTGCGCTCACCGGTATCGGGATCGACACGGAAGACATCGACGGTTGCACCCGTGACCGGACGATTGGTCGGCACGCCGCCGGGCGTGCCCGTGACGAGGCCGCTCAATCTCACGCTGGTCTCCGGCACGATCGCGATGCGCGCAGGTTCGCGCCCCGCGATGAACTTGTAAATCTCTCGGAACGCGCGCGGGTGGAACGCCACCTCGCGATGGTCGAGGGCGCCGAGCACCATATTGATGGCGCCCTTCAGCTCCGGCCCTTGGGCGGTGACATTGGTCGGCGTGCCGGGCTTGCCGATGAAGCGGCCGTCGCTCTGCGCAAATTTGTCCATGCCATCGCTGCGCAGCGTGAGGAAGGCAACGCCCGGCGTCACCTCGCTCTCGCCTTCGTTCAAGCTGCGCAGGAACGTGCCGCGGCCGTTGAACTCGTTGTTGGGCTGGTCGTCGGTCGCGAACACACCGTGATTGGGCGTACCGCACAGCACGGCATGACTGACATCCCCGGCGCCGCCGTTTCTGATGACATTGCGGATCGCGTAGCCGCCGCGCGAGCTGCCGACCAGAGCCACGCGAGGTGCGCCGGTGCGGCGCTTCAGCTCAGCAATCGCAGCAGCGAGCTCGCGGCGCTGGTCCTCGGTCGAGGAGCGGCCCGCCTGCTCGACTTTGTCGTCGTTGCGCGCCAGGGGATCGGTGAAATTGATCGCCATCATGCGATCCCGTGCAACGCCATTGGACTCCATCCGCCACAAGGTCGTCATCCAGAGCGCGCCGTAATCGCCATTGCCGTGGACGAACAGAATCGGCGGCAGCTCCGTGCCGGGCGCGGCGGCAGGCGCGGTCTGGGCCAGCGCGCCCGTCCGCAAGCTCGCAAGTGCGAAAGGCACGCTCGCAGCCCCTTGCAAGATCGTCCGTCGCGACAGCTTCATCAGTTCCTCCCGGCAAGCCTAGCTCTTTGCACTGCTTATACCGGCCTAAGCACTGGACAGCGAAGGACTTTCGCGGGCATCACTGAATTGGCCGGAATCACCACGACCACTTCTGCCATCCGACATGGAAGGGGATATGACCGAGCAGCCGAACCGCCCGAAAATGGCCGCCGACGGCATCACTGCGCCCCTGCGGTACACCGTGTTCCGGCGGATCTGGCTCGCCAGCCTGCTCTCCAATCTCGGCCTCCTGATCCAGGGCGTGGGTGCGGCCTGGGCGATGACGCAGATGGCGGCCTCGGCAGACAAGGTGGCCCTGGTGCAGACCGCGCTCATGCTGCCGATCATGCTGATCTCGATGCCGGCCGGCGCCATCGCCGACATGTATGACCGTCGCATCGTCAGCGTGATTTCGCTGTCGATCGCGCTGATCGGCGCGAGTGTGCTCACCGTGCTGGCCGGCTTCAACCTGATCACCCCGGAATTGCTGCTCGCCTTCTGCTTCATCGTCGGCAGCGGCAATGCGCTGTTCGGCCCGGCCTGGCAGTCCTCGGTCAGCGAACAAGTGCCACCCGAGGCATTGGCGTCCGCGGTGGCGTTGAACGGCATCAGCTACAACATCGCGCGCAGCTTCGGCCCGGCGGTCGGCGGCGTCATCGTCGCTGCGCTCGGTGCGGTGGCGGCGTTCGCCTGCAACGCGATTCTCTATCTGCCGCTGCTGGTGGTGCTGCTGCTCTGGCGCCGAAACACCGAGGCGTCGCGCCTGCCGCGGGAGAAGCTCAACCGTGCCATGGTTTCGGGCGTGCGTTACATCACCAATTCGCCGCCGATCAAGATCGTGCTGTTGCGCACGCTGGTGATGGGCCTGATCGGCGGCGCCGTGATGGCGCTGATGCCGCTGGTCGCGCGCGACCTGCTGCATGGCGGCGCGCAGATGTATGGCATCATGCTCGGCGCCTTCGGCATGGGCGCCGTGATCGGCGCGCTCAACATTCACGAATTGCGGAAGCGCATGAGCGGCGAGGCTGCGATCCGCGCCTGCACCATCACGATGGCCTTCGCCATGGCCGCCCTCGCCCTGAGCACGGAGCCGGTGCTGACGGCGGCCGCGCTGGTGCTAGGCGGCGCGGTCTGGATGGCGGCGATCGCGCTGTTCAACATCGGCGTGCAGCTCTCGGCGCCGCGCTGGGTCGCGGGCCGCTCGCTCGCGGCGTTCCAGGCCGCGATCGCCGGCGGCATCGCGATTGGCGCCTGGGGCTGGGGCCATCTCACCGACTATGCCGGCGTCGAGATCGCGCTGCTGACGGCAGCCGGCCTGATGCTGATCTCGCCGCTGCTCGGCATCTGGCTTACGATGCCGCGCGTCGGCGCCCGCAACGAGGATGCGGACATGCTGGCCGATCCCGAAGTGAAGCTGTCGCTGACCGGACGCAGCGGGCCCCTCGTGGTCGAGATCGAATATCGCGTCGCGCAAGAGAACGCGCGCGCGTTCCACAACGTGATGCAGGATGTGCAGCTCTCCCGCCAACGCAATGGCGCCTATGGCTGGTCGATCGCGCGCGACATCGCCGACCCCGAGCTGTGGACCGAGCGCTATCACTGCCCGACCTGGCTCGACTATTTGCGTCAGCGCAACCGGGCGACCCAGTCCGAACGCGCGCTGCATCAGCAGGCGATCGATTTCCACATCGGTCCCGAGCCGGTGCGGATCCGCCGCATGCTGGAGCGCCCATTCGGTTCGGTGCGCTGGAAGGACGACACGCCGGACCGCGCCAACAGCGAGGTGCTGCCGGTGGTCGCGACCGCGGCGGGAAGCAGTACGTAGGTCTTTCGTCATTCCGGGGCGCGCGAAGCGCGAGCCCGGAATCCATTTCTCTCAGGAATTTGCCGCCTGATGGATTCCGGGCTCTCGCCTAACGGCGCGCCCCGGAATGACGATCACTGCCCATGATCCGTCAGCACCTTGTCGCAGCCCTTGCTGAGGCGGGTGCGGTTCTGCTTCAGGCAGGCGAGCACGGCGCCATCGCCATTGTTCATCACCGCGCGGCAGAAGCGCGTGACGTCGCGCGCGCAGGCATCATGGCCGGGCTGCTGTTGTGCGGAGGCGCTCGATGCGCACAGGAGCAAAGTAACGAACAGCAGTCTGGTCATTGCGCAATTGCCTCTTACCCGGAAAGACGTGCGGGCGAAGCTAGTGCGACGATCACGCACCTGCAACGGCTTTGTTGACTAGCTACAGGGCGCCGCCGCATCACCCTGGCTTCATGCCGAGGGACATGGCGAGGGGAGATGCCGGCGCAACCGCCGGCGTCTTGGTTACTGTGTGTCCTGAGCGTCAGCGACCTTGCGCGAAGCGCCCTTGGCGAGGGTCTTGTCCATCACCGCGCGGCAGCCGGCGCTGAGGTCCGAGCGATGCTTGATCATGCACGCGGTGATCTTCGGGATATTGGGGATCTCGGCCGAGCAGAGACGGAAGGCATCGCCCGTGCACATCTGCTGCGCCTCGGCCGAGAAGGCGAAGCTCGCGCCCGTCGAAGCGATCGAGACGATGGCGGCAAAGCCCAGGGCCAGGCTGGTGTCGCGGATCTTGCCGGTAAACGACTTGGTCATTTGAAGCTCCCATTGGCGCCGCCACAGCGGGGCCCGTTGTCGATGGGAGCTACGATGCTCCGGCAAAACCGTTTCCACTGTGATGACGCTCACGGGAGACCCGTCCTCTGTGATCTCAGTCACTCAGACGCAGCCCACTGAAATTCCTTCGCAACCGCTGTCGTGTTGGTGTCACGTTAACTCTTACTTCGCATTAATGGCTCGTCGCGCGGGAAATTCCGCCGGTTTGGTTGCGTAATTGGAAAGAGTAGCGATGCGTAATGCGTTGGGCCTGATGCTGGCCAGTGTAGTTGCGGCGGTCGTGATCGCCGCCGGCGGTTGGTTTTATTATTCCGCGCGCGCCGACCAGGGCGCTCCCAAGACAGTTGCCGCCCGTGCCGCCGACCCATTGCCGGCACAGGCGAAGCTCGCCGCCAAGGACGACGTCGAGACCACCGCGGCCGTCGCGGCCAAGCCGGCCGCTGCAGCTCCAGCACCTGCCCCCGTGCCGGTCATGCCGATGCAGCCGAGGCAGGCCTGCGCCAATCCGAACGCGCTGGGTGTGTCCCGCGTCGTCGAGATCGACACGACGGGCGGTCCCGGCTTCGGCTTCGAGCATTTCAAGCAGTTCGACTTCCTGACCGAGAAGGAGGTCGTGCTGACCTTCGACGACGGTCCGTGGCCGGTCAACACGCCTACGGTGTTGAAGGCGCTCGCGGACGAATGCACCAAGGGCCTGTTCTTCTCGGTCGGCAAGCACGCGACCTACCATCCGGAGATCCTGAAGCAGGTGCTGGCCCAGGGCCACACGGTGGGCACGCACACCTGGTCGCATGTCAATCTGAACAGCAAGAAGTTGACCGAGCAGCAGGTCAAGGACGAGGTCGAGAAGGGCTTCAGCGCGGTGAAATTCGCGCTCGGCACCAATCCGGCGCCGTTCTTCCGCTTTCCGCAGCTTCAGCACAATCCGGCGATGGTGAGCTATTTCGGCACCCGCAACGTCGCGATGTTCTCGACCGAAATCGACTCCTTCGACTTCAGGAAGGGCGCGACGCCGGAGAAGATCGTCGAGACCGTGATGACGAGGCTGGACAAGCTCGGCAAGGGCATCATCCTGATGCACGACTTCCAGAAGAACACGGGCCTCGCCCTGCCGACGCTGCTCGCGCGGCTGAAGGCCGGCGGTTACAAGGTCGTGCAGATGAAGGCCAAGACGAGCCTCCAGACGCTGCCGGAATATGACGAGGCGCTGATGAAGGACATGAAGGTGCCGACCGCAGGCACGAACACGCGCCCGATCGCCAGTGTGGTCCAGACGGTCTCGCAATAAGCGCGTCAAATCGAAACTCTCGCGTCATGGCCGGGCTTGTCCCGGCCATCCACGTTTTTGGATCAGGCGCGAAGACGTGGATGCCCGGGCCTTCACCGCGCCGAAGCGGCTTCGGCCGCGCAGGCGGGTCAAGCCCGGGCATGACGGCGAGATCGGGGTACTGGTCTGCGGCCTACCAATAGATGCCGTGGCGATGCAGTTCGCTGATGATGCGGCGCTCGGTCCAGCTGCGCTTGGGCTTCGGCTTGTCTGACCTTGCTGCGCTCTTCGATGCGGGCTTGGCCGTCATGACCGGCGCGGCCGTCGTAGGTGCGGTCGCCGTCGGAGCGCTCACCGCAGCCGGCGCGGAGAGCGACACCGCCGGCGGACGATCGGAATATTTCGGAGCCTCGGTGGCCGGCGCGGCTTCGCTCACGTGCGTGGTCACGGTGCTCGCCGATGTCGCAGTTTGCGGAGTGGAGGTCTGCTCGTCTGCCGCGGCGAGCGACAGGCCGCGGGAGCCGCCTGCCTGGGCGGAGGCAGAAGCCAGGAGCATGGCGGCAATCAGAATGATCTTGCGCATGTGAGGTCTCCCCGTGTTGGCGTGACGGACGGTAGGGGAGCCATGGCTGCGATTATGTGATCGCGATCACGCAGCTGAGCGAGCCTGATGCCTGGTCGATCGGAGCGCTTGGGGATCGGATGAACCGGGGCGCTGGTGCCGCAAGAGGGATTCGAACCCCCGACCCCGTCATTACGAATGACGTGCTCTACCGACTGAGCTATTGCGGCGAACCTGCCGGGACCAAAGCAATGCCGGCCCCGATACGCGCGCCCCTGATATCGGGCATGGCCCGAATTGGCAAGGACAAGCGGGAGGCGAAATACCGCTCACGCGCCCCAGCGGGACCAGAATCCGCGCCAGCCGCCCGCCTGGGCTTTGGGCGTGCCGATTTGTTCCGTAAATTCGTCGCTTGGGCCGTCGTCGTCGATCCCGGGATCGTCCGGTGCGCGGACGATCGGGATGACGGTCTGGGTCGGCGCCGAGGTGGGCTTACTGAGGTCGGCGCGGGTCCGGAAGACCGGCGTCGGCGCCGGCGGCGATGATTCGGCGGGCGCCGGAGCCGGATTCGCCGGCTCGGCGGGCGTGACGACCGGCTCGTCGACCTTCGCAGTTTGCTCCCCAGTCTCCTTGGCCACTTCCTTGGCAGCCTCCTTCGCGGCGTCCTTGGCCTGAGGGGGTGAATTGTCCTGCGCGGCCGGTGCCGGCAGCGGGGCCACCTCCGGCGGTTCCACCGCGGCTTCGCTGGGAGCGGCGGTGACCCGCTTCGGCGGCGGAGCGGCCAGCATGGCTTCCTCGAAGGCCGAGGATTCGAGCGTGGGGCCCTTGTCCGAGGGCAGGCTCGCGACCGGCGCCTGCCACTGGAACGCATCGAGGCGGCCGGTGACCGGGGAGACCGGACGCCAGCGGTCGCTGACATAGCCGTCCGCGGTCCAGGCGGGATCGAGCCGGGCGCGCACCGCGCGCAAGGTCCAGGCGCGGGCGCGGCCGCCGTCACCATGCTCTGTGCGCTCGAGCTCGGCCATCAGCAGCGCGACGCGCTGGGTCGGATCCTTGAGATAAGGCGAGAGCACCTCGCGTGCGCGGGCGAACTCCGAGGCCTCGATCGCAGCACGCGCGATCGCGAGCTGCCCTTCGACATAACCGGGCTTGTCGGCGGGGGTCTTCGCGGCGAGGGTCTCCACCCGCTGCAAGCGGTGCCATGCGGAATCGCCGAGCTTCACATGCGCATAGGCATCCGCGAGATCTGGATGCGGATTGGCGAGCCAGGCGGCTTCGACCATCTTCATGGCGCGGCGCACCTGATGCGCCTCGCTCTCGAATTTTGCCGCGAGCACGGCCGCCGGCACCAGGGTCGGCGCGAGCTTGACCGCCTCCATCACGCTCTCGCGCGCGACGTCGCGGTCCATCGTTTCCAGCTCCAGCGCACGCGCGGCGAGCAGCACACCGCGCTGCCGGCGATAGGTCGGCTTGTCGATCAGGCCCGCGGACAGATTCGAATCGAGGATCGCGAGCGCGCCGCTCCAATCGCCGCGCGCGCAGCGGAAGCCGAGCACCGCGTGCGAGGCCCAGGTCGCGGACGGCGACAGCTTGATCGCTTCCTCCGCGATCATCACGGCGCCGACCGCATCATCGGCGCGCTGCGCCTCGATGAAGAGACCGCGCAGGCCGAGCAGCCGCGTATCCTCGCGTTCGGCCATGGCGCGGAAGACGCGCTGCGCCTCGTCGCGATTGCCTTCGAGCTGCGCCGACTGCGCGTGCAAAAGCAGCGCGAGCGGATCGTTCGGTGCATGCCGCCGCGCCGCCTCGGCGTGCCGGCGCGCGAGCGCGGAATCGCCGTGGCCGATCGCGAGCAGGCCATGGGTGATGGCATGACGACCGCGGGCATGGCGCTTGTCATGACGGCGGCGGCGCAAGCGCCCTGGCATGCGCCAGATCATCGTCAGGATGCTCCAGACCAGCACGACGGAAGCGGCGAAGAGGCCGAGCAAGAACACGAACCTCGGCAGCGTCGTCGAGATGCGGAAGCTGCCCGCGGTCAGGACGAGATCGCCGGGCTGGTCGGCGACCCAGGCCGCGCCGGCCGCCGCCAGTGCGATCAAGACGAGAAAGAGGACGATGCGAAGCATGGTCGATCCCTATACGCGCCGATTGTTGCGCGAATCTTATTGAGTAGATTTGGCGAGATCCGCCATGGCATCGTCGGCGAATTTGCGGGACGCGGCGAGCGCGGCGTCGCGGGCGTCGGCTTTGTCGAGCCAGGCCTGCGCCGGGGCGCGATCAGCCTCGGGCAGCGTCTTCAGCTCGCGCCGCGCTTCGGCGAAATCGCTGCGGAGCGCCGCCGCCGTGACGCGCGTCACGATAGCGCCGCGATCGTTGCCGACGCCATCGGTGCGCTCGATCCGCACGAGCTTCGACGCGCCCGCCTGGAGCCGCTCGACAATGCCGGCCTCGCTCGACGGAGCTTCAGCCGGCGGCGACAGCTTCGGCACGATATTGAGGAGCTCGCGGCTCAGAGCAGCCGATGTCGGGATGCCGGACGATGCAAACACCTCGAGCGGCTTCAGCATATCGGGCTTGGTCGCCAGCGACCGCGCCGCGGCCAGTTGCGATTGATAGGGATCGCCGTGGCGAACGGCAACGTCGAGCAGGGACGCCGCCACCACATAGCGTAGCGGCTTGTCGTCCATCGTCTTGGCCTCGGCGATCTTCTCGCCCTGCTGCGCGAGCTCGGCCCGCTCGGTCTTGCTCGCGCGCTCGAGCTGAGCGATGCGGTCGGTGAGCGCGGCAAGATCGGGCGCGGCACTCGGCGGTGCGGATTTCGCATCGTTCAGCGCGCTCGCCGTCTTGTCGAACTGCGCGCGCAAATTGGCGATGTCGCCGCGCAGTGCGCTCGCCGCTTTCTCCAACGCGTCGATCCGCGCGACTTGGGCCGGATCGGCCGCGGGCCTCGCGGCCCTGGCTTCGACCGCGGCAACGCGTCCGCTCAGCACATCGACGGTCGCACTGGTGACCTGCGGCGCGGCCGGCGGGGCCTGCACCGCGGGCCAGCCCAGCATCCAGCCGACTGCGATCACGACCGCAGCCGCGGCAACGCCGGAGAACGGCGCGATGATCCAGGGGGAAATCGGCGCCGATACAGGCGCCGCCGCGGAGGCCTGCTGCTCTGCCGATTCGGACTGAGGCTCGGCCTTGACCTGTTCCGAGCCGGGCTCCTCCACCCTGGCCGGCTCCTGCGCGACGTGCTCGGATGCCTCGGGCTCGCCCGCGACCTGCTGCGGCTGGGTCGAGACTTCCGTCGCCTCGAGGTCGATGGTGGGCGGGGTGCGCTTGGCACGACCCGGCTCGGGCGCCAATCCAGCGTCTTCAGGCTTGTCGTCGGCCATCGTGACGGTTCCTCACACTTCCATACCAGGGATGGATTAGATTGCGTCGGATTCGGCCCGACCTTTACGCCAAACGGGTCCGCAACGCACGCTCCAAGGTGTCGAATAAGGCAGTTTCGTCCGGCGTTGCGGCCACCAGAACCTGTGACGCGCCGGCATCGCGCAGCACGCCCGCAACGGTCTCGGACAGGCAGCAATGCGGGATCGCCAGCGCCGAAATTTCGACACCTTCGTCCCGCGCCGCATCGAGGAACGCACGTGCGCTACGCCGGGAGTAGTGCAGCACCGCCTCGATCCCGTGGGCGGCAAAGCCCTCGCACACCTCGCGCGGCAGATGCTTCACCGGCGCCATGCGGTAGGTCGTCTGCGTCACCACGCGGAAACCTCCCGCGCCGAGCTCGCCGCCGAGGTCGCGCGACAGATCCGCGCCGGCGAGATACAGCAGCGTGCTGTTTTTCTTCAGCACCTTGTCGCACGCGCTCTGCATCACCTTGTCGCGCAAGGACGCTGCGTCGCCCCCGGCGACGATCACCTCGGCAAAACCAGCCTCTCGCGCCGCTGCAGCCGTATGTTCGCCGACCGCGTACAATGGTAGCTCCAGCAGACCGAGGTCCGGCAATTGCGGCGCTATGGCGCGAATCGCGTTGGCCGAGGTGACGAGAACGGCATCATAAGAAACTTCGCTCTCGCCTTGGAAGGCGACCGGCTCGAGCTTGAGTGCCGGCGCAAGCAGTACCGCATGCCCGCGCGTGCGCAGATTGTCCGCCGTCGCCGCATTGTCGGGATGCGGCCGTGTGACAAGAATGGACATCGCTGCTGTTCCCGGACCATTTGGCGGTGACGCATTGACCAGAACGGCTGCGCGTGACGATTGCGCAAGCCGACCCCGGGATGCTACCGGACGTACCAGAACTCTGCTTTATGGATGAGCGCAAGGGCGCAAATTGGATAACAATTCGCCAATGCTGGTGCTGGGCATCGAAACCACCTGCGACGAGACCGCCGCGGCCGTGATCGAACGCGCGGCCGACGGCAAGGGCAAGATCCTGTCCAACATCGTGCGGTCGCAGATCGCCGAGCATGCCCGCTTCGGCGGCGTGGTGCCGGAGATCGCCGCGCGCGCGCATGTCGACGTGCTCGATGGGATTATCGATCGCGCCATGAACGAGGCCGGCATCGAGTATGCTCAGCTCGACGGCGTCGCGGCGGCCGCGGGGCCCGGGCTGATCGGCGGCGTCATCGTCGGACTCACCACCGCGAAGGCGATCGCGATGGTGCACGACACGCCGCTGGTCGCGGTGAACCATCTCGAAGCGCATGCGCTGACGCCGCGTCTCACCGACGGCATCGAATTTCCCTATTGCCTCTTCCTCGCCTCCGGCGGCCATACCCAGATCGTCGCGGTCACCGGCGTCGGCCAATATGTGCGGCTCGGCACCACGGTCGACGACGCCATCGGCGAGGCCTTCGACAAGGTCGCGAAGATGCTGGGCCTGCCCTATCCCGGCGGCCCGCAGGTCGAGCGCGCGGCGGCAGGCGGCGATGCCACGCGCTTTGCGTTTCCCCGGCCGATGCAGGGGCGCCCCGATGCCAATTTCTCGCTGTCGGGACTGAAAACGGCGGTGCGCACCGAAGCGAGCCGGCTGGCCGAGCTCATGCCGCAGGACATCAGCGATCTCTGCGCGAGCTTCCAGGCCGCCGTGCTCGATTCAACGGCCGACCGGCTGAGCGTCGGCCTGAAGCTTTTCCGCGAGCAGTTCGGCGCACCGCGCGCGCTGGTCGCCGCCGGCGGCGTCGCCGCCAATCAGGCGATCCGCGGCGCGCTTGACGATGTCGCGAGGCAGGCCGGGACGCAGCTGATCATGCCACCGCCCGCGCTGTGCACCGACAACGGGGCCATGATCGCCTGGGCCGGCGCCGAGCGCCTGGCGCTCGGCCTGACCGACACGATGGACGCGCAGCCGCGCGCACGCTGGCTGCTCGATGCCAACGCGACGGCGCCCGCGGGCTACGGCAAGACTCGGGCGGGATTCTAGGGATGGCCGCGTTCCAATCCGTCGCAGTGATCGGCGCGGGCGCCTGGGGTACGGCGCTGGCGACGGTGGCGGCGCGAGCAGGGCGAAACGTGACGCTGTGGGCACGCAATGCCGAACATAGCGTGCGGATCGCATCGACGCGCGACAATCCGCGGCTGCCCGGGATTCGGATCGTGCCTGAGATCGTCGTGACGAGCGATCTGGCGCTCGCCGCGCGTGCCGACATGCTGCTGATCGCGACGCCGGCGCAACATTTGCGCGGTGCCGTCAACATGCTGGCCTCGCACATCACGAAAGCGGTGCCGATCGTCGCCTGCGCCAAGGGTATCGAGCACGGCACCCACAAGTTCATGACCGACGTGATCGCCGAGGCCGCGCCGCACGCGCGGCCGGCGATCCTGTCGGGGCCGAGCTTTGCCGACGACGTCGCACGCGGCCTGCCGACGGCAGTGACCCTGGCGGCAAGCGATGAGGCGCTCGCCAGCAGCCTGGTGCAGGCGCTGGGCTCGCCGACATTCCGCCCCTATCACTCCACCGACATTCGCGGCGTCGAGATCGGTGGCGCCGCCAAGAACGTGCTGGCGATCGCGGTCGGCATTGCGGTCGGGCGCAAGCTCGGCGCCTCCGCGCAGGCGGCGCTCACGACCCGCGGCTTTGCCGAGCTGACGCGCCTCGGCCGTGCGCTCGGCGCACGCAGCGAGACGCTCACCGGCCTGTCGGGCCTCGGTGATCTCATTCTGACCTGCTCGAGCCCGCAATCGCGCAATTTCGCGCTCGGCCTCGCGCTCGGACGCGGCGAGCAGCCGCCCGCCGGCAAGCTCGCCGAGGGTGAGTTCACCGCCCCCGTGCTGATCGAGCTCGCGGCTTCGCAAGACATCGAATTGCCGGTATCCGAGGCGGTCGCATCGATCCTGAGCGGCCGAAGCACGATCGATGCCGCGATCTCGGCGCTGATGACGCGCCCCTTCAAGGCGGAGGAATAAGCTTGGCGTACTGGCTCGTGAAATCCGAACCGTCGGTGTGGTCCTGGGACCAGCAGGTTGCGAAGGGCGCCAAGGGCGAGGCCTGGACCGGCGTGCGCAATTTCACCGCGCGTCAGAACCTCGTGAACATGAAGAAGGGCGACAAGGCGTTCTTCTATCATTCCAACGAGGGCAAGGAGATCGTCGGCATCGCCGAGATCATCAAGGAGGCCTATCCCGATCCAACCGACAAGACCGGCAAATTCGTCTGCGTCGACATCAAGGCCGACAAACCCTTGAAGACGCCGGTGACGATGGTCGCGATCAAGGCGGAGAAGAAGCTCGCGGATATGGCGCTGGTGAAATATTCGCGCCTGTCGGTGCAGCCGGTGACGGCGGAGGAGTGGAAGCTCGTCTGCAAGATGGGCGGGCTGTAGTTACGTCGTTTCGTAGCCCGGATGGAGCGCAGCGCAATCCGGGAAAGTCTCGATTGAAGCCCGATCCCGGATTACGCTTCGCTCCATCCGGGCTACGATATCCGGGCTTGCGATTCCTCCAGCGCAAACACCTCGCACGGTGCGGCAATGCCGCGCAGCGAGTGCGACCCGAGCGCAACCAGCGGCATCTCCGTCTCGGCGGCGAGCGCGCCCGACACCAGCACCGTCCGGCCCAGCGGCTTGCACAATCCCTCCAGACGGCTGGCGAGATTGACGGCGGGGCCGATCGCGGTGAAGTCGAGCCGGTTGGCGGCGCCGATATTGCCCCAGAGCATCTCGCCGAGATGGAGCGCGGCGCCAAACGACAAAGGCGGCAGCCCTTGCGCGCGGCGCTCCTTGTTGAGGTACGCCATGCCCGCTTCGGCTGCGCTTGCCGCGCGCAGCGCGGCATCGCAGGCGCGGCGCGGTGACGCCTCGAGCACCGGAAAGATCGCGAGCACGCCGTCGCCGATGAATTTCAGCACCTCGCCGCCGAAGGCGTGAACCGCGCCGGCGATGCGATCAAACCAGGCATCGAGCGCCGCAATGACACCGGCCGGCGGGGTGGTCTCCGACAGGCTCGTGAAATTGCGCAGGTCCGCATAGAGCAGTGCGGCCTGGATGGTCTCGCCGAGATCGCGGCGCAGAGGCGCCGCCAGTACCCGCTCCGCGCTGCGCGTGCCGAGGTATGCATCGAGCGTTGCCCGCAAGGTGGCGCGCGCGGCGAGCACGGCCAGCGGCGTTGCGGCGAAACGCGCGGCCTGACGCAATTGCTCGATCTCATCTGCCGTGAATGGGCGCGGTCCGATCCAGCCGAGCAGCGGTCCAGCAGGCCGTCCGGCGACATCTTCATGCACCTCGCCGCGCGCGATATCGCGCAGCCAGCGGCGGCCGGCGTCGTCGGGTGGATCGGGCGCGAGGCCGCCCGGCGCGAAGCCGAGCGCTTCGATCACCTGGCCGCTATCGGCACGCCACAGCCAGGTCCGCTTCGCGATCAGCGGATGCGGCACCTCCAGCGTCAGGGCGCCTGCCGCGAGCGGCACGCCGTCGGCGACCAGATGCGCGCCGAGCTCCGCGAGCAGGTGGTCGGCCCCGCGACAATCCGAGGCCGCATCGAGGAGCCAGGCGAGGGTCGGGGAGAGCTGCATCAGGCGATCATGGCGAAACAGGGCCGTCTTTGCCACGGGCAATCCTTGACGAAGCGCAGGGCCGCCGCCATGTCCCATCGTCAGACCAGGGATGATCGCCGATGCCCGAGCCATTCATAGTGCGACGCGAGACCCAGATCGCGGCGCCGCGCGCCACTGTCTTCGCCTACCTCACCGACCCCGAAAAGATCCTGAGCTGGATGGGCTCCGACGCAACCACGGAGCCTTATCCCGGCGGGCTCTACCTGCTCAAGGGCGTCAGCCCGGACGGCGCCGCCGCCCGCGGCGCGTTCCGCGAGGTCGTGCCGGTGCATCGTCTGGCCTACACGTTCGGGTGGGAGGGCGGTCAGGAAGTGCCGCCCGGCTCGAGCCTGATCGAGATCGACCTGATCGAGCAGGACGGCGGCACGCTGCTGCGCATGACCCACAGCGGCCTGCCGAACGAAGCGCAGGCGGCCGCTCATGCAACGGGTTGGGCGCACTACCTTGAGCGGCTCACGATCGCAGCCGCAGGCGGCGATCCCGGTCCGGACAAGGGTGTGTCAGATAAGAAGTAGCTCTCGTAGGGTGGGCAACGGCGCGCTCTTCGCGCCGTGCCCACCACCCGTCACCATGGGCAAATGGTGGGCACGCTTCGCTTTGCCCACCCTACGAGAGCGTCACTTCGTTACACCGCCGCGGTTGCCACCACCTGCGCCAGCAACTGCTCGCGCCTGGCCTGCGAGCGCTGACCCGTCATGGTCGCGGCGAAGCGCTCGAGGATGCCATCCTCGAAGGCGGTGACGATGGTGTCGTGGACGTAGCTCTTGCGGCAGATCGCCGGCGTGTTGGAGAGCTGGTCGGCGGCGGCGCGGATCGCATCCAGCACCTGCTTCTTGCGGCCGCGCTGGCTGCTCGCCGGCGTGATCCGCGACAGCGATTCCACCACGACGGCGGACGCCATCAGCGTGCGGAAATCTTTCAGCGAGATCTTGATGCCGGCAATCTCGCGCAGAAACGCGTTCACCTGGGTGGTGTTGACCGCGCGCACGATGCCGGAGGCATCGCGATACTGGAACATGCGCTTGCCGGGAACGCTCTGCAAAATGCCAATGGCGCGCACCAGCTTGGCGGCGTCGCACTCTTTGCGCACCGCCTTGCCACCCTTGGCCTTGAAGGTCAGCACGAAGCAATCGTCTTCCAGCGTGACGTTTGACTTCAGCAGCGTGGTCGCGCCGCGGGTGCCGTTGAGGCGGGCGTAAGATTCATTGCCGGGGCGGATTGCGGTGCGCGCGATCAGCTCGATCACGGCCGAGAGCGCGAACTCGCGCGTCGGCTCGTCCCCTGACAGGAACGCCGAGACCTTGCGCCGAATTTTCGGCAGCGCGCCGACGAGCTTTGCCAGGCGATGCGCCTTGCGCTGCTCGCGGACCTTCTCCCAGTCGGCGTGATAGCGGTATTGCAGCCGGCCCGCGGCATCGCGGCCCACCGCCTGAAGGTGCGAGTTCGGATCGGCGGAGTAGCGCACCTCGCGATAGGCCGGCGGCACCGCCATGGCGTGCAGCCGCCGGATGGTGCGGGCGTCGCGGATATGCGCGCCGTTGGGACGGACGAAGGAATAGCCCTTGCCGCGCCTGATACGACGGATGGTCAGCTCGTTTTGGTCGCCGAGCCGCAAGCCGAGCTCCTTGGCGAGGGCCTCGACCGTCGCCGCAGGCGCCGTGTCATAGGTCTTCTTGGGGCTCGGGCGCCTGAAACCGCCCGGTTTCGGCCATTGTCCGAGGGCCTTGGCCAGGGCAATGGCTGCAGGATCGGCTGAAGCGGGCCGTATCGTCCCGAGATTCTGCTGATCCATCATGGTCTTACGCCTTAGCCCTGTCCTGTTGTCGATCAATGCCGCTGTTGTGATTTTTGTTCCGAGGGGTCTCTTTGGACCCGGGTTGGCCATTTAGGGTGTTCCGAACACGATTGCGAGTCCCGAATCAGCGAGAAGAGGTTGCTAAATACCTCTCCTCGGCGCATGGGGGGTCTGCAGCGTCCCTGCTGGCGGTTTGGGTAAAGAGCCGGAAGGCGCCCGTCGCCCTGTTTCAGATTTGCGACAGCGACCCGCCCAGACCTTGATCCTCCGCATGGCCGGCTGCCCGTCGAAGGTCCAGCTTGTGCTCCTTGTCGGGTCCGGTTAGCCCGACGCATAATCCATCGAATGATGCTGCCGGCATTGCCTGAGCTTGCCGCATGTGGAGGGAAGCATGTCCGAGAAGATCTACGATATCCCCGCGGAGTGGGCGAAGCGCGCCTGGGTCGACCAGGCCAAGTACAAGGAGATGTACGCCCGTTCGATCTCGGACCCGAACGGTTTCTGGGCGGAGCAGGCCAAGCGCATCGACTGGATGAAGGCGCCGACTAAAATCGAGAACGTCTCGTTCGCGCCGGGCAACATCTCGATCAAATGGTTCGAGGACGGCGTGCTCAACGTCGCCTACAACTGCATCGACCGGCATCTGCCTGCGCGCGCCAACCAGACTGCGATCATCTGGGAAGGCGACGATCCCTCGCAGTCCAAGCACATCACCTACAAGGAGCTGCACGACGAGGTCTGCCGGATGGCCAACATCCTGCGCACCCGCAACGTCGGGAAGGGCGACCGCGTCACCATCTACCTGCCGATGATCCCGGAAGCTGCTTACGCGATGCTTGCCTGCGCGCGGATCGGCGCGATCCACTCCGTGGTGTTCGCGGGCTTCTCGCCTGACAGCCTCGCCCAACGCATCAACGACTGCCAATCCAAGGTGATCATCACCGCGGACGAAGGCCTGCGCGGCGGCAAGAAGGTGCCGCTGAAGGCCAATGTCGATGCGGCGCTCAGCAAGGCCGACGGCGTCGACTGGGTCGTCGTGGTCAAGCGCACCGGCGCCAAGGTCGACATGAACCCGACGCGCGACCTCTGGTACCACGAGGCGGCGGCGATGGTGACCACGGAATGCCCGGTCGAGCACATGCACGCCGAGGACCCGCTGTTCATCCTCTACACGTCGGGCTCGACCGGCCAGCCCAAGGGCGTGCTGCACACCTCCGGCGGCTATCTCGTGTTCGCCTCGATGACGCATCAATACGTCTTCGACTATCACGACGGCGACATCTACTGGTGCACCGCCGACGTCGGCTGGGTCACCGGCCACAGCTACATCCTCTATGGGCCGCTCGCCAACGGCGCGACCACGCTGATGTTCGAGGGCGTGCCCAATTATCCGGATAATTCGCGGTTCTGGAACGTCATCGACAAGCACAAGGTCAACATCTTCTACACCGCGCCGACCGCGATCCGCGCGCTGATGCAGTCCGGCGACGAACCGGTGAAGAAGACCTCGCGCGCCTCGCTCCGTCTGCTCGGCTCGGTCGGCGAGCCCATCAATCCCGAAGCCTGGGAGTGGTATCACCGCGTCGTCGGCGACGACCGCTGCCCGATCGTCGACACGTGGTGGCAGACCGAGACCGGCGGCATTCTGATCACGCCGCTGCCGGGCGCGACCAAGCTGAAGCCCGGCTCGGCGACGCAACCGTTCTTCGGCGTGGTGCCTGAGATCGTCGATGCCGACGGCAAGGTGCTGGAAGGCGAGACATCAGGCAATCTCTGCCTGACGCGCTCGTGGCCGGGCCAGATGCGCACGGTCTACGGCGACCATGCCCGCTTCGAGCAGACCTATTTCTCGACCTATAAGGGCAAGTACTTCACCGGCGACGGCTGCCGCCGCGACGCCGACGGCTATTACTGGATCACCGGCCGCGTCGACGACGTCATCAACGTCTCCGGCCACCGCATGGGCACCGCCGAAGTCGAGAGCGCGCTGGTCGCGCATGAGAAGGTGTCGGAAGCCGCCGTCGTCGGCTTCCCGCACGACATCAAGGGTCAGGGCATCTACGCCTATGTCACCCTGATGGCCGGCGTGCAGCCGAGCGACGAACTGCGCAAGGAGCTCGTGACCTGGGTGCGCAAGGAGATCGGCCCGATCGCCTCGCCCGACCAGATCCAGTTCGCCCCGGGCCTGCCCAAGACCCGCTCCGGCAAGATCATGCGCCGCATCCTGCGCAAGATCGCCGAGGACGAGCCGGGCAGCCTCGGCGACACCTCGACGCTCGCCGATCCCGCCGTTGTCGATGATCTCGTCAAGAACCGGCAGAACAAGAAGTCGGCGTAAGGCGAGTTCGTGCCCCGGACGCAGCGCAGCGCTCCTTCAGCGGTGCGCTGCTGAGCCGGGGCCCAGCGATCGACCGAAAGAAAGAACTGGGTCCCGGATCGGCGGTCCGCCTCGCTGCGCTTGTCCGGGACACGAGAGCGCGTGTCCCTCTCAACCAACGGCCATTCACACCCTCACGCTGTTGTCAGCGGGCGCGGCAGCGCGCCTGCATCTTTCCCGCCGAGTGTTGTTTTCTGGTCATTTACTTTATTTCGAACATTTCCTTTGTTCCCCCTGCTGGCCTGCCCTCGGCAGCCGCGCGCGGAAACCATTGGGTTAACGGGCGCCGTTAAGAATGAGCATCGACGAGGGCTTGGTGCGGCGACGATTGCCGGTTCTGCGTCATTTTGGACGATCCGATTTGGGCAAGGGGAAGCATCGATGTCGATGAGGATTGCGGTGGCGCTGGCCGCCACCATCGCGGCTGGGGCCTTGACGTCGACGGCGGCGCAGGCGCGGCCGGAAATGGTGGGGGCGCACCTGGCCGACTATTCGCCGGGCACCATCGTGGTCAAAACCAGCGAGCGGCGGCTTTATCTCATCCTCGGGAACGGCCAGGCCGTGCGCTATCCGGTCGGCGTCGGCAAAGCCGGCAAGCAGTGGGCCGGCACCACGAAGATCGACGGCAAATATCTCAATCCGGCCTGGGCGCCGCCCGCCGAGGTGAAGCGCGACAAGCCTGGTATCCCCGACGTCATTCCGGGCGGCTCGCCGCGCAACCCGATGGGCGTTGCGGCGATGACGCTCGCCGGCGGCGAATATGCGATCCATGGCACCAACGTGCCGGGCTCGATCGGGGGCTTCGTCTCCTATGGCTGCATCCGCATGCTCAACGACGACATCACCGATCTCTACGGCCGCGTCTCCGTCGGCACGACGGTGGTCGTGACGCGCTGATCGCCTGAATCAGCCGAGATGAAATGAAAGGCCGCGTCTTCGACGCGGCCTTTTTATTGCCAGAACCGCCAGCCGCGCGCGCACCAGCCGTCGCGATGGCCGCCATTGTAGCTGCGCACGAAGCCGCCGGCGAGCAGTGCCGCCGAAACGTTCGCAGTCCGCCGGGTCGCGACGTCGGCGAGGACTCGGCCGTATTTGTCGGGAGCGAGATTGGTAATGGTCACTCCGCCCTGGCCGAGCAGATCGCGCAAGGCACGGGCCGCAGCTTCGGCCTTGTCCAGCTCCTCCTGGCAGGATGCTTTCAATTCGGGCGCATCGATGCCGCGCAGCCGAATGCGGACCACGGGATCGCGTCCCTCGTGCAGACGAACACGGGCGAGAAAAGTGTCGCCATCGATGGCGCGGATGAATTCGACGGGACGCACATCCGCGTGGCCGGTCTGCTGAAGAACGATCTCGGCATCTCCAGTGCGATCAGTATCGGGAACAGGCCAGTGCGTTCCATGGCGGAATGTGAGCACGACGGCCAGCGCGATGCCCACTACGAACATCCAGGGCAATAGGCCGGAGAAGCGGCGGCCGAACGGCGAGCCGCTGAACTGCGGCCGATAGGAATTGGGGCGATCCTGGAAACGCATCAGCTCACGCTATGACTGAGTCGGGGGAATTCACAAGCATGAGCGCGTCCATGAACGAAGCCGAATGCGCCCGGAGGCCATGCACGAAAGTACCGTCTCTCAAAGAAGTCAGCCGTAGTTCTACTGGGGATTCGCGAATATTTTCCAATTCTCAATCATTGGTTGCGAATAGCTGTTATACGACAAACCGAGGGGAGATTGCCGTGAGGTCATTCAGGTTTCGCATTGGAACAAAGCTCGGCATCGTGACGGGCGTGAGCGTCGTGCTGGTCGGCGGCATGCTGACCAATCAGATGCTCGGCAACCGCTCCATTGCCGAATCCAATCGCCTCGTCACGATCAACTATCTCAACAAGGGCAATGCGCAGGCGGCTCAGACGGCGATGGCACGCGCGCAGCTCGCCGCTCTCGAACTCGGCTCGGCACCGTCAGCCGGAGAGGTGGACAGGCTCCTTGAGCTTCTCCGCACCCGGGCCGGCGAAGCCGGCACCGAAATCGATGCCGCGAGAGAGCGGGCGACCCGCAAGGTCACACAGGACGCTTACCGCGAGACCAAGAAATTCGTCGATGCGTATCTGGCCAGCGGCGTCGAGCTCGCCGCGGCGCAAAAGGCGGTCATCGCCGCCCCCGCGGGTGGCGCCAAGCTTGCTGCCGAGTCGGCTAGGGCAAGCATTCTCGCAGAGCATATGCGTCCGGCAGCGCAGGAAGTCAGCAAGCGCATCGACGATCTCGTCGGCGTCGCCAACGAATTCGCCGCGCGCCGCAAGGGCGAGATGCTGGCCGAGCTGGACCGCGTCGCCAATTTCGCTTTGATCGTCGGCCTATTCGTCGTCCTGACGTTGGTCGGCTCCGCAGTCTTTTCCGTCTTGAACGTCGCCCGTCCGATCCGTCGCATCGGCAATGTGCTCCTGCAGCTCGCCGGAGGCAACAAGGCGATCGAAATCCCTACACTCGCCGTGGCGACGAGGTCGGCGACAACGCCCGCGCGGCACAGGCCTTCAAGGAAAATCTGATCCGCATCGAGCAGATGGAAGCCGAGCAGAAGAACCATCAAGCCGCTGCGGCCGCTCAGCGCAAGCAGGAGATGACGCGGCTTGCCAACGCGTTCGAAACTGCGGTCGGCGGCATCATCAACTCGGTGTCGGCTGCATCCCAGGAGCTCGAATCCGCTGCCGGCACGTTGTCGGGTACGGCCGAACAAACCCAGCAGCTCTCCGGAATGGTCGCCGCCGCCTCGGAGGAAGCCTCGACCAATGTCGGGGCCGTGGCGTCCGCGGCCGAGGAAATGAGCACGTCGGTCGTCGAGATCGGCCGTCAGGTGCACGATTCCAGCCGTATCGCCGGCGATGCGGTCAAGCAGGCCGAGCGCACCGATGCCCGGATCAACGAGCTGCTCAAGGCGGCGGGCCGCATCGGCGACGTCGTCAAATTGATCACGGCGATCGCCGAACAGACCAACCTCCTGGCGCTAAACGCAACGATCGAGGCGGCCCGCGCCGGCGAGTCCGGCCGCGGCTTTGCGGTCGTGGCGAGCGAGGTCAAGGCGCTCGCGGCGCAAACCGCGCGAGCGACCGAGGAAATCAGCGCGCAGATCGCCGGCATGCAATCGGCAACGCAGGACTCCGTCGGAGCGATCAAGGAAATCGGAACGACCATCGGCCGCATCTCCGATATTTCGACGACCATTGCCGCGACGATCGAACAGCAGGGCGCAGCGACGGCCGAGATTGCGCGAAACGTCAGCGAAGCCGCCAAGGGAACGGTCGAAGTCGCGGACAAGATCGCCCAGGTCAGCCATGGCGCGAGCGCGACCGGCGCGGCGTCGGGACAAGTGTTGGCGTCGGCGCGTTCACTGTCGAGCGAAAGCAGCCTCCTGAAGACGGAGGTCGAGAAGTTCCTCAGCACCGTGCGCGCCGCGTAATGCGCAACGAAGCGGCGAGCACGATTGCCGTGCTCGCCGGACATTCATGAAGCCCCCGGGATTGCCCGGGTTTGACCGGGGTCATAATCAACAATAGGTTGAATATTGAGCCGTAAGCAACTCGCTTGCGGAACCTGTTCAGCGAGTCCCCGCCATGAATATCGATGCGTCGTCCCCCGATTCGCTCGAGCGAATCGCCGAACTCGTTCGTCAGCAAGATAGTTCTCTCGACACCACGCTGCTTCCGCCGGTGGAGGGGTTCCAAACCAGGACCGTCGCGCTCGAAACGCTGATGCGCGAGGTGACGGAGTGCCTGGCGGACGGCTTCCGGCATCGCTCGCCGCAAGACTTTCCCATGCTCTATTTTGCATGCGGCAAGGCGCGCGTCGGATCGACGGCCCTGAGCAATCTGTTCGGCATGACCGGGATGCCTTCCTATTATCAGCCTTTGAAGGCCATGCTGCGCGATGCGCTCGTCGGCAAGAGGCCGGCGCCGTGGGCCGTGCCGTCGGCAGACGACGAGCCGCACATCTTCAGCAAGGAAACGATCGGGCCCTACGTGCTCGCCGAGAGCCTGTTCAATCCGCTCAAGCTGCTGATCGAGGCGGGCTATCCGCGGCACCGGCTGCATCTCATCATGCTCGACCGTGAGCCGGCGAGTTCACTGGCATCGTGGCTCGACAAGCTGATCTCGCGCGCGCCTGCAGATGTATTGTTGCGGCACTATGTCGTCGCCGCGCTCAACGCGGCTCAAGTCGCAAGCTACGCCCAGCGACAGGGCGTTGCCGTCACTCACTACGTTTATGAGGTGAGCAAGGAGGCCGTGTCCTCGGTTCGTGTCCTGTTCGAACGGATCGGCCTTTCGGGCAGCTTCAACGAGAATGCCGTGACGTCCTGGCGTGAGCCGGGAGACTCGCACGCGAACAATGCGCGCGTCATCTTCCCGAGCGAAGCGACGATCTACAAGGTGCCCAATCTGCACACCTCCGACAGTGCCTATCGCTACCAGCGGCGTGCGACGGCCTCTCTGAGCGAAGCGCAACGCGAGGCTCTGGAGCGCTGCGGGGTCAATGATGCGTATCGCGCCGCGGTCGCCGCCTGCGTTCGCGATCTCGGCCTGAATGCGGCACTGTCGCAACGTCTGTTCGGCGACTGGTTTGCTGCGGCTGCGTGATCGTCATGCTGGACATTCCCACCGGAGCCGATTCCGCACTCCATGAAGGTGCTGGCGGCAAGCAGCGTCACGTCGCCAGCCACCTCCGCCGGCTGGAGGCGGAAAGCATCCACATTCTGCGAGAGACGGCGGCCGAGTTCCGCAAGCCGGTCATGCTGTATTCCATCGGGAAGGATTCATCGGTGCTGCTGCATCTGGCGATGAAGGCCTTCGATCCCGGCAAGCCGCCGTTTCCGCTGCTGCATGTCGATACGACCTGGAAGTTTCGCGAGATGATCGCGTTTCGGGACCGACGCGCGCGCGAGCTCGGGCTCGACCTGATCGTCCATACCAACACTGACGGATTGAGCCAGGGCGTCGACCCCTTCACCCACGGCTCGGCCCGCTACACCGACGTCATGAAGACGCAAGCGCTGCGACAGGCGCTGGACTTCCACGGCTTCGACGCCGCGATCGGAGGCGCGCGGCGCGACGAGGAGAAGTCGCGCGCCAAGGAGCGCGTGTTCTCGCACCGCAGCGCCGCGCATCGCTGGGATCCGAAGAACCAGCGGCCGGAGCTGTGGGGCCTGTACAACACGAGGCTCGCGCCCGGTGAGAGCATGCGGGTGTTTCCGCTGTCGAACTGGACCGAGATCGACGTGTGGGACTACATCCTGCTCGAGGACATCCCGATCGTTCCGCTCTATCTCGCAGCGTCGCGCCCGGTGGTCGAGCGCGACGGTGCGCTGATCATGGTGGACGACGACCGGATGCCGCTGCAGCCTGGCGAAGAACCGCAATGGCGCTCCGTCAGGTTTCGCACCCTCGGCTGCTATCCCCTCACCGGCGCAACGAGCTCGACGGCGGCAACCCTGCCCGAGATCGTGCAGGAGATGATGGCGTCGCGTACCTCCGAACGACAGGGACGCATGATCGACCGGGACAGTCCCGCATCGATGGAGCGCAAGAAGGCGGAAGGTTATTTCTGATGTCCTATCACGAGGCACCGACCATTGCCGCCACCGATGCGCCGCGGCTCGACCAGGAGGATCGCCCGACGCTGCGTTTCGTCACCTGCGGCAGCGTCGACGACGGCAAGAGCACGCTGGTCGGTCGGCTGCTCTACGATTCGAAGACGCTGCTCGACGACCAGCTCGACGCGCTCGCCTCGGAGAGCAAGACCGCCGGCACCACCGGCGGCGACCTCGACTTCGCGCTGCTGGTCGACGGGTTGCAGGCCGAGCGCGAGCAGGGCATCACCATCGACGTGGCCTACCGCTTCTTCGCCACGAAGCTGCGCCGCTTCATCGTCGCCGACACGCCGGGACATGCGCAATATACGCGCAATATGGCGACCGGTGCTTCCAATGCCGATCTCGGCGTGGTGCTGGTCGACGCGCGCAAGGGCGTGATCACGCAGACGCGGCGTCACAGCCACATCCTGTCGCTGCTCGGCATCCGCCACGTCGTGCTCGCCGTGAACAAGATGGACCTGATCGGATTTGACGGCGATCGCTTCGCTTCCATCACCGCCGAATACCTGACTCTGGCCGGCCAGCTCGGGATCTCCCAGGTCCAGTGCATCCCGGTCGTTGCGCCCGACGGCGACAACATCGTCGCTGCGAGCACGCGCATGCCCTGGTACGAGGGGCCGACCATTACGGCCTATCTGGAATCCGTGGACGTCGCCGGCGACGCCTCGCAGCAGCCGTTCCGGCTGCCGGTGCAATGGGTGAGCCGGCCGCATGCGGATTTTCGCGGCTTCTGCGGACGGATCACGAGCGGAACGATCGCGGTGGGCGATGCCGTTCGCGCGCAACCATCGGGACACCAGACCCGCATCGCGCGCATTCTCACGCCCGCCGGCGAGCGCAATCACGCAAGGTCGGGCGAGTCCATCACCCTCACGCTCGCCGATGAGATCGACGTCAGCCGCGGCGACGTGCTCACCGCCGGATCTGCAGCGCCGGTGTCGGATCAGCTCGCGGCCCATCTCGTCTGGTTCGATGGCGAGGCCATGGTCGCCGGCCGGCGCTATCTGCTCCGGTGCGGCACCGCCTCGACCGGCGCGGTGATCACGGAGCTCAAGCACCGGATCGCCATCGACACCATGGCGCGGGAAAGCGCCGCCACGCTCGACGTCAATGAGATCGGCTATGTCCATCTCGATCTCGACCGCCCGCTGGTGTTCGAGGCCTATCGCGACAACCGCGAGATGGGCAGTTTCATCCTGATCGACCCGATCAGCCATCGCACTGCCGCGGCGGGAATGATCGACATGTCGCTCCGCCGCGCCACCAACGTTCATTGGCAGCGGCTTGCGGTCGACAAATCCGTGCGGGCTCGGCTGAAGCAGCAACGGCCCTGCGTGCTCTGGTTCACGGGGCTGAGCGGCGCCGGCAAATCGACCATCGCCAATCTCGTCGACAGCCGGCTCGCCGAGCTTGGGCGCCATGCCGCGTTGATCGACGGCGACAATCTTCGTCACGGCATCAACCGCGACCTCGGCTTTTCCAACGCGGAGAGAACGGAGAACGTCCGGCGCGTCGCGGAGATCGCGGGGCTGTTCGTCGAGGCCGGCTTGATCGCGCTGGTGGCGCTGATCTCGCCGTTCCGCAGCGAGCGCGAGCTGGCGCGCCAGCGGCTCGAAGCGGGCGAGTTCATCGAGATCCATGTCGCGACGCCGCTTGCCGAATGCGAGCGCCGCGATCCCAAGGGTCTCTATCGCAAGGCTAGGTCGGGCCAGCTACCGGCATTCACCGGCATCGATGCCCCCTACGAAGCGCCGCTGGCGCCCGACATCACCATCGACACCTCGGAGCTGTCGAGCGAGGCGGCCTGCGAACGCATCATCCGCTACTTGCGAGAGCACAATTACCTGTAGCGAGCCAAGGCAAGACGAGATTCGGTCTGATGCGGCCGCGAAGGAGCTTCGCTCCCTCTCCCGCTTGCGGGAGAGGGCTGGGGAGAGGGTGTATCCGCAATGGGATAATCCCTTAGAGAAGAAAGCCCTCACCCGCGCCTGCGGCGCGACTTCTCCCGCAAGCGGGAGAGGTTAAATAAGCGCCTCAGAAGTCGGAAGCGATGCCCTTGCGCTCCCAATCGCCGTAGCGGGTGGGCTCGGGCCCCTTTGGACCCTGCAGCTCCTTCGCCTTGGTCTCGTTCTTGGCCTCATCGTTGGCCCTGGCGGCCGCAGCCTGCCGGCGCGCCTCGGCCTCGGCCAGCGCACGCTGGGCGGCCGGCGACAGCGGCTTGCGATCGGGAACGGGGTTACTCATCGCCGCGCTTTCTAGCGCAGGACCGGGCACAACGCGATGCCCAATAACGCATTCCTGAAATCGGCCCGGAGCGCTGAAAAACCCGCAAGCGATTCTTACATTTGGCATATTCGCGTGTCAGAGATCGACTTCTCAAGGCATGCGCCCATTGCGGCGGAACTGCCGCTCGTTCAGAACCTTGCTTCCGCATGCCATCTCAACGTTTCGTCCCTCCGTCCGAAGTGCCCGGCCTTGCGGCGCGACGGATAGCCGCCGACATCGTCGACGGCGTGCTGCACAAGCACCGCACGCTCGACGACCAGCTTGACGGCGCCGGTGCCCACCCCGGACTGAAGACGCTGGCGGATCGCGACCGCGCGCTGATGCGGCGCCTGGTCGCCACCGTGCTGCGCCGGCTCGGCACTCTCGGCCATGTGCTGTCCCGCCTGCTCGACAAGGGCGTTCCCTCCGACGCGCCACGCGCGCAGAGTGCACTTTTGATCGGCGCCGCCCAGATCCTCTGGATGGACGTGCCGGATCACGCCGCGGTCGATCTCTCCGTCCGGCTCGTGCAATCCGACCGCCGCGCCGCGCGCTATGCCGGGCTCGTCAACGCCGTGCTGCGCCGCTGTGCGCGCGAGGGCAAGGCGCTGGTGGAGGAGGTCGCGACACAATCGCTGGATCTGCCGCCATGGCTGCTCGCGCGCTGGAGCGCGCATTATGGCGAGGCGACCGCACGCGACATGGCATCGGCGCTCGGCCACGAGCCCTCGCTCGATCTCACGGTGAAATCGGATCCCGCCCAATGGGCGAGCCGCCTGCATGGCGAGACGTTGCCGACCGGAACGGTGCGGATGCTGCTGCACGGTTCGGTGACCATGCTGCCCGGCTTCGCCGAAGGACAATGGTGGGTGCAGGACGCCGCCGCCGCGTTGCCCGCCCGGCTGTTCGGCGATGTCAAAGGCAAGTCCATTGCCGATCTCTGCGCCGCCCCCGGCGGCAAGACCGCGCAGCTGGCGCTCTCAGGCGCGCAGGTCACGGCAATCGACCGCTCGCCCGCGCGTGTGGCGCGTTTGCGCGAAAACCTGGCGCGGCTGTCGCTGCAGGCCGAGACCGTCGTCGCTGACGCCGTCGAATGGACCGGCCCGGCCGAGGCGTTCGACGGTGTTCTGATCGATGCGCCCTGCACCTCCACCGGCACGATCCGCCGTCATCCCGACGTCGCATGGCTGCGGCAGGACTCCGACATCGCTACCCTGGCCGCGCTCCAGCAGCGGCTGCTGCGCAAGTCGGTGTCGCTGCTCAAGCCGGGCGGGACGCTGGTCTATTGCACCTGTTCGCTGGAACCCGAGGAGGGCGAGCAGGCGGTAGCGGCACTGCTCGCCGCCGAGCCCGCGCTTCGCCGCGCTCCGATCGTGGCATCGGAGGTTGCGGGCCTCGACGAAATCCTCAACCGGGACGGCGACCTGCGCACCCTGCCCTGCCATCTGCCGAACGCCGATCCCAGGCTCGGCGGGCTCGACGGATTTTTCGCGGCCCGGCTCGTTAAATCCTGATTTTGCACTGGATTTTGCGACCACGACCCTGATTCGCGCCGTTCAAGGTGGTGTCAGGCGTCCGATTTTGGGATTAATAAGGATTCGTCACTGATCCTCTCCCCCATCAAGGCAAGGCGTGTCGGTCGCTCAACGCAGACGTATCTCGACGCTGGTCATGAACCGCTTCGCGCGGAACATGCTCGCGCGCGCGAGCGGCGGTTCCGTTGTGCTGTCGCGAGTCTGGCCCGGCCGCACCGACCGGCTGATCATCGCGCCGCATGACCTGCGGACCGCGGATGCGACTCGCGCTGCCGAGATCTATGCCGGTCGCTTCGTCTTCGCCGGCAAGATCGTCAATTGCCACGGCCGCTCGATCTTCGACCTCGAGCCGCCGTCGGAGGATTGGGAGGTTGCGCTGCTCGGCTTCGGCTGGCTGCGGCACTTGCGCGCCGCCGATACGGCGCTGACGCGGGCGAATGCGCGCGCGCTGATCGAGGACTGGATCTCGAATCCCGCCAACAAGCGCCGCCCCGTCGCGCGCCGTGCCGACGTGCTGGCGCGGCGCGTGATCTCGCTGCTGTCGCAGGCGCCGCTGGTGCTGAGCGAGACCGACAACAAGTTCTACCGCCGTTACTTGCGGGCGCTGGCGCGCGAGATCCGCTTCCTGCGCTATACCATGGTCGACATTCCGGACGGGGTGCCGAAGCTGCAGGTGCTGATCGCGCTGTGCTATGCGTCCCTGTGCCTCGCCAACCAGACGCGTCACATCCGCACCGCCTCCAAGAAGCTGTCCGACGAATTGCAACGGCAGATCCTGCCCGATGGCGGCCACATCTCGCGCAATCCGGGGGCGCTGATCGAGCTCCTGATCGACCTCTTGCCGCTGCGGCAGACTTTTGCCGCGCGCAATATCGCGCCGCCGCCGGCGCTGCTCAATGCGATCGACCGCATGATGCCGATGCTGCGCTTCTTCCGGCACGGCGACGGCAATTTCGCCCTGTTCAACGGCATGAGCGCGACCTCGTCCGACCTGCTCGCCACGCTGCTCGCCTATGACGACACCCACGGCGTGCCGATGGCGAACATGCCGCATACCGGCTTTCAGCGCCTCGATGCCGGCCAGACCACTGTGATCATCGACACCGGCCCGCCGCCGCCGGCCGGCGTCAGCCACGACGCCCATGCCGGCTGCCTCTCGTTCGAATTGTCGTCCGGCATCAGCCGCATCGTCACCAATTGCGGCATGCCGACCACCGGCCGGGACAATTGGCGGCCGTTCGCACGCAGCACAGCGGCGCATTCGACCCTGACCTATCACGAGACGTCGTCATGCCAGTTCGTCGAGATGTCGGCGATGAAGCGGCTCCTGCACGGCGCGCCCGTCACCAGCGGCCCGGTCGAGGTCGAGAGCTATCGCGAGGTCGTGCAGAACGGCACGCTGCTCACGACCTCGCATGACGGCTATCTCGCCAAGTTCGGCGCGATCCACCGCCGCGTGCTGATGATCGCCAATGACGGCGCGCGCATCGACGGCGAGGACGCGCTGTCGCCGCCGCAGGGCGGACGCTTCAAGGGCGCCGATGCCGATTTCGCGCTGCGCTTCCATCTGCATCCGGCGGTGAAGGCGAGCCGGCTGTCGGATGCGCGCGGCGTCATGCTGGTGCTGCCGAACCGCGACGTCTGGACCTTCGAGGCATTGGACGACAAGGTCGATCTCGAGGACAGCGTATTCCTGGCCGGCAATGACGGCCCGCGCCGCACCGCCCAGATCGTGATCCGTCAGAACGCCCGCCAGGCCCCCTCGATCCGCTGGAGCTTTGTCCGCTCCACCGCCTCGCCTGCAGTGACCAATGCCCGCCGCAACGCTCGCCGCGAGCCGGAACTTCCGTTGTAAACAGGCGCAATCCGGCCCTATCCCACCGTTGTGAAAAGCGGCGAAAGCTGCTATCGAGCGCTCGCTCGCGCGACTGGCGACCTTGGATGGAGCACCATCGGGAAGCGCGGGACATAGTAGCCGCGCGCCTGGGCATAGACACTCCCTGAACAGAGGATCTTGCTCATGACTGACCATCCCCGCCGCGTCACCCGCGCCCTTCTGTCCGTCTCCGACAAGACCGGCCTGATCGAGTTCGCCAAGGCGCTCGCCGCGCATAATGTCGAGCTGGTTTCGACCGGCGGCACCGCGAAAGCGATCGCCGCGGCCGGCCTTAAGGTGAAGGACGTCTCCGACCTCACCGGCTTCCCAGAGATGATGGACGGCCGCGTCAAGACGCTGCATCCGAAGGTGCATGGCGGCTTGCTCGCGATCCGCGACAACAAGGACCATGCGGAGGCGATGAAAGCGCACGGCATCGCGGCGATCGACCTGCTCGTCGTCAATCTCTATCCGTTCGAGGCGACCGTCGACAAAGGCGCGGGCTTCGAGGATTGCATCGAGAACATCGACATCGGCGGCCCCGCGATGATCCGCGCCGCCGCCAAGAATCACGACGACGTCGCCGTCGTGGTCGAGGCGCAGGACTATCGGGCCGTGCTCGACGAGCTCGCCGCCAACAAGGGCGCGACCACGCTAAAGCTGCGCCGGCGGCTCGCCGCGAAGGCCTATGCCCGCACTGCGGCCTATGACGCCGCGATCTCGAACTGGTTCAACCGTCAGCTCGAGGTCGACGCGCCCGACTTCCGCGCTTTCGGCGGCAGGCTGATCCAGTCGCTGCGCTACGGCGAGAACCCGCATCAGACCGCCGCGTTCTATGCGACACCGGACAAGCGCCCCGGCGTCTCCACCGCGCGGCAGCTCCAGGGCAAGGAGCTCTCCTACAACAACATCAACGACACCGATGCCGCCTATGAATGCATCGGCGAGTTCGACGCCAAGCGCACCGCGGCCTGCGTCATCGTCAAGCATGCCAATCCCTGCGGCGTCGCCGAAGGGCCGAACCTCGTCGAGGCCTATCGCAGGGCGCTGGCCTGCGATTCCACCTCGGCCTTCGGCGGCATCATCGCGATGAACCGCGCCCTCGATGCCGATACCGCGCGCGAGATCACCAAGATCTTCACCGAGGTCATCATCGCGCCCGACGCCAGCGAAGAGGCGATCGCCATCATCGGCGGCAAGAAGAACCTGCGCCTGCTGCTCGCCGGCAGCCTGCCCGATCCGCGTGCGCCGGGCCTGACCGCCAAGACGGTGGCCGGCGGCCTGCTGGTGCAAAGCCGCGACAACGCCGTGGTCGACGACATGACGTTCAAGGTCGTCACCAAGCGCGCGCCGACGGATGCGGAGATGCGTGATCTGAAGTTTGCGTTCCGGGTGGCAAAACACGTCAAGTCCAACACCATCATCTACGCCAAGGATCTCGCCACCGTCGGTATCGGCGCGGGTCAGATGAGCCGGGTGGATTCAGCGCGGATCGCCGCACGCAAGGCGCAGGATGCGGCGGCCGAGCTGAAGCTCGCCGAACCGCTCACCAAGGGTTCGGTGGTGGCCTCGGATGCATTCTTCCCGTTCGCCGACGGCATGCTCGCCTGCATCGAAGCCGGCGCCACCGCCGTGGTGCAGCCCGGCGGCTCCATGCGCGACGACGAGGTGATCAAGGCCGCGGACGAGCACGGCATCGCCATGGTGTTCACGGGAACGCGGCACTTCAGGCATTGAGACCATCGATTCGTCATTGCGAGCGAAGCGAAGCAATCCAGTCTCTCTCCGCAAGGAAGGTCTGGATTGCTTCGTCGCAAGTGCTCCACGCAATGACGAGGATAGAGTTGCGTGGTGCAGCTAATCCCGCACCCGCATCAACAGGCCTAATCCCGCGACGAAGAACACGACGAGCACGGCCATGCCGGCCTTCTGGCTGGCGGTCACCGCGGTGACCAGGCCGATCAGGAGCGGGCCGATGAAGGACGTCACCTTTCCCGTCAGCGCGAACAGGCCGAAATATTGCGCGATGCGATCCTTCGGTGCGAGATGGATCAGCAGCGTGCGGGAAGCGGCCTGGAGCGGGCCGCCGGCGGCACCGATCAGGCAGCCCAGCACCAGATAGGCGCGCTCGGCCGCGCTCGAGAACAGAGCAGCGCCCGCTTGCGGCGGCGCGGTCTTGACGAACAGGACGCTGTCCTTGTCGACCAGAAGAATCGCGGCCACCGACAGCAGCAGGACCAGCAGGCTGCCGGCGATGACGCGCTTCGGCCCGAGACGATCATCCAGCTTGCCGCCGAGCCAGGCGCCGAGCGCGCCGGCGATCGCGAGCATGATGCCGAACGTCCCGATCTGGATCGTGTGCCAGCCGAAGGTGCCCGCGGCATAGATGCCGCCGAAGGCGAACAGCGACACCAGACCATCGGTGTAGATCATGTTGGCGAGCAGGAACGCCGCGAGCGATTTCTGCCTCGGCAGACTCTTGATCGACTGCTTCAGCTCCGAGAGGCCCTCGCGCAACGCCTCGCCCAGCGGGCGCTTCGCCGGATAATCCGGCGTGAACAGGAACATCGGCGTCACGAAGATGATGAACCACAGCGCGGTCAGCGGCCCCGCGGCACGATCGCCCTGACGTGTGAGGGGATCGAGACCGAAGAGCGGCGTGACGCCGAGCAGCGTGCGGCCGGTCTCGGGATTGGCGGCGAGCAGGCCGAGCACGATGATCAGGCTGACGATGCCGCCAATGTAGCCCGTGGCCCAGCCGGTGCCGGAGAGACGGCCGATCCGCTCCGGCGGCACCAGGGTCGGCATCATCGCGTTGTTGAAGAGCGTGGCAAATTCCGCACCAACGCTGGCGAGCGCAACTGCGGTGAGCACCAGCGGAATGACGGCATGATCGCCGGGCTTGCCGATCCAGAGCGTGCAGGACGCCAGCACCAGCACCGTACCGAAACCTGCGATCCACGGTTTCCTGCGGCCCGAAGCGTCGGCGATGGCGCCGAGCACCGGCGACAACAGCGCGATCGCGAGGCCCGCGGCCGCCATCGCAAAGCCCCACAAGGATTGACCGGCGGCGGGATTTGGCGCAATGGCCGTCGCGAAATAGGGCGCGAACACGAAGGTCGTGATCAGCGTGAAATATGGCTGCGCGGCCCAATCGAAGAAGATCCAACTCACGACGGCGGCGCGCGGCGGATAGGTCCGCGCCACGCCGGCCATGCGCGCATCCGGGGCGATTGTCGTCATCACGCAGTACCCATCACGAACAGTTTTGCCTCTCTTAGAGCAAACGGTATAGCATTACGGTGACGGGTGTGAACCGGTTCAACGCCACGGCAGGAATTCGATGATGTCGTCATATTCGACACGGCGGAGATTTTTAGCCGCCATTGCTGCCCTGGTGCTCGGTCTCGCGCCTGCAACCGCTCAGGATGCACGGCAGGGCTATGTTCCGCCCGCACGCGAGGCGGTGCGCGCCGTCGCCGCCGAGCACGGCATGGTGGTGGCGCAGGAGAAGATCTCCGCGCAGATCGGCGCCGACATCCTGCGGCGCGGCGGCAATGCTATCGACGCTGCGGTCGCGACCGGCTTTGCGATGGCCGTGACCTATCCGCGTGCCGGCAATATCGGCGGCGGCGGCTTCATGGTGATCCATTCCGCCGATCGCAATGAAGACATCACGATCGACTATCGCGAAACCGCGCCGGCCGCCACCACGCCGCAGATCTTCCTCGGCGCCGACGGCAAGCCCGACGCGACGAAGTCACGGGACTCCGCGCTCGGCATCGGCGTGCCCGGCACCGTTGCCGGCCTCGCGCTCGCGCTCGAGAAATACGGCTCGGGTCAGTTCACGCTGGCGCAACTGCTGGCACCCTCGATTGCGCTCGCACGCGATGGCTTCATCGTCAGCGACGACATGGCCGATACGTTGCCGAGCTGGCACCGGCGGCTGGCACGCTGGCCTTCTTCGGCCAGGATCTTCTCGCGTCCGGATGGCACGCCGCTGGGCGAAGGCGATCGGCTGGTGCAGGGCGATCTCGCCGAAACGCTGGCGGCCGTCGCTGCACAGGGGCCGCGGGGATTCTATGAGGGGCCGGTCGCCGAGAAACTCACCAAGGCCGTGACCGATGCCGGCGGCATCATGACGCCGGCCGACCTCAAGGCCTATCAGCCGGTCATCCGCGCGCCGGTGCGTGGCAGCTACCGCGGCTATGACATCGTGTCGATGCCGCTACCCTCATCCGGCGGCGTCGTGCTGATGGAGACGCTCAACATCCTCGAGGGCTTCCCTCTGGCAGATCTGAAGCAGGGATCGGCGGCGTCGCTGCATCTCTTGATCGAAGCCATGAAGCGCGCTTATGCCGACCGCGCCCGCTATCTCGGCGATCCCGCCTTCGTCAACGCGCCGATCGAGACCCTCATTGCGAAGGACTATGCCGCGAAGCTGCGCGCGAACATTTCCTCCGAACGCGCCACGCCCTCGAAGGAGCTCGTGTCTGCTTCTGCCGCGCCGCGTGAGGGCAGCAACACCACGCATTTTTCCGTCGTCGACGCCCGCGGCAACGCCGTCAGCAACACCTACACGCTGAACTTCAGCTACGGCGTCGGCCTCGTCGCCGACGGCACCGGTGTGCTGCTCAACAACGAGCTCGACGATTTCACCGCGGCGGTCGGTGCGTCCAACGCCTATGGCCTCGTCGGCTTCGAGGCGAATCTGCCCGGACCCGGCAAGCGGCCGCTGTCGTCGATGTCGCCGACCATCGTGCTGAGGGACGGCAAGCCGGTGCTGGTGACGGGCTCGCCCGGCGGCAGCCGCATCATCTCGACTGTGCTGCAGGTGATCGTGAACGTGCTCGACTACAAGATGGATGTTGCGGCCGCCGTCGCAACGCCGCGGCTGCACCACCAATGGCTGCCGGATGAAGTGCGCGTCGAGCGCGGCTTTCCCGAGGGCGTGCTGCTCGAGCTGAAGGCGATGGGGCACCTCGTTGTCGAGCCTATGGGGCAGACATCTGCCAACTCGATTCTGGTGACACCGAACGGACCGCTGGGCGCAGCCGATCCGCGCACGCGCGGGGCGGAGGCGGCGGGGCAGTAACGTGCTCCCGGCATGTCGGGGTGGAAACTTTACCGCCCGACCTGATACGGCCCGCCCTTTTCCAGCGCGCGCACATATGCAGGGCGGGCGTGGATGCGCTCCAGGAACGCCATCGCCCTGGGATGGCCCTGCTCGAGCCCGCCGCGGGCTTGCGCCGCTTCGAGCGGAAAGCTCATCTGGATGTCGGCCGCACTGAACTCGCTGCCGGCGAACCACTCGCTCTTAGCGAGCTCGCCTTCCCAATAGTCCATGTGCTGCTTGAGCTGCGGATTGACCAGCGCGGTCAGTGCCTGGTTGCAGACCTTGCGCACCAGCGGGCGCAGCAAGGCCGGCGCACGCTTCGGCATCAGCGTGAACAGCAGCTTGAGCAGCAGCGGCTGCATCGCGGATCCTTCCGCATAGTGCAGCCAATAGGTGTAGCGCAGCCGCTCCGGCGTGTTCGGCGGCGGGATCAGCCGCCCGTTGCCATAGGTGGCGATGAGATATTCGATGATCGCGCCTGATTCGGCGATGGTGTTGCCGTTGTCGGTGATGACCGGCGACTTGCCCAGCGGATGGATGGCGCGCAGCTCCTTCGGCGCGCGCATGTCCGGCTGACGCTGATAGCGCACGATCTCGTAGGAAACGCCCAGCTCCTCGAGCAGCCACAGCACGCGCTGCGAGCGGGAATTGTTGAGGTGGTGAACGGTCAGCATCGCGGGGTCCTCAAGGCTTGGTCGTGGTCATCGGCCGCGCCGTTGGTGCCAGCCCGGCAACACAATGTCGAGCCGTCGCCGCAGATATTTTCACCCGGGTATATTGACGCGAGGAATTTACCCGGGTATTAAATCAGCAACGCGATCAATATGGCAATGATTCCAATGCAAGGGACCTACACAGCCTTCGCCGGCCAGCGCCGGCTGACCTCCGGCACGGCAGGCGAGGTTGCGCTTGCCGTCAAGCGGGCGACGCAACCGCTGGACCAGCCAATTGTCATCTTCGACGATAGCACCGGGCGGTCGATCGATTTCGACCTGCGCGGCGACGACCGCGAGGTGCTGGCCCGGCTGGCAACGCTCATGCCGCAAGCCGAGACGGCCGAAGCACCCGCAGAGCCGCGCGGGCGCGGCCGGCCGAAGCTCGGCGTGGTCGCGCGCGAGGTGACCTTGCTGCCGCGGCACTGGGAGTGGCTCAACGCACAGGCCGGCGGCGCTTCGGTCGCGCTGCGCAAGCTCGTCGACGAGGCCAGGCGCGCCAGCGGCGACAAGGACCGCGAGCGGCAGGCGCGCGATGCGGCCTACCACTTCATGTCGACCATGGCCGGCGACCTGCCGCAGTTCGAGGAGGCCTCGCGCGCGCTGTTCGCGGGTGACCGGCGACGCTTCACCTCGCTGATCGCCGATTGGCCGGCCGACATCCGCGACCACATCGTCCAGCTCGCTTACAGCCACCGCGCCTAAGCCGCGCGCCGCTTCTCACAACTCATCGACGGCCGAGCCGCGCATTGCGCGGCAACGGCTTCGCACGCCCTGATGAAAGGCCAATTCCATGTCTGCCGCAAAGCCACTCTGGACCACATTCCTCCGCTTCCTCGCACCCCTGATGCTGAGCAACGCGCTGCAATCGCTGTTCGGCACCGTCAGCAACGTCTATCTCGGCCAGATGGTCGGCGTCGGCGCGCTCGCCGCGGTGTCGGCGTTCTTCCCCGTGATGTTCTTCCTGTTCGCCTTCGTCATGGGCCTCAGCACCGGCGCCACCGTGCTGATCGGCCAGGCCTTCGGCGCCGGCGAGCATGGCCGGATCAAGATCATCGTCGGCACGACACTCGCCGTCGGCCTGCTGCTCTCGATAGCGATTGCACTCGTTGGCGGGATCTTCAGCCGGCCCCTGATGGCCATGCTCGCCACTCCCGCGGACATTCTCGATGAAGCCAGCGCCTATGCGCGTATCATGCTGTTGACGATGCCGCTCGGCTTCATCTTCCTGCTGATGACGGCGATGATCCGCGGCGTCGGCGATGGACTGACGCCGCTGCTGGCGCTGGCCTTGTCGACGGCGATCGGCCTGATCCTGACGCCGATGCTGATCCGCGGCACGTTCGGATTGCCGGTGGCCGGCATCACCAGTCCTGCCTGGGCGGCTGCGATCTCGAACACGCTGACGCTGATCGTGCTGGCTGCCTATCTGCTGCGGAGAAAGCACACGCTCGCGCCGGATGCGACGCTGCTGCGTCACCTCCGGCTGAACGGCGCCGTGCTCGGCAAAGTCCTCGGCATCGGCCTGCCGAGCGCGATCGGCATGGTGGTGATGGCGATCGCCGAGCTTGTGCTGCTCGGCCTCGTCAACGGCTTCGGCTCGAATGCCACCGCGGCCTATGGCGCCGTCAACCAGGTGATGGGCTACACCCAGTTCACGGCGATGTCGATTTCGATCGCGGTCTCGATCCTCGGCGCCCAGGCCGTCGGCGGCGACGACCGGGCCCGGCTCGACGGCATCGTGCGGATGGGCCTTGCGTTCAACATCGTCCTGACCGGCGGGTTGGTGGCGCTGATCTATCTCGCGCCACGCGCGGTGCTCGGTATCTTCATCACCGACGGCGCCGTGCTGGATCTGGCGAAGGGATTGCTCAACATCGCCTTGTGGAGCTCGGTGCCGTTCGGGCTCGCCACCGTGTTCTCGGGCGCGATGCGCGGCGCCGGCGTCGCATTGACGCCGATGCTGCTGTCGATCTTCGCGATCGCCGCAATCGAGCTGCCGGCTGCAATCATCCTCAGCCGCACGGTCGGCCTGACCGGCGTGTGGGCTGCCTATCCCATCGTATTCTGCGCCATGTTGATTCTGCAGATGGGCTATTACCATCTGGTGTGGCGCAAGCGGGCGATCCAGCGCCTGATCTGATCGTCAGAGTATTATGACCATCATTAAACGATGGACCTGTGGCGCGGCCTGCGCCACAATGAAAAAAAGCCACTCAGAATGCTAAGACCAGGGAGAATAATTTTGACCCGCACCGCCCCGCAATTCCTGTTCGATTTCGGTAGCCCCAACGCCTATCTCAGCCATCTGGCGATTCCGGCCATCGAACAGCGGATCGGCGTCAAGTTCGAATACGTGCCGATCCTGCTCGGCGGCATCTTCAAGTCGACCAACAACAAGTCGCCGGCCGAGACGCTCGCCGGCATCAAGAACAAGCGGGAGTTCCAGCAGGTCGAGACCGAGCGCTTCATCAAGCGCTTCCATGTCCAGCCCTATGTCTGGAATCCGCACTTTCCCGTCAACACGCTGAACCTGATGCGCGCCGCGATCGCGGCGCAGCTCGAGGGCGTGTTCGAGACATATGTCGAGGCCGCCTTCCACCACATGTGGCGCGAGCCGAAGAAGATGGACGATCCCGAGATCGCGGCGAAGGCGCTGGCGTCGTCTGGTCTCGATGCGCAAAAGCTGTTCGCCCGCGCCGGGGAACCCGAGGTCAAGGCCAAACTGATCAAGAACACCGAGGAGGCGGTCGCCCGCGGCGCGTTCGGTTCGCCGACCTTCTTCGTCGGCAGCGAGATGTTCTTCGGCAAGGAGCAGCTGCGCGAGGTCGAGGAGATGGTGCTCGAGAAAGGCGAGTAGTGAATGGCGAATGGCGAGTAGTGGAAACGTTACTCGCGTTTCGTAACTTGCTATTCTATTCGCTACTCCCTATTCGCCATTCGCCTCTTTCTGAAGAACAACAGTAACGGAGTTCTCCCATGCGCATCCTCGTGGTCGGCGCCGGCGCCATCGGCGGCTATTTTGGTGGCAGGCTGTTGCAGGCCGGCCGCGACGTCACCTTCCTGGTTAGGTCGCGCCGCGCCGGCGAGCTCGCGAGCGCCGGCCTCGTCATCAAGAGCCCGAACGGCGATGTGACCTTGAAGAACCCGCCGTCGGTTCAAGCTGACGCGATCAAGGACAAATTCGAGGTCGTGCTGCTCAGCTGCAAGGCGTTCGACCTCGACGATGCCATCAAGTCGTTTGCCCCGGCGGTGGGGCCGAACACCGCGATCATCCCGATGCTCAACGGCATGAAGCATCTCGACACGCTGGATACGAGGTTCGGCAAGGAACGCGTGCTCGGCGGCCTCTGCGCCATCGCCGCGACGCTGAACGATAAGCGCGAGGTGGTGCAGCTCCAGCCGATGCAGTCGATCAGCTACGGCGAGCGCGACGGCGGGATGTCGGACCGGGTGAAGGCGATCGACGAGGCCTTCAAGAGCGGCATCAATGGCGCCAGCGCCAGCCAGAACATCATGCAGGACATGTGGGAGAAGTGGGTGTTCCTGTCCTCGCTCGCAGCAAGCACCAGCCTGATGCGGACATCCGTCGGCAATATCCTCGCCGCGCCCGGCGGCCGGGAGTTCCTGCTCGGCATGCTGGATGAGACCAGCGCGGTTGCCACGGCGTCCGGCTATCCGCCGGGCGGCCCGTTCTTCGATCGCGTCAAAGGCAATCTCACCACCGAGGGCTCGCCGCTGACGGCATCGATGTTCCGCGACATCAAGGCCGGCCTGCCTGTCGAGGCCGATCACGTCATCGGCGATCTCATCGCGCGCGCCGACGCCGCCAAGGTGCCGGTGCCGAAGCTGCGCATCGCCTATACGCATCTGAAGGCGTATGAGAAGCAGCGGGCGGGGTAGGGCGTAACCACACATTCGGTGTCGTCCCGGGGCGCGCGCCGCGCGAGCCCGGGACCCATAACCACAGGGAGTGGTCATGGGGCGAAGTGGTGACTCCAGAGTCTTCGCAAAACTCTTGCCTGTGGCTATGGATCCCGGGCTCGCGACTTCGTCGCGCCCCGGGATGACGGCTGTGCTTGCCGCAGCATCCCGCGCTATTTCAAATGCGCGAGATAGTGCGAGACGGCGGTGATCTCCTCATCGCTCATGTGATAGGCGACGTCGGCCATCGCGGCGACGCCGCCGCCGACACGCTGGCCGGCCTTGTAATCGTGCAGCGCCTTGACAAGATATTCCTCGCGCTGGCCGGCGAGCCGCGCCACCGCCTTGGTACCGGCATAGCTGTCGGTATGGCATGAGGCGCAGCGGCGGCCGGCGGCAACCTGCGCGCCCTTCTTCGACAGGTCGGGATCCCCGTCCTCGGGTCCCTTCGGCGGCGTCAGCGAGGCGAAGTAAGCGCCGAAATTGCGGATGTCCTCGTTGCTGATCCCTTCCACGATCGGCTGCATCTGATCGTTCTTGCGCGCGCCGGCGCGGAAGAACACGAGCTGCCATTGCAGGAATTGATCGGGCTGGCCGGCGAGCGAGGGGATGTTCTCGGTCTGCGAAATGCCGTTCTCGCCGTGGCAGCCGGAGCAGGCGGCGGCCTTCTCCTTGATCGCGGCATTGTCGGCGGCCTCGGCTTGAATGAAGGCGATCACTGCGAGCGATAGCGCGCCGATTACGGACCAAGAGAACTGACGGCGCATGATTGGAAATCCGTTCTGTCCTGCGTCATTCCGGGGGGCGCCGCTTGGCGCGGCCGCAATCCATAATCCCGTTCGTGGTTACGGGTTCCGGACTTGCGCGCAAGTGGCGCGCAATCCGGAACGACGGCGTGGGGCTTCAAAATGGAAGAAGCTGCGGGCGTCACGCGGTCGCAGCTTCTCCGTCAGGTCGCGCTACTTCTTGCTGTAGCTGATGCGATAGATCGCGCCGGCCCAATCGTCGGCCACGAGGATCGATCCGTCCTTGGCGATGATGATGTCGTTGGGACGGCCGAGATAGCCCTGGTCACCCTCGAGCCAGCCGGAGGCGAAGACCTCCCGCTTCGGGTTCTTGCCGTCAGGCCCGACGATCACCCGCACGATCCGCGCGCCCTGGTACTTGTGGCGATTCCAGGAGCCGTGCTCCGCGATCAGGATGTTGTTCTTGTAGTCGGCGGGGAATTGATCGCCGGTGTAGAACTTCATGCCGAGCGGCGCGACATGGGCACCGAGGTTCAGTACGGGCGGCGTGAACTCGGAGCATTTGTGGCCCATCGCGAACTTGTCGTCAGGCAGATTGCCCTGATGGCAATAGGGATAGCCGAAATGCTCGCCGATCCGGTTGATCATGTTCAGCTTGTCCGAGGGCAGATCATCGCTGATCCAGTCGCGGGCATTCTCGGTGAACCAGAGCTTGCCGGTGCGCGGATCGACGTCGCCGCCGACCGAGTTGCGAACGCCAAGCGCCCAGATTTCGGCGTTGCCGGTCTTGGGATCGACGCGCCGGATCTGCGACACACTGGTCGGCGGAATGCCGATGTTGAAGGGCGGTCCGAACGGCAGGAAGAACCAGCCTTCCTTGTCGACCGCGATGTATTTCCAGCCATGCGCGGCATAGGACGGCATGTCGTCATAGACGACCTTGCCCTGGCCGAGATTGTCGAGATTGGCTTCGGCGTTGTCGTAGCGGATCAGCTTGTCGACGGCGATGACGTAGAGCGCACCGTCCCGGAAGGCGAGACCGGTGGGCATGTTCAGGCCCTTGAGGACGGTCTTGACCTCCTTCTTTCCGTTGTTGTCCTTGATGGCATAGACGTTGCCGAGACCGAACGAGCCGACGAACAACGTGCCCTTGTCACCCCAGGCCATCTGCCGCGCGGCCAGCACGCCGGAGGCGTAGACCTCGATCTTGAAGCCCGGCGGCAGCTTGATCTTCTTGACGATGTTGGCGAGCTCGGCGTCGGAGGCGCCGGTCGGCGGGCCCGACGGCGGCGCGAGGCCCTTCTGCGCCTCGGTCTCGTCACCGAGGAACCAATCGTCCGGCGGATGGGTCCAGAATTCCTTGGTGCTGGAATCGTATTTCTTCAGCGGTTTGCTCTTGTCCTGCTGCTGCGCGTTGCCGGCGCCGGTCCCGGCGAGAAGGGCCACGGCTGCAAGCGCTAACACGGATCGATGGAACATCGATGTCATCGCATCACTCCCCTAAGGCAGCCATCAGGGCTGCGCGTTATTTTGTTTTGCTAGTCGAGAGGCGAAGTTTTGAGCCCGTCGGGACGACAGACGCAGAAAGGTTAGCACATCTGCCCATCGTGAGAAGCGCGCCCGATGCAGCGCGGCTGCGCGCAGCAAAAATTGAGACGGAATGTCAATGAACGGATGAACGCTGCGACGACCGCGCCTCGCGCTGCAACGCGGAATCAACAGCGCGCGCGCATCATCGTCGGGCGGTCCGAGGGATGGACATACAAAAGTGCGAAAACAACCCCATGCACAGTAGAACGACGCAAGTTGATCCGCTCCCGGCGACGCCGGACAGTCATTTGAAGCGTCGAGCAAAATATCAATTATGGAGCGACGGGGTAGGGTCCGTCGTCGAACAACGTGTCGTGATAGCCTTTCGATCCGACCTCGCGCGCCAGCGTGCTGCGGAATTCCCGACCATCGCGCAGGCTGCGCAGCACGTGCGCGAAGTCGAATTCGGGTCGCCAGCCAAGCTCCTGCCGCGCGCGCTCGTTGACATAGACCCGGTCAATCGCGGGGAAGAGCCGCCAGCCGCGCGCCGCATAGAGCTGCGCGCACTCCGGATAGAGCTCGCGCACGACAGTGGCGGCATCGCGCGCCAGCGCTCCGAGATGACGTTGCTCGAACGGGCTCGTCGCCGAGACGATGTAGCGGGCGAAGCCGATGCCGGGCGCACGCTCGACGGCAGCTAGATGCGCGCTCACTGCGTCCGCGATATCCAGCCGGCGGTAGAGCATCTCGTTGGCCTGCGCGTTGTCCACCGCGTAGGCCGATCGCATCGCCGGATCGTCGTCGTCCTCCGGAAAGAAGCGCGAGGTCCGCAAGGTCACGACTGGCAAACCGCGCTCGCGAAAGAACAGCTCGCAGAGGTTCTCGGCCATCAGCTTGGTCGTGCCGTAGATGTTCTTCGGCACCGACGGCAGCTCCTCGGTGACCCACACCGCCGCCTGCCCCGCCTCGGGCCGCAGCTGCGAGCCGAACGCGCTGGTAGTGCTGGTGAAAACAAGACTCTTCACGCCGGCTGCCGCGGCCGCCTCGAGCAGGTTCAGCGTGCCTGACACGTTGGTGTCGACAAAATCCTGCTTGGAATGGGTCGCCACATGCGGCTTGTGCAGCGTCGCGGTGTGGATCACCCCGGTGATGCCGTCCATCTGGCGCCGCACGAAGGCGGGATCGACGATGGAGCCTACGGCGTCGGTGAAGGGGGAGGGCTTGAGATCAAGGCCGCGGGCAGGCGAGCCGCGCCCGCGCAGCGCCCGCAGGATGGCCTCGCCAAGGTGACCTGCGCTGCCTGTGACCAGAATTGTCATGTGAGACCCGAACAGCCGCCAGCGGCGCGGAAAACCGCGGCCTGATCCGGTTTGGCTGGATGCTTTGGAGAAAACTGGAGCGGGCGAAGGGGCTCGAACCCTCGACCCCGACCTTGGCAAGGTCGTGCTCTACCACTGAGCTACACCCGCATCCTGTGTCGGTCGCGTGACGCGCCGGCAACGGCTGTCGTATGCCAAAAGCGGGAGGGGAATGCAACAGCTACGGGCGGCCTCAATTCGCAATTCGGACCCCGTATGGAGCCCGAAGCCGGCCAAATCGACCGGATACGTCTCGGAACCGGCGAATCGGGGTGCCTGGATTGAAATTCGGCCCATTCGGCCCAATTTAGGAGCCGACCACAAGCATATGACGCGGCGGCGTGCTAAAGAGCCGCCATTCCAGACATGACGAGGGAATCCCGTGACGATCATCGACCAGGGTAACGGAGCGGCGGGCCCGGCTGCGGCCGACCTGATCAAGGACACCACCACCCAGACCTTCGTGAAGGACGTCATCGAGGAATCGAAGCGCCAGCCCGTGCTGATCGATTTCTGGGCGGAATGGTGCGGCCCCTGCAAGCAGCTCACCCCGGTCCTGGAGAAGGCCGTGAAGGCGGCCAAGGGCAAGGTCAAGCTGGTCAAGATGAACATCGACCACCATCCGGCGATCCCGGGCCAGATGGGCATCCAGTCGATCCCGGCCGTGATCGCCTTCGTCAACGGCCAGCCGGCCGACGGCTTCATGGGTGCGGTGCCGGAGAGCCAGGTCAACGCCTTCATCGAGCGGCTGACCAAGGGCGTCACCGCGCCGGGCGAGGTCAACGTCGCCGAGATCGTGCAGGAGGCCGACGCGGTGCTCGCCGAGGGCGACGCGGCGGCGGCGGCGCAGATCTATGCCGAGGCGCTGCAGCATGATTCGACCAACATCGCGGCGCTTGCGGGCCTTGCGAAGTGCTATGCCGTTTCCGGCGCGATGGAGCAGGCCAAGCAGACGCTGGCCATGGTGCCGGAATCCAAGCGCAACGACCCGGCCGTGAAGGCGGTGCAGACCGCGATCGATCTCGCCGAGCAGGCGAAATCGCTCGGACCGGTTGCCGAGCTGGAACAGAAAGTCGCCGCAAATCCGCTCGATCATCAGGCCCGGTTCGACCTCGCCACCGCGCTCAACGCCCAAGGCAACCGCGCGGCGGCGACCGAGCAGCTGCTCGAGATCATCAAGCGCGACCGCAAATGGAACGACGACGGCGCCCGCAAGCAGCTGGTGCAGTTCTTCGAGGCCTGGGGCGGCACGGATGATGCAACCGTCGAAGGCCGCAAACGTTTGTCGACGATCCTGTTTTCGTAACGGCCTTTTTTGAGCATGATCTGTTCGGAAAACCGCTCCACACTTTGCGCTAACGCGGTCCTTCGGATCCGGATCATGCGCTAGCAACGCCAGGGGACCGGGCAGATGCCGATCAACATCGAATATCGCGGGCCCGCCGATCTCCCGGAGATCATTCCGGTCTTCCCGCTACCGGGCGCGCTGCTGCTGCCCCGCGGCCAGATGCCGCTCAACATTTTCGAGCCGCGCTACCTTTCGATGGTCGACGATTCCTTCCGCGACGGCCATCGCCTGATCGGCATGATCCAGCCCGACATCGCGCATTCTCGGAAGGATTCCGACAAGCCGGCGCTGTTCAGCGTCGGCTGCGTCGGCCGCATCACCCAGCTCGCCGAGTCCGGCGACGGCCGCTACATCCTCGAGCTCACCGGCGTTTCGCGCTTCAAGGTGGTCGAGGAGCTCGAGGTGCTCACCCCCTATCGGCAGTGCAAGGTGGACTTCTTCGCCTATGTCGACGATTTCACCGCGCGCCGCGGCGAGGAGGAGGTCGACCGCGAGGCGCTGCTGGCGGTGCTGGCGGACTTCCTGAAGGCCAACAACCTCAAGGTCGACTGGGAGGGCGTCGAGAGCGCGCCCAATGAAGCCCTCGTCAACGCGCTCGCGATGATGTCGCCCTATGGCCCCGCCGAGAAGCAGGCCATGCTGGAGGCGCCCGACCTGAAGACCCGCGCCGAGATCCTGATCGCCGTCACCGAAATGGACCTCGCCAAGAAGCGCACCAGCGGCGATCCGCCGCTGCAGTGATCGGCAAGCGCGAGCTAAGCGGCAAACTCGCCGGCCTCGGCCCTTCGATCCGCAAGCCGCGCGATCGTCGAGGCCCGTACCGGCGGGCTGAGGTGGAAGCCCTGCGCCTCGACGCAGCCCTCTTGGCGCAGGACCTCCAGCTGCTCGGCGGTTTCGACGCCTTCGGCGGTGGACGTCTTGCCGAGACTCGTGGCGAACTGGACCACGGCCCGCGCGATGCGATGGGGCTCCTCCATCGGATTGGACAGCTCGCTGACGAAGCTGCGATCGATCTTGATCTTGTCGAATGGAAACTTCTGCAGAAAGCTGAGCGACGAATAGCCGGTGCCGAAATCGTCGAGGGCAATCCGCACTCCGAGCTCGCGAAGCTGGCTGAGTGCTGCGAATACGATCCCGCTGTCGTGCATGATGACGGTTTCGGTGACCTCGAGCTCGAGCCGATCTGAAGCGATCCCCGAAGCCGCCAGTGCGCCCACGATCGTCGACACGAGCTCCTTGCTCCTGAATTGCGCTGGAGACAGATTGACCGCGATCTTCAAGTCGGAACGCCATTTCGCCGCTTCGGCACAGGCGGTTCTCAACACCCAATCCCCCAGCGGCAGGATCAAGCCGGTTTCCTCTGCGACGGGAATGAATTCGCCGGGCGAGACCAGACCGCGCTCGGGATGATGCCAACGCAGCAACGCCTCGAAGCCACAGGTCTCGCCGCTCTTCAAATTGACGAACGGCTGGTAGTGGAGTTCGAATTCGCTCCTCGCAAGCGCCTTCCGCAAATCCCGCTCCAGGTTGCGGCGCGCCTGCAGGAGCCGGTCCAGCTCCGGCTCGAAGAAGCGGAATGCGCCACGTCCGCCGCTCTTGGCCGAGTAGAGGGCAAGATCTGCGCTCCTGAGGATCGTGTCGGAATCGGCGCCGTCTCGGGGCGCAAGGGCGATCCCGATGCTGGTGCCTACGACGACCTGATGATCGCCGAGATCGAACGGCTCGCTGAGCGCGCCATGGATCGTCTCGGCGAGAGAGGCCGCGTCCGCAGCCGGATTGGTCACGTAGTCGACGATTGCGAATTCGTCGCCGCCCAGTCGGGCGACGAACGTCGTTTCCCTGACGCAGTCCAGCAAGCGCGCCGCGACCGAGCGCAGCAGCAGGTCGCCCGCCGGATGTCCGAGCGTGTCGTTGACCTCCTTGAAGCGGTCGAGATCGAGCAAGAGAACCGCCAAATGTAGGTTTCCGCCACGCGTATCGGCAAGAGCGGGCTCCAGACGCGCCTTGAGCAGCACGCGGTTCGGCAACTCGGTGAGCGCATCGTGTTCCGCCATGTAGGTGATCTTCGCTTCGGACCGGCGTTGCTCGGTGACATCCAGATGCGTAGCCACCCAGCCGCCGCCGGCCATCGGCTGCCGCGTCACGCAGATCAGCCGCCCATCGGCAAACGCATCGATGCGGCTCGAAACGACATGGATCGGCAGCGCATCGAGCCTGGCGATCTGCCGTTCGGCGGCGAAATCGCTGGCCTCGCCTTCGAGTACGCCGCTCGTGACGCGATGTCTGATGATGTCGCGGTGCGGAGTTCCCGCACGCAGCAATTCCGGGGGCAGCCGGTACAACCGGGCGTAACGCTCGTTGCAGATGACGAGCCGCTTCTCGGCGTCGAACATGCAAAGGCCTTCGACCATGTGGTTGATGGCCGTGTCCAGCCTCAGCTTCTGCTCCTTGAGCTCGTTCTGCGACCCTTCGAGCTGCTGCCGGGCGATGGAGAGCTGGCTGATGATCTCCTCGAACCTGGCAGTTCTGGTCGCCAGACGACGATCGGCCAGCACGCCGATCAGGCTCATGCCCAGCACGGACAATGCGACGCCGGCGATGGCGAGCGCGAGGAAGGCCGGAGACAGCGAAAGCGTATCGGTCGCGAGCGCCGGATCCGGTGTGATCTTCACGGCGCCCATGGCCGTGAAGTGATGCGACACGATGGCGAGCGTCAGCAGGGTGGCGGCTGCCAGCGTGCCGCTATAACCCTGACGGGTGAGCGCTGCCGCCAGCGCAGCGTAGCCGAAACACATGCCCAGAACGATGGAGAGGAGCACGAGGTCCACGGACCAGGAGACTCGGCCCGGCACTTCGAGCGCCCACATTCCGAGATAGTGCATGCTGGCAATGCCGCCGCCGATGATGACGCCGCCAGCCGCCGCGCGCCAGCGGCCGGACGTGACGACCGCGACGCCGAAGCCGACCGAGGTCAGCAGCATTGCCGCCGCGAGAGAGGACGCCGTTAACACGATGCCGTAGCCCGTGGAGACCCCGGGCTCGTAGGCGAGCATCGCGACGAAATGCGTAGCCCAGATCCCGTATCCGATGGCCGCGCCGGCAATGGCGATCCAGATCCACCGGGTTCTCCCGCGCGTTGCGATCGCGCGGTGGAAGATGCTGACCGCGACGATGCTGGCAACGAAGCAGACCAGAGCAGCGAGCACGACGAGCCGCCAATCGTGCTCGGCCGTAAGACAGGAGAAAACGCGGAACATTCAGTCTCGCCCCATCGTCGATATTGTTGATATTGTCGATGCTGGACCGGCTAATCGCCCTTCGCGTTAATTTTGTGCCGCGCCTGATCGCATGCTTAGCGCCACGTCAACACCGTCCGGAAAATTTGATCTTTCGGGCTAACACGTTCCGCGCGCCGGTCGCGCCGGAAGCCCGCTGCGCGCGTTTGCGGATTACGCTCTGGAGATGGCCGCGGATGCGTGGGCTCGCCCGTCAATCACGGCCGCGGACGATGCTCGGCGAGCTCCTGGCGATGGTCTCCGCCTAAAGCGCGATGGCGGGCGCGAATTTCTATGCTAAAGGCAGGCAAGTGCCGGAGACTTCCATGAACGCGCCCAACGAACGTCCCGAAGCCAGCGTCGATCCAAAATTGCTGGAGATCCTGGTCTGCCCGCTGACCAAGGGCCCGCTGGAATTCGATTCTGAGCGGCAGGAGCTGATCTCGCGCAGCGCCAAGCTCGCTTATCCCATTCGCGACGGCATCCCGATCATGCTGCCGGAAGAGGCGCGCAAGATCGATTGATAACAGCGAGTGGGGAGTGGCGAATGGCGAATGGACCTACTCGCTATTCGCCACTCACCATTCGCCCCTTACAACGCCTCGCCCTTCAACAGCCGCGGCACCTCGCCGGTGAGGCCTGCGGCCTGGCGGATGAAGAGGTTCTTCAGCGGCGGGGCGCGGTCGACGAGGCCGAGGCCGATGTCGCGCACCGTGCGCAACAGCGTCGACTGGTTGGAGAACAGGAAGTTCAGCGAGTTGGTGGCGACGCCCATCGCCATCGTGTCGAACCGGCGCCAGCGCTGGTAGCGTTCGAGCACGTCCGCCCCGCCGATATCCAGGCCGAGCCGCGCGGCATCTACCACCACTTCCGCCAGCGCAGCGACGTCCTTCAGGCCCATGTTGAGGCCCTGGCCCGCGATGGGGTGGATGACATGGGCGGCGTCGCCGACCAGCGCGAGGCGCTCGGCGATGAAGGACCGCGCGACGAAATAAGACAGCGGAAACGCCCGCGGCTTGTCGAGCACCTTGACCTCGCCGAGATGCAGGCCGAAGCGCTGCTCGAGCTCGGCGTGGAATTCCTCGTCGCTGAGGGCGATGATGCGCGCGGCCTCAGTGCGGCGCTCGGTCCACACCAGCGAGGAGCGTTTGCCGGTGAGCGGCAGGATCGCGAACGGGCCGGCCGGCAGGAAGTGTTCCTCGGCGCGGCCCTCGTGATCGCGCTCGTGGCCGACGGTGACGACGATGCCGGACTGGTCGTACTCCCAGCCATGGGTGACGATGCCGGCGCGCTCGCGCAGCTTCGACCGCGCGCCATCGGCGGCGACCAAGAGGCCCGCCGCGATCACGCTGCCGTCGCCGAGCGTCACGTCGATGCCGTCAGTGCGCGCATCGTAGGACGCGACCGGGGTGGCGCGAAGATCGATGCCCTCGGCCTCGGCGCGCACCACCAGCGCGTCGATCAGGCGGCGATTCTCGACCATGTGGGCGAACGGCTCGCCCGGCGCGACATCGCCGGCGAAGTTCAGGAACACCGGGCGGGTGGCGTCCTCGAGTTTGGAATCGGTGACGACCATGTCGAGGATCGGCTGGGCCTCATCCCGGACGTCGTCCCAGGCGCCGATCGTCTCGAACAGGCGGCGGCAGGCGGCGACGATCGCGGTGGCGCGGGGGTCGCGGCTCGGCCGCGTGCCGAGCGCGGGATCGGCGACGACGATTGGGATCTCGGGCCCGAGCCCCTGGCGTAGCGCCAAGGCCAGCGCAAGGCCGGCAAACGCGCCGCCACCGATGACAATGCTACCCTGTACCGACATACCAAAGCTTCCCGGACAATTCTCGGTCTTGCTAGCAGACTTGAGCTGGGCGAAACAGTGCGGTGAAACGAGGACCGCTAGCCCTTCGTTCCGTCATTCCGGGGCGCGTAACGCGCGTACCGGAATCCGGAGGTTTATCAGCTCGAGATTTCGGGTTCGCACCGCGTGCGCCCCGGAATGAGGCATCACTGGAAAGCACCATCATGTCCAAAGGACTGATCGACCTCATCGGGATCCTCGACCTCGAGCAGCTCGAGGTGAACCTGTTCCGCGGCAACAGCCCGAAGACGAGCTGGCAGCGGGTGTTCGGCGGCCAGGTGATCGGGCAGGCGATGGTCGCGGCCTGCCGCACCGTGGAGGGCCGGCTGCCGCATTCGCTGCATTGCTATTTCATCCTGCCGGGCGATCCGCAGATCCCGATCATCTATCAGGTCGAGCGCCTGCGCGACGGCAAAAGCTACTCGACTCGCCGCGTCACCGCGATCCAGCACGGCAATGCGATCTTCTCGATCATGGTCTCGTTCCACGCCGAGGAGGAGACTGCGTTCGACCACCAGGACAAGATGCCGGACGTGCCGCCGCCGGAAAAGCTCACGGCGGAGGAGGTGGCGAAGCAGCCGATGTTCAAGGAGATGCCGGACTTCATCCGCCGCTACTACGAATCCGATCGGCCGATCGAGCTGCGCCCGGTCGAGCTCGGCCGTTATTTCGGCCAGAAGATCGACGACGGCCGCATCCACGTCTGGATCAAGACCGCCGCCAAGCTGCCCGACGATCCGGCGCTGCACATGTGCGCGCTCGCTTACGCCTCGGACTTCTCGCTGCTCGATGCGATCATGGCGCGCTATGGCCGCACGCTGTTCGACAAGCGCATGATGCCGGCGAGTCTCGACCACGCGATGTGGTTCCATCGCCCGTTCCGCGCCGACGAATGGCTGCTCTACGCGCAGGATTCGCCGAGCGCGCAATCGGGCCGGGGCCTGACCCGCGGCTCGATCTTCAAGCCGGACGGCACGCTGGTCGCCTCCGTCGCGCAGGAAGGCTCGGTGCGCGAACGGAAGGCCTGATCGCTTCTAAAGCGCGATGCGATTAGGATGAATCGTCATCGCGCTTTAGGTTATTGTTTGAGCATGATCTTTCGGAAAACCGCTTCACACTTTTCCGGATCATGCTCTAGCGCGACGAGCAGCGCCTGAAGCCGTTCAGATCATGCCCCGAGCGAGCCGCGCGGCGCGAGCTCGGTCTGCGAGGCGAACCAGTTCATGATCCAGCGGTACACCCACGGGATCGGGATGATGAAGCACATCAGGATGGCGGCCACGATGCCGCGCCAGAGGATATCGAGACCGCTGCCCTTGAAGACGATCTCGCGCCGCGTGCCCTCGATGTTGCGGCAGAACCAGCGCATCTGCGCCGCGGCCACCCAGGCCCAACCGATGATGGTGATGATGGAGATCGCGAACAGCAGGTTCCAGCCGATATAGGCCCAGACCGAACCGGTGAAGCTGAGGCCCAGCGGCTGCCCGTTGGAGGCGAGGTTCGCGACCATCCATTTGATCAGCAGCCAGTAGAGCACGATCTGCACGATGAACAGCAGATTGCTCAGGATCTCACTGCCGACGAAGCCAAGCGCGATGGCGAGAACGATGAAGCCGAAATACCACGGCACCAACGTCATCGCATTGCCGGTGAAGCCGAGGTTCGGCCGCCCGGGGACGTTCACGCAGGAGACGATCCATCTGGTGTACCAGACGAAGGCCCAGGGCGCCGGGATGACGAAGATCATTCCAATCAGCAGGACGATGCTGCGCCAGGTGAATTCGAGGATGCTGAAATCGACCGAGAGCGATCCACCGCTTGCATAGCCGGCGGTGCCGCCATAGCCACTTCCGCCCGTCGGGACCATCGGCGGCGCACCGCCGCCGATCAGGCCGGGAATTTCGGCGGCCTTCTGCCAGCCGGCCATGCCCTCGGTCCAGACCAAGGTGTCCGGACGCACGACGCCCTGGGCAACGAGGTCGCGGAATTGCCCTTCCGGAAAGGGCCCCTGCTGCTTGCCCTCGGATGCGTAAAACCAACTCGCCATGGAACGTCCCCCTCGAACTTACGTATGTACCGGCCGGGACGCTTCGGTTCACGCCTGGGTTCACCGCATCCATGCCAAAAATGCATTGTGAATGATGAACAGCTGCCCTGTACAGAGGCGGCCGTTCACATGACCGCTCTTGGCCAAACGTTTTTCCGCTTCAATCTGCAACTTTTTTGTGCCATTTGCCCGGAAAGATGCCAGATTGACGCAGCGCCGGGGACATACGGCGCGGCGCATCCCGGGGAATAGGCCTGACCATGAAACTCGTCGTCGCGATCATCAAACCCTTCAAGCTCGATGAGGTCCGCCAGGCCCTGACGGCGATCGGCGTGCACGGCATGACCGTGACCGAGGTGAAAGGCTATGGCCGGCAGAAGGGCCACACCGAGATCTATCGCGGCGCCGAATATGTCGTGAACTTCCTGCCGAAGCTGCGCATCGAGATCGCGGTCGCTTCCGACGTCGCCGACAAAGCGGTCGCCGTGATCACCGCGACGGCGCGCACCGGCCAGATCGGCGACGGCAAGATCTTCGTCACGCCGATCGACCACGCGCTGCGCATCCGCACCGGCGAGACCGACAGCGACGCGCTCTGACTTTTTGTTTTGACGCGTTTTCTTCACGCGAACCAGTATCCACTTCGCTCGAAAACGCTTTGACACGACTGCTTCGATCGCACCGGGCAAATACGCCACGATGTGCGACGCCAATTGATGCCGGGGGGAACGATATGGCGGGATTGTCGCGCCGCGCAGCTGCCATGGCTGCGCCAATCGGATTTGTGTCCATCCTAGCTGCGCCGGCGCACGCGGCAAACGAGATCAGCACCGCCGACACCGCCTGGATGATCGTCGCGACAGCGCTGGTGCTGATGATGACGATCCCGGGGCTTGCGCTGTTCTATTCCGGCATGGTGCGCAAGAAGAACGTGCTCGCCACCATGGCGCAGAGTCTGGCCGCGGTGACGCTGATCTCCATTCTCTGGGTGGCGTTCGGCTACTCGCTGTGCTTCGTCGGCGACGGCCCCTGGATCGGCACGCTCGATCGCTGGTTTCTCGCCGGCATGACCATGGACAGCGTCAACCCCGCGGCGAAGACGATCCCGGAATCACTGTTCATGCTGTACCAGATGACGTTTGCCATCATCACGGTGGCGCTGGTCGCGGGCTCGGTCGCCGACCGCATGCGGTTCTCCGCCTATCTGCTGTTCTCGGTCGCCTGGTTCATCTTCGTCTACATTCCGCTGGCGCATTGGGTGTGGGGCGGCGGCTTCCTCGCCAGCATGGGCGTGCTCGATTTCGCCGGCGGTCTCGTCGTGCATCTGTCGGCCGGCACCGGCGGCCTCGTTGCAGCCAAGGTGATGGGACGCCGTCACGGCTACGGCACCGAGAATCTCGCGCCGTTCGATCTGTCGCTCGCGGTGATGGGCACCGGCCTGTTGTGGGTCGGCTGGTTCGGCTTCAACGGCGGCTCGGCGGGCGCGGCCAATTCGCGCGCGGTGATGGCGATCATCGCCACCCATCTGGCCGCCTGCGCCGGCGCGCTGACCTGGGGCGCGATCGAATGGTCGACGCGGCGCAAGCCCTCGGTGCTCGGCATGATCTCCGGCGCGGTCGCAGGTCTCGGCACCATCACGCCTGCCTCGGGCTTCGTCGCGCCATGGCACGGCATCGTCATCGGCATCATCGCCGGTGCGCTCTGCTATTGGGCCTGTACCTGGCTGAAGCACCGCTTCAACTACGACGATTCGCTCGACGTCTTCGGCGTCCACGGCATCGGCGGCCTGACCGGCACCCTGCTTGCCGGCGTGTTCGCGACCAGCGCCATCGGCGGCACCGCCGGTCTGCTGGAGGGCCATCCGCAACAGCTCCTGATCCAGTTCTATGGGGTCGCAGTCGCCTTCGCTTGGTCAGCGGGCATCAGCTTCATCCTGCTCAAGCTGGTCGGCCTGTTCGTGCCATTGCGCGTATCCCGTGAGCACGAGCTTGAGGGACTGGATATTTCGCAGCACGGTGAAGCGCTGCAATAAGCGTTGTCGCTACGCAAATACCGTCCGGCTGCCCGACACGTGAGCAACATTGTGTCGGGAGCCTGTCCTGCTGCAGTTTTGAGCAGGCGTGACCATCTTTTGAGCGCGACGTAATAGCGCACTGCATTGCAACACCCGCCGAAGGCGAAAACGCCCGTTTTCATAGTCCGTTAGGCAATGCGCCCGATCTGGCACGGCATTTGATTCTAGGGGTCCGGCTGTGCCCGCGTAGTGAAACTTCTCCCTCGTGGCGAACCAGTCGAGAACGCCCGGCCACGTCCGGACCGGGCCCAAGCGGGGATAGGACCCATGAAAATTGTTATGGCGATCATCAAGCCATTCAAGCTTGAAGAAGTCCGTGACGCCCTGACCGCCATCGGCGTTCACGGTCTCACGGTGACGGAAGTCAAGGGGTATGGCCGCCAGAAGGGCCATACGGAAATCTATCGCGGCGCCGAATATGCCGTGAGCTTCCTGCCCAAGATCAAGATCGAGGTCGCTGTCGCCTCCGACCAGGTCGACAAGACCATCGACGCCATCACGTCCGCCGCGAAAACCGGACAGATCGGCGACGGCAAGATCTTCGTCATCAACCTCGACCACGCGGTGCGCATCCGCACCGGCGAGGCCGATGCCGCGGCCCTCTGATTTCGCGCTCAACCTTATTCAAGCAGGAGTAAACAATATGACGTTCAAGCGTCCCTATGGCGCGGGACTGGCGGCTCTCGCAGTCGGCCTGTTCGCTGCGACCGCAGCCTACGCCGAGCCAACGGTCAACAAGGGAGACAACGCCTGGATGCTGACATCGACAGTGCTGGTGCTGTTGATGACGATCCCCGGCCTCGCGCTGTTCTACGGCGGTCTGGTCCGTTCCAAGAACATGCTCTCGGTCCTGATGCAGGTGTTCTACACCGTCTGCGTCGTCACCGTGATCTGGGCCGTGTACGGTTACAGCCTCACCTTCACCGGAGGCTCGGACTTCATCGGCGGCTTCTCCAAGGCCTTCATGATGGGCGTCACCACCGATACGAAGGCAGCGACCTTCTCGGTCGACGCCAACATCTCCGAACTCATCTACGTCTGCTTCCAGATGACCTTCGCGGCGATCACGCCCGCCCTGATCGTCGGCGCCTTCGCCGAGCGCATGAAGTTCTCGGCCATCGCGCTCTTCATTCCGCTCTGGGTTACCCTGATCTATTTCCCGATCGCGCACATGGTCTGGTACTGGCAGGGCCCGGACCTGATCCAGGATGCGGCCAAGGCGCTCGCTGCCGCCACTGACGCTGCGGCAAAGACCGCGGCCCAGGCCAAGCTCGACGAGCTCAACGCCGACGCCGGCTGGATCTTCAAGATGGGCGCGATCGACTTCGCGGGCGGCACCGTGGTGCACATCAACGCCGGCATCGCCGGGCTCGTCGGCGCTCTGCTGATCGGCAAGCGCGTCGGTTACGGCAAGGAACTAATGGCTCCGCACTCGCTGACCATGTCGATGATCGGCGCCTCGCTGCTCTGGGTCGGCTGGTTCGGCTTCAACGCCGGCTCCAACCTGGAAGCTAGCGGCGGCGCGGCGCTCGCCATGACCAACTCCTTCGTCGCCACCGCGGCCGCTGCGCTGTCGTGGATGTTCGCGGAGTGGATCATCAAGGGCCATCCGTCGGTGCTCGGCGTGATCTCCGGCGCCGTCGCGGGCCTCGTGGCCGTCACGCCTGCGGCCGGCTTTGCCGGCGTCATGGGCGCGATCGTCCTCGGCCTCGTGGTCGGCGTGGTCTGCCTGTTCTTCTGCACCGTCGTGAAGAACGCGCTGGGCTACGACGACTCCCTCGACGTGTTCGGCGTGCACTGCGTCGGCGGCATCGTCGGCGCCATCGGCACCGGCATTCTCGTCAACCCCGCGCTCGGCGGCGCCGGCATCATCGACTACTCGGCGATCCCGCCGAAGGTCGCCGATTACGACTTCGCCACCCAGATGCTCGCCCAGATCAAGGCCGTCTGCACCACGCTGGTGTGGTCGGGCATCGGCTCGGCGATCCTCTTCAAGGTCGTCGATGTGATCGTTGGCCTCCGCGCCAATGTCGAGAGCGAGCGTGAAGGCCTCGACATCACCGAGCACACCGAGCGCGCCTACAACATGTAACCGTCTCCTCCCGGGCGCGGTCGCTTCGGGGACCGCGTCCACAACTACGGTTCGGGCACATACCCGGCAATGCCCTGACCGTTGAGGGGCTCCAGCGCAAGCTGGAGCCCCTTTCTTTTGATGGCTCCGCCTGCAGGCACCTCCAGGGGAGGGTGGACCGTCCATGCACGCCCCTATCTCGCCCCATTTTTCCCGCGCTGGACGCGGGCGGCGGCCGATGGTTAATCGCGTCTTAACCTCGCCCTATCTATGGTGAACTGAACCGCTTCCCGCCGGCGCCTATGGTAGCGACCGGCCGTTCCAAGAGTACTGGCGCCCAACGAATGGCTCTGACCGCTTCATCCCGTGCGCCGCAGGGCGGTAATGGCTCCGATTCCGAACGCTCGCCCTTCGTCCGGCTGAACGAGCTGCTGGCCCCGCATCAGCCGGGCAAGCCCTTGATTTCGCTTGCGGTCGGCGAGCCCCAGCATCCCGTACCCGACTTCGTCGGCCCGGTGCTGGCCAAGCACATCGCCGATTTCGGCCGTTATCCCGCGAACAAGGGGACCGACCCGTTCCGCAACGCCGCCGGGGCCTGGCTGTCGACGCGGTTCAAGCTGCCGCGGCCGCTCGACCCGGAGAGCGAGATTCTCGTCCTCAATGGCAGCCGCGAGGGGCTGTTCCTCGCCGCGATCGCGGCCGCGCGCTATGTCGGCCCGCGTCCGGGCAAGCCCGCGATCCTGATGCCGAACCCGTTCTATCCGGTCTACGGCGCGGGCGCGCTTGCGGCCGCTTGCGAGCCGGTCCATCTGCCGACCACGGTCGAGAACGGCTTCCTGCCCGACCTCGACGCCATCAATGAGGCGACCCTGGCGCGCACGGTGGCGTTCTACCTGGCTTCGCCCGCCAATCCGCAGGGCTCGGTCGCGAGGCCCGGCTATTTCAAACGCTTGAAGCAGCTCGCCGACCGCTACGGCTTCGTGATCCTAAGCGACGAATGTTATTCCGAGATCTACACCCGCGAGGCACCCGGCAGCGCGCTGGAATGCGCCGGCCCCGACTTCACACGCGTTGTCGCGTTCCAGTCACTGTCGAAGCGCTCCAACCTGCCGGGCCTGCGCGTCGGCTTTGCCGCCGGCGACAGGAAGTTCATCGGCATGTTCCTCGAGCTGCGCAACATCGCAGCGCCCCAGGTGCCGGTGCCGCTGCAGCATGTCGCGACGGTCGCCTATGGCGACGAGGCGCATGTCGAGGAGAATCGGCGGCTGTACCGGATCAAGTTCGACCTCGCCGACCAGATCATCGGCAATCGTTACGGCTATCGCCGCCCCGATGCCGGCTTCTGCGTCTGGCTCAACACCTCCGAGATCGGCGACGACGTGTCGGTGACGCTCAAGCTGTTCAGGGAAGCCGGCGTGCGCGTGGTGCCCGGCAGCTTCCTAGCGCGACAGCAGCCTGACGGATTCAATCCCGGCGCAGGCTATATCCGCCTCGCGCTGGTGCAGGACGGCGAGACCACGGCGCAGGCGCTGCACCGGCTGGTCGAGACTCTGGGTTAGGCGGGGCCCGTGAGCATGTCGGCAATCGAACGCGTCATTCCTCTGGTCGGCCATCTGCCGCCCTCGATCCGCGAGGGGCTGGCGCGGCGCATGCGCGAGCTCGCCGGCCTCGGCCTGATCGCGCTGGCGGGCGTCGCCGCGACGGCGCTGATGACGTGGTCGGTGCAGGACCCCAGCCTCAGCCACGCGACGTCGCGGCCGATCCGCAACATCCTCGGCTATGCCGGCGCGATCGGCGCCGATCTCGCCATGCAGATCCTGGGGCTCGGCGCGATCATGCTGGTCCTGACCGTTGCGGTCTGGGGCTGGCGCATGATGACGCATCGGCCGTTCGACCGCGAGGCGCTGCGGCTCGGCTCCTGGATTCTCTGCACGGTGATCGCGGCAGGCTTCGTCAGTTGCTTTCAGCATGGCGGGGCCTGGCCGCTGCCGACCGGCCTCGGCGGCGTGGTCGGCGATGCGCTGGTGCGCGCCCCCGCGGTGATCTTCGGGCCGGCCGGTACGATCTATCGCATCGTGCTGGGCACGATCCTGTTCGCCGCGATGACCGCGACCTTCCTGATCGCCTGCGGCCTCGGCGCGCGTGAGCAGGACGACGAGACCGCTGAGGTCGCCGATGACGACAAGCCGCTCGACGAAGACGAGGAGAGCGATCGGGGTTCGGTCTCGCTGGGCTGGCTGTTCCATGCATTGATGAGCACCAAGGCGCGGCTGATCTGGCTGTGTGGTGCCGCCTACCGCTCGCTGGTCTCGAGCGGACCGAAGACCAAGGCCGCCCAGTTCAGCCGGCAGGAGCCGAATCTCGGCGGCGGCCGCTCGGCGCCGTCGATCTCGCCGCAGTCTCAAGACGAGGACTACGAGGACGAGCACGAAGACGAATTGGAGGACGAGGAGGAGGAAGAGGAGGAGCCCGCCGCGCGCGCCCCGAAGAAGAAAGCCGCGCCGAAGCCCGCTTCCAAGAAATCCTCGGACAAGTTCGACCTCCCGTCCGTCTCCATGCTGGCCGCACCGAAGGCCGGCGATCGCCAGCCGCTCAGCAAGGCCGAGCTGGAGAACAATTCCCGTTCGCTCGAAGGCGTGCTGCAGGATTTCGGCGTGCGCGGCGAGATCGTGAAGGCCAATCCCGGTCCCGTCGTTACGCTCTACGAGCTGGAGCCGGCGCCCGGCATCAAGTCCTCGCGCGTGATCGGCCTTGCCGACGATATCGCCCGCTCGATGAGCGCGCTGTCGGCGCGCGTCGCCGTCGTGCCCGGCCGCAACGCGATCGGCATCGAGCTGCCGAACGCGCATCGCGAGAAAGTCTATTTGCGCGAATTGCTGGTGGCGAAGGAGGCGACCGACACGGTGGCGAAGCTACCGCTCTGCCTCGGCAAGACCATCGGCGGCGACCCCGTCATCATCGACCTCGCCCGCACCCCGCACATGCTGATCGCCGGTACCACCGGCTCGGGCAAGTCGGTCGCGATCAACACCATGATCCTCAGCCTGGTCTACCGGCTGCGGCCGGACCAGTGCCGCCTGATCATGGTCGATCCGAAGATGCTCGAGCTCTCCGTCTATGACGGCATTCCCCATCTGCTCACGCCTGTCGTGACCGACCCGAAGAAGGCGGTGGTCGCGCTGAAATGGGCCGTGCGCGAGATGGAAGAGCGCTACAAGAACATGGCCAAGCTCGGTGTGCGCAACATCGACGGTTACAACACGCGCCTGCTCGAATTGAAGGCCAAGGGCGAGGAGCCGACGCGCACGGTGCATACCGGCTTCGACAAGGAAACCGGCAAGGCGATCTACGAGGAAGAGAAGCTCTCGCTCGATCCGCTGCCCTACATCGTCATCATCGTCGACGAAATGGCCGACCTGATGATGGTCGCCGGCAAGGACATCGAAGGCGCGGTGCAGCGTCTGGCGCAGATGGCGCGCGCCGCCGGCCTGCACGTGATCCTGGCGACGCAGCGTCCGTCGGTCGACGTCATCACCGGCACCATCAAGGCGAACTTCCCGACCCGCATCGCCTTCCAGGTCACCTCCAAGATCGACAGCCGCACCATTCTGGGCGAGATGGGCGCCGAACAGCTGCTCGGCCAGGGCGACATGCTCTACATGGCGGGCGGCGGCCGTATCAGCCGCGTGCACGGACCGTTCGCCTCCGACGAGGAAGTCGAGAAGGTGGTGCGTCACCTCAAGACGCAGGGACAGCCGGAATATCTCGAAGCCGTCACCGCCGAAGAGCCGACCGAGGACGAGGACGGTGCCGTGTTCGACGCCACCGGCATGGGCGGCGATGGCGGCGGCGATCTCTTCCAGCAGGCGGTTGCGATCGTCAAACGCGATCGCAAGGCCTCGACCAGCTACATCCAGCGCCGTCTGCAAATCGGCTACAACCGCGCCGCATCGCTGATGGAGCGCATGGAACTGGAGGGCATCGTCGGCCCCGCCAACCATGCCGGCAAGCGCGAGATTCTGGTCGAGGAAGAAGACAGCCATATGTGAGGCGAGGAGCCTCTGAGCAACATTTCACGCAAATTCGATATCTGCTTTTGCCCGAAATCACGGTAAAAGGGCGCCCAGCCACACAGGACGACGCGTTGATCAGACATCCGGACATTCGATTCGCTGCCACCATCGCCGCGCGAAGCGCGCGCGTGGCCGGCGTGCTTCTCGTCACCGCCGCGATAGTGACCGCTGCGTCGTTCGCTCAGACCGTGCCGGTGCCGAAACCCGCGCCGAAGGGGCGTGACGGCGGCGCATCCGCCGGCGGACCGGCCGTCACCGGCGCGACGCAGGCGCCGCCCAATCCGGTGATCCCGGATCCGCGGCGCAACGTTCCGAGCAGCATCTTCCAGACCTTCGACGCCAACCAGAAAGCGCAGGCGGCCAAGGTCAGTGCCTATCTGTCGTCGCTGCAGACGTTGGTCGGGAATTTCGTCCAGGTCGGTCCCGACGGCAGCAAGACGCAGGGCGATTTCTACATCCAGAAACCCGGCAAGGTACGCTTCGAATATGACGCGCCGAGCCCGATCGACATCGTCGCCGACGGCTCCTCGCTCGTTGTGCGCGACCGCAAGCTCGCGACTCAGGACGTCTACCCGCTGTCGCAGACGCCGCTGCGCTTTCTCCTGTCCGACCGCATCGACCTGATGAAGGACACCAATGTCGTTGGCGTCTCGGCCGACGACGTCTTCGTCAGCGTCACCATCGAGGAGAAGCAGGCCCTGGTCGGCACCAGCCGCCTGCTGCTGATGTTCGGCGCCAAGGACGGCCAGCTCAAGCAGTGGACCGTCACCGATCCGCAGGGCTACGACACGACGATCGCGGTGTACAATCTGGACTCGAGCAAGAAGCTCGACCCCAACATGTTCAAGATCGATTTCACCAATTACAACACGCCATCGCGGGGTTGAGCGCTCCGCTGCCGTAGGGTGGGCAAAGGCGCTCTTGCGCCGTGCCCACCACCTCTCCTCACGGCCATCACGGTGGGCACGCTTCGCTTTGCCCACCCTACGAGAGCTCGCTGTGGACAAGCATTTTCCCCGCGTCAATCCATGCTAAGACGCATTTCCCATGCGTCTTTCCCTGACAACCTGGAACATTAATTCGGTGCGGCTGCGCATCGACCTGGTCGCGAAGTTTCTCAAGAGCGCGCGGCCGGAGGTGCTGTGTCTGCAGGAGACCAAGTGCATCGACGATGCCTTTCCGCTTAAGCGCTTCAAGCGGCTCGGCTACGAGCACGTCGCACTGAACGGGCAGAAGGGCTATCACGGGGTCGCCATCGTCTCGAAGATCCCGTTCGAATCGAAGGACATCCGCACCTTCTGCGACAAGGTGGATTCGCGCCACATCTCGGTGTCGTTCGGTGAAAAAGCGGGCATCGCAAAACCGCTGGTGCTGCATAATTTCTACGTACCCGCGGGCGGCGACATTCCCGATCCCGCACTGAACGAGAAATTCGACCACAAGCTCCGCTTCCTCGACGAGATGACGGCCTGCGAGCCGCTGCATCCGCGTGACGAGGATCGCCACATCCTGGTCGGCGATCTCAACGTCGCCCCGCACGAGAACGACGTGTGGTCGCACAAGCAGCTGCTGAAAGTGGTCTCGCACACGCCGATCGAAACCGAGAAGCTGAAGGCGGCGCTCGAAGCCGGCGAATGGGTCGACGTCGCGCGCGATCGCATTCCGATGTCGGAGAAGGTCTATACGTGGTGGAGCTACCGCTCCGCCGACTGGACCGTCGGCGATCGCGGCCGCCGGCTCGACCACATCTGGGTCTCGCGCGCGCTGAAGGATGCAGTCAGCGATTTCAAGATTCTGCGCGATGCGCGCAGCTGGGAGCGGCCGTCGGACCACGTGCCCGTCACGGTGACGCTGGAGGTGTGAGCCGCGGTGGGTCATTCCGGGGCGCGCCACTTGGCGCGAGCCCGGAATCCATTCATCAACTGACTCTGCCGCTCAATGGATTCCGGGTTCGCGACTTCGTCGCGCCCCGGAATGACGAGGGCTCAGCTCGTCAGCTTCGCACCGGCCATCAAAATATCGCTGGCGATCTGGCTGGAGCGGACCGCGAATTCGTCGCGCAGGCGCACCGCCGCAGCGGGATCGCTTTCGAGCACGCGCTGGAACAGGCTGCGTGCGACGCGGATGACGGAGGAATGCTCCAGCGCCATCGCACTCGACGGCCGCTTCATCGGCACCACCAGCGCGAGCTCGCCGATCAGCGCGCCAGGGCCGGCGATCATTTCGGCGCCCGCGCCGTCCTCGACCCGGAAGGCGCCGCGCTGGACCACGAAGCCGGCGTCGGCGTCGTCCCCGAGATTGAACAGGACGTCGCCGCGGACGAAGTCACGCTGCTCGGAGCCGATCGCCAGCATGCGCAACGAGGCGTCTCCCAACAGGCGCAGTGTCGGGACACGCTCGAGAAGCGCTACATCATCGTCGATTGACATTCAGGTCCGAGGCTCGAAGGCGTGCGATCTAAAACGATTCGCACGCCATCGAAGCGTATCACGGCACCAGCTTGTAGCCACCGGCTTCCGTTACCAGGATCTCCGGGTTGGCGGCGTCCTTCTCGATCTTCTGGCGGAGGCGGTAGATGTGGGTTTCCAGCGTGTGTGTGGTGACGCCGGAATTGTAGCCCCAGACCTCCTGGAGCAGGGTCTCGCGCGACACCGGCATCTGGCCGGCCCGGTAGAGGAAGCGGAGAATCGCGGTTTCCTTCTCGGTGAGGCGGACCTTGCGGGCATTGGCCGCGGTCAGCATCTTCGAGCCGGGGCGGAAGGAGTAGGGTCCGACCGAGAACACCGCGTCCTCGCTGGCTTCATGCTGACGGAGCTGGGCGCGGATGCGCGCCAGCAGCACGGCGAAACGGAAGGGCTTTGCCACATAGTCGTTGGCGCCGGATTCCAGGCCCAGGATCGTATCGGAATCGGTGTCGTGCCCCGTCAGCATGATGATCGGGGCCTTGAAGCCGCCCTTTCGCAGCGAGCGGACAACCTCGCGGCCGTCGGTGTCGGGCAGGCCGACATCCATCAGGACCAGATCGGGGGAATTGGCCTTCGCGGCGCTGGCGCCCTTGGCGCCGGTATCGACCGCAGAGGCTTCGAATTCTTCGTGTAGCGATAATTGCTCCACCAACGTGTCGCGCAGATCGGTATCGTCATCCACGATCAGGATCTTGCGGGCATTGGCCATGGGGGGTCATCCTTTTGGGGTCCGGCTCGGCAGCACATCCATGCCGCACCCAGCCGCGAGGGGAAGTTTAAGGTCGTTCGTCATTATTGTTATTGTTGTTCGTGTTGAAGTAGTGGGCTGTTACCGATTCACAAGCCGGAAGCACTCTAACCCAAGATAGCAGGACGTTTGGATGAATGTCCTGTAATGAATTCGACATTGCACGTTCGCATGAAAAATAAAGCAGCTTCAATCGGTTACATCAGGAATCGAGGCCCCGGGCCGCTCTCGGCGATCCGCGTTAAGCCTGCTGCCGGCAATCCGCGCCGGGGCTGGCTGACGGCGGGAGCGCTGACCATTCCGGTTGCGCTGGGGCGAGGCGGCATTCTCGCCAACAAGCGCGAGGGCGATGGCGGCACCCCCAGAGGCAGCTTCCGGCCCAGGCAATTATGGTGGCGGGGCGACCGGCACAGCCGTCCCCGGACGTTCCTGCCGGCCCGGGTGATCACCGGCGTGGACGCCTGGTGCGAGGATCCGCGGGACCGCCGTTACAACCAGAGCATCCGGCTCGGCGAGGGGCAGGGCGGCGACCGGCTCCAGCGCGCCGACCATCTCTACGACTTCATCATCGAGATCGACCACAACACCCGGCCCCGCATCGCCGGCCGCGGCAGTGCGGTGTTCCTGCACCTTGCCCGCGACAATTTCGGCCCGACCGCCGGCTGCGTCTCCATGACGAAATCCGCGATGCTGCAATTGCTGCGGCGCCTGGGCCCGCGCACAAAGATCATCATCGGTTGAGAGGCGCCGTCATTGCGATCTGTCCCGCTCCAGGTCGAGGGGCAGCATTTTGCTGCTCGTGCCCCGGACGCAGCGCAGCGCTCCTTAAGGGTGCGCTGCAGAGCCGGGGCCCATTCGCGGCACATGAAGGCATTGCTCTGGGTCCCGCTTTGGCGTTGCGGCTTGTCCGGGACACGACAGATCCTCGCCAACGGCTAGCGACGCCCGAAGATCGCGCTGCCGACGCGCACATGGGTGGCGCCCAGCATGATGGCGGTCGCGAAATCGGCGCTCATGCCCATCGAAAGATTCGTCAAGCCATTGCGCGCGGCGATCTTGGCGGTGAGCGCAAAGTGTGCGGCGGGCGGCTCGTCGACCGGCGGGATGCACATCAATCCGGAGATCGTCAGCCCGTAGGTGTCGCGGCAGCTCGCAATGAAGGCATCGGCCTCGCCGGGAGCAATTCCGGCCTTCTGCGGTTCCTCGCCGGTATTGATCTGAACGAACAGCTGCGGGTGCTTGTTCTGGGATTCGATTTCCTTGGCTAACGCTTGGCAAATGCTCGGACGGTCGACCGAATGGATGGCGTCGAACAGCGCGACCGCCTCTTTCGCCTTGTTGGATTGCAGCGGCCCGATCAGATGCAGCGCAATATCGGGGTGAGCAGACGTTAACGCCGGCCACTTGGCTTTGGCCTCCTGCACCCGGTTTTCGCCAAATACGCGCTGTCCGGCGGCGATTACCGGGGTAATTGCATCCGCCGCGAACGTCTTGGATACGGCGATCAGCGTGACCGAGGCGCGCTCACGCTGCGCGTCCCTGCAGGCGCGTGCAATTTCGGCTTCGACCGCGGCGAGCGCGGTTGGTGAATCGCCGGTTACCGGCGCGACGTTGGCTTCCGTCATGACGTCTCTTGGTTGTGACCCGAACCCGAGTTAGGTCCAATTTTACCGAGTTCAAGAAACAGTTTTTGAACCCTTCGCTTTACCTTAGCCCGCGGGGTGGGTAGCGAAAATGGCAAGCGTCAGTCTCAACCGCAAGCGCGCGAAACTCAAGCAGGTTCTCGGTATCCGGGCGCGGCTTGCGTTGCTCGCGGTGATTCTCGTGACGCCCTTGATGATCGAGCGCATCCGTTCCCTCGAAGACACGCGCGCGCGGCAAGTTGCGCAGGCCGCGGCTGAATTCACCACGGTGGCGAGGCACAGCGCCGATGCGCAGCGCCAGGTGATCTCGTCGGTCGAGACCATTCTGAAATCGGAGGCCTTCATCCGCGCCTCCGCCGGCGGCATCAGCAAGAGCTGCGACGTGCTACGCGCGAGCCTGCCGTCGAGCCTGCCCTGGATCCGCACGCTTCTGATCGCCGGCCAGGACGGCCGCATCCAATGCGCCACCAACAACATGTATGTTGGCCTCGATCTCAGTGACCGACCGTACTTCCAGCAGGCCCAGGAAACCGGCCGCTTCGTGCTGAGCGACTTCATCATGTCGCGACCGGTACCGTCGCCAACGGTGATGGCGGTCTATCCGGTCTCCGCCTTCAGCGGCGTGGCTGATGCCGTCGTGCTCGCCACCGTCAATCTCGACTGGATGTCGAAGGTCATGAACAATCTGGGCGGTCGCGCCGGCATCACTGCGGTGCTGGTCGACAGCGCGGGCACCGTGCTGGCGGCCCCGGCCGATCAGCACAGCGCGGTCGGCCGTCCGCTCGACAACATGCCGCTGATGTCCGCGATCGCCGACAAGGCGCTGCGCTCTGATCAGGATGAGGGTTCGCTGTCCTTTCTCGCCGCCGACGGCTCCCGCCGCGCGGTCAGCTATATCCGCATCGCCGGCACCAATGCCCGCCTGATCGCCAGCATCGACGAAGACAAGGTGTCCGCAGCGGTCAGCCGCGACATCCGCACCGCCTATCTGCAGCTCGCCTTCGTGCTCATGTTCGTCCTGCTCGGCGCGCTGATCGCCGCCGAAAAGCTCGTGATCAAGCCGATCGAGATGCTCGCCGACATGGCCAAGCGGCTCGGCGAGGGAGACCTGTCGGCGCGCGCCGCGCGCAATCGCCTGCCCGCCGAGTTCGTGCCGCTGGCCCGCGCGTTCAACGCGATGGCCGCGCAGCTGAGCCAGCGCGAGCGCGAGCTGATCGCAAGCAACGACCGCCTGACGGTGATGGCGTCGATCGACATGCTGTCCGGTCTCGCCAACCGCCGCGGCTTCCAGAGCCGGCTGGATTTCGAATGGATGCGCGCGCAGCAATATGGCAGCGAGCTGGCGCTTCTGATGATCGACGTCGACCATTTCAAGCTCTTCAACGACACCTACGGCCATCTCGAAGGCGATTCCTGCCTGACGCGGCTCGGCGAATCGCTGTCCGGCATCGCCGCCGACACGATGGGCTTCGCGGCCCGCTACGGCGGCGAGGAGTTCTGCCTGCTGCTGCCGAACACCGACGTGACGCGCGCCGTCGCGATCGGCGAGCAGGTGCGTTCGGCCGTGCTGAGGCTCTGCCTGCCTCACATCACCTCGAACCACATGATCGTCACGGTCTCGATCGGCGTCGCCGCGACCAAGCCGAGCGAATCCTTGCGTCCCGGCGACCTGATCGAAGCCGCCGACGCCGCGCTCTACGCTGCCAAGCATCGTGGCCGCAACAATGTCGTCGAGCACGGCGTGCAGGCGATCGCGACCGGCACGGCCGAGATGATGATGGTGGCGAGCGCCTAAAGCGCTGGTTCTTCACCTCGCCCCGCTTGCGGAGAGAGGGAGCATATCGCGGTCGACCGCTACCCCGCAGCCCCGGCCCGCTCGAGCTCGATCTCCGTCACCACACGATTGCGGCCGCCGCCCTTGGCGAGATAGAGCGCGCGGTCGCAGCGTTCGATCAGATCCGTGATCGCCTCGCCGGTCCGGTATTGCGCCACGCCGATGGACACGCTGATGCCGGGCAGGGTCTCGCCGGTCGAACGACGCGTGATCGTGCAATCTGCGATCGCGCGCCTGATCCGTTCGGCGATCTCGGCGCAAGCGGCTAGATCGGCGTCCGGCAGCACCGCGATCAGCTCCTCGCCGCCATAGCGGGCCGGCAGATCTTGCGCGCGAACCTTCTCGCGCAGGACCTTGGCCATCAGGCGCAGCACCTGATCGCCGACACCGTGGCCGAAATTGTCGTTGAAGGACTTGAAGTGGTCGATGTCGAGCATCAGCACGCTGAGCGGCTCGCCCCATTCCGCGGTCGTCTGCGCCTTGCGCAGGAATTCGTCGAGGGCCCGCCGGTTCGCCAGCCCGGTCAGCGTGTCGGTCCGGGCGCGCTGCTCGGACCGCGACAGCGAATCGCGAATCACGTCGAGCTCGCGGGTCTTTTCCGCAAAGCCTGCCTCCAGCCGCGTCGCCCGCGTGGCCGCCCGCGCCAGCTCGTTCATGAGCTGGGCAACCAGCAGCTTTGGATCGACGCCGGCCTTGCCCTGGTCGGCCACCTGGCTGATGACCTGCATCTGCGAATGATTGTCGGCGATCGCCATCGCCAGAAACTCCTTCGCCGTCCCCATCAGCGCCTGCAGCCGCTCGGACGTGTCGACCACGACGGCACTCACCTGGGGCGCGATGTAGGTCTCGAACAGATCCTGATTGGTTTGGGGGTCGAAGGGACGATTGTGGTCGATCAGGAGATCGATCGCGTTGCGCAGATCGTCATGGCTGCCCGCGAAATACTGGAACCAGACGGCAAAGTTGGCAGGGGTCGGTGCAATCCGCTGTTCGGCCATGCTCCGCATCGCCCGCCCTGCGACGGACGCGGCATAGTCGTAATCGGGATCGTCGAAGCTGGAATCCATGTGCGGTAATGCGACCTTGTCGGATCGCAACTTGGCATCGACGCCTTAATCACACCCCAACACGGACCCTCGTAGTTATGCGGAGGGGGTCGGTTCCCAAAACGCGGCAACCCATTGACCCCTTAAGGGCTTCTATGGCCTAGTCCGCCGTCTTGAGACGGCCGAACCACGAAAACCCAACGATTCCATGACCTCCGAACGCTATAACGCCCGCGACGCCGAACCGCGTTGGCAACGCCTCTGGGACGAGCAGGCGATCTTCGTCTCCAAGAACGACGATCCGCGGCCAAAATATTACGTGCTCGAGATGTTCCCCTACCCGTCCGGGCGCATCCATATCGGCCATGTCCGGAATTACACGCTCGGCGACGTGCTGGCCCGCTTCATGCGCGCCAAGGGGTTCAACGTGCTGCATCCGATGGGCTGGGACGCCTTCGGCCTGCCGGCCGAGAACGCCGCGATCGAGCGCAAGGTCGCGCCGAAGGCCTGGACCTACGACAACATCGCCGCGATGAAGAAGCAGCTCCGCTCGATCGGGCTGTCGCTGGACTGGTCCAGGGAGATCGCGACCTGCGACCCCTCCTACTACAAGCACCAGCAGAAGATGTTTCTGGACTTTCTGCGCGCAGGGCTTGCCGAGCGCGAGAAGCGCAAGGTGAACTGGGACCCCGTCGACATGACCGTGCTCGCCAACGAGCAGGTGATCGACGGCCGCGGCTGGCGTTCGGGCGCCGTCGTCGAGCAGCGCGAGATGAACCAGTGGGTCTTCAAGATCACGAAGTACTCGCAGGAGCTACTGTCGGCGCTCGACGGGCTGGACCGCTGGCCCGACAAGGTGCGGCTGATGCAGCGCAACTGGATCGGTCGTTCGGAAGGCCTGTTGATCCGCTTCGCGCTGGATGCGGCGACAACGCCGGCCGGCGAGAGCGAGCTGAAGATTTTCACGACGCGCCCGGACACGCTGTTCGGCGCCAAGTTCATGGCGATCTCGGCGGATCATCCGCTGGCGCAGGCCGCCGCCGCAAAGAACCCTGAGCTTGCGGAGTTCATCGCAGAGATCAAGAAAATCGGCACCGCGCAGGAGATCATCGACACCGCGGAGAAGCAGGGTTTCGACACCGGCATCCGCGCGGTGCATCCGTTCGATCCCACCTGGAAGCTGCCGGTCTATGTCGCCAATTTCGTGCTGATGGAATACGGCACCGGCGCCATCTTCGGCTGCCCGGCGCACGATCAGCGCGACCTCGACTTCGTCAACAAGTACGCTCTCGGCAACACGCCCGTCGTATGCCCGGAAGGCCAGGACCCGAAGAGCTTCGTCATCACTGATACCGCCTATGACGGCGACGGCCGCATGATCAATTCGCGCTTCCTCGACGGCATGACCATCGAGCAGGCGAAGGAAGAGGTGGCGAAGCGGCTCGAGACGGAGCTGCGCGGCAATGCGCCGGTCGGCGAGCGCCAGGTGAATTTCCGTCTGCGCGACTGGGGCATTTCGCGCCAGCGCTATTGGGGCTGCCCGATCCCCGTCATTCACTGTCCGAAATGCGACGTGGTGCCGGTGCCGGATGCCGATCTGCCCGTGAAGCTGCCGGACGATGCGACCTTCGACAAGCCGGGCAACGCGCTCGATCATCATCCGACCTGGAAGCACGTCACCTGCCCGCAATGCGGCGGCAAGGCTCAACGCGAAACTGACACCATGGACACGTTCGTGGACTCGTCCTGGTACTTTGCGCGCTTCACCGATCCCTGGAACGAGGCTTCGCCGACTACGCCTGCAGTCGCCAACGGGATGCTGCCGGTCGACCAATATATCGGCGGCGTCGAGCACGCGATCCTGCATCTGCTCTACAGCCGCTTCTTCACCCGCGCGATGAAAGCGACTGGGCATATCGCGCTGGACGAGCCGTTCGCCGGCATGTTCACGCAAGGCATGGTGGTGCACGAGACCTACCAGAAGGCCGACGGCAGCTATGTGCAGCCGGCCGAGGTGAAGGTCGAGGTCGGCGGCAACGGACGCCGCGCCACGCTGCTGACGACGGGCGAAGACATCGCGATCGGCCCGATCGAGAAGATGTCCAAGTCGAAGAAGAACACAGTCGACCCCGACGACATCATCGAGACCTATGGCGCCGACGTGGCCCGCTGGTTCATGCTGTCGGACTCCCCGCCCGACCGCGACGTGATCTGGAGCGACGAGCGCGTCCAGGGTGCCTCGCGCTTCGTGCAGCGGTTGTGGCGGCTGGTGAACGATGCCGCCACCCTCGGCAAGGCTGCGCCGGCGGCCCGGCCGGCCAGCTTCGGCCCGGACGCCACGGCGTTGCGCAAGGCCGCCCACGGCGCGCTGGACAAGGTCACCGCCGGCATCGAGCGGCTGCACTTCAACGTTTGCCTGGCCCATATCCGCGAATTCACCAATGCCTTCTCGGAGGTGCTCCAGCGCCCCGGCCAACCTGCCCCGGATCTCGCTCCAGATTTGGCTTGGGCGATCCAGGAGGCCAGCCAGATCCTGGTCCAGCTGTTCTCGCCGATGATGCCGCACCTCGCCGAGGAGTGCTGGCAGGTGCTTTTTGAGAATGGTCTTGGCCGAAAGGGGCTGGTTTCGGAGGCCGATTGGCCGCAAATCGAACGCGATTTGCTGGTTGAAGACAGCGTGACCCTGGTGGTGCAGGTCAACGGCAAGAAGCGAGGTGAGGTCACAGTTGCAACAGCGGCCCAAAATCCGGAAATCGAGGCTGCCGTTTTGGCCCTCGATGCGGTAAAGCTGGCCCTGGACGGCAAGCCCGTCCGCAAGGTGATCATCGTCCCCAAGAGGATCGTGAATGTTGTCGGCTAGGACCCGTATCGCAGCCCGCTTGCTGGCAGTCGCCGCACTGGCGGCGCTGACGGCCGGCTGCTTCCAGCCGATGTATGCGGAGCGCAGCGACGGCACCCCGGGCCTGCGCGAGAAGCTGATGGGGGTCGAGCTGCCCCCGATCAACAAGCCCAATGCCTCCCGCGAGGCCCGCGTCGGCGTCGAAATCCGCAATGCGCTGGCCTTCAAGCTTTACGGCACCGCGACGGGCATGCCGCCGACCCACCGGCTCGATATCCGCTTCACCACCAACCGCTCCTCCCTGATCGTCAGCTCCGCGACGGGACTGCCGACCAGCGAAAATCTTGGCATCGACGCCCAGTACAATCTGGTCGAGGTCGCGACCGGCCGGTCGGTGATGACCGGCTCGACCTTCTCGCGCGTGTCCTATGACATGCCGGGGTCCTATCAGCGCTTCTCGCGCACCCGCGCGGTGCGCGATGCCGAGGATCGCGCCGCCAACGAGATCGCCGAGAACATCACCACCCGGCTCGCCTCGTACTTCACCGCGGGGACGTAGTACCCTTCCGTCATTCCGGGTTCGCCTCTGACGAGGCATTGCGGAATGACGAGTATCGGACAATATGGTCGCACTGCGCGGAAAAGAGATCGACGCCTTCCTTGCCCGCCCCGATGCGGGCCGTCCGATCATCCTGCTCTACGGTCCCGATGCCGGCCTCGTGCGCGAGCGCGCCGACGCGCTGATCGCGTCCGGCGTCGACGATCCCAACGATCCGTTCTCGCTGGTCAAGCTCGACGGCGACGAGCTCTCCGCCGAGCCTTCGCGCCTCGTCGACGAAGCCATGACGGTGCCGCTGTTCGGCGGCCGACGCGCCATCCGCGTTCGCGCCGGCTCGCGCAGCTTTGCCTCCGGCATCGAAACCCTGACCGAGATGAACGTGAGGGATTGCCGCATCGTGATCGAGGCCGGCGAGCTCCGCCCGGAATCGCCGCTGCGCAAGGCCTGCGAGAAAGCCAAGACCGCCGTGGCGATCGGCTGTTATCCCGACACCGAGCGCGATCTTGCCAAGCTGATGGACGACGAGCTGCGGATCGCGAATTTGCGCATCGCGCCGGACGCCCGCGCGGCGCTGATGTCGTTCCTCGGCGGCGACCGTCAGGCCTCGCGTAACGAGCTGCGCAAGCTGACGCTCTACGCCCACGGCAAGGGCGAGGTCACGCTGGACGACGTCATGGCCGTGGTCGCCGATGCCTCGGAGCTGAAGCTCGATCCGATCGTCGACGGCGCCTTTGCCGGTCGGCCCGACATCGTCGAGACCGAGTTTGCAAAGGCGATGATCGCCGGGACCTATCCCGGCGTGATCATCTCGGCCGCGCAACGCCAGGCCGCGTGGCTGCACAAATCCGCGCTGGCGATTGCCGACGGCACGCCTGCCTCCGCCGTGCTCGACGGCGGCTTTCCGCGCCTGCATTTCTCGCGAAAGCCGGCGGTCGAAACCGCGCTGCGCAACTTCAGCCCGGCGCGGCTCGCCGCTGTGATCGAGCAGCTGGCGACCGCCGCCCTCGACACGCGCAAGCAGTCCACCCTCGCCGCCGCCATCGCCCAACGCGCGCTGATGGCGATCGCCGCGAATGCGAAACGGCGGGGCTAGTCTAGGTCCCCGCTCTCTCCACGTCATTGCGAGCGCAGCTCTCTCCACCCGTCATTGCGAGCCGAGCGAAGCAATCCAGAATCTCTCCGCAGAGGGACTCTGGATTGCTTCGCTGCGCTCGCAATGACGATGTGGAAATAGTTGCGCACCCACGCACGCCCTGTCGTTCTCGAACGCGGGAACGACGCCGAGGATTCGGTCTACAGCGCGCCCTTGGCCAGCCGCTTCATCACCTCGTCGAGCTGATCGAGGTTGCGGTAGTTGATCTGCACGGAGCCGCCGGGATCGCGGTGATTGACGGTGACCTTGAGGCCGAGCGCGTCGCTGACGCGCTTCTCCAAATCGATCGTGTCGGGGTCCTTCTCCTTGCCCCCGCTGGCGCGCGCCTTCTGCGGCTTGCGCTCCGGCACGCCCTCTTCATGCGCAAGCGCCTCGGCCTGGCGGACGTTGAGACCTTCCTCGACGATGCGCTTGGCGGCGGCGAGTGGATCGGGCACGCCGATCAGCGCGCGGGCGTGGCCAGCCGTCAGCTCGCCGGTCGCGATGAAGGCCTGCACTTCCGCCGGCAGCTTGGTCAGCCGCATCATGTTGGCGACGTGACTGCGGCTCTTGCCGACTACCTTGGCGATGTCCTCCTGGCTGCGTTTGAACTCGTTGGCGAGCGCATGATAGCCCTGCGCCTCTTCCATCGGGTTGAGGTCCTCGCGCTGCACGTTCTCGACGATCGCGAACTCCAGCGCATCGCTGTCGCTGATGTCGACCGGGACGATCGGCACCTCGTGCAGGCCGGCCATCTGCGAGGCGCGCCAGCGTCGTTCGCCGGCAATGATCTCGAAGCGGTCCTGCGCGCCCTTCACCGGACGCACCACGATCGGCTGGATCACGCCATGCTGCTTGATGGACTCCGAGAGCTCCTTCAGCTCGGTGTCCGAAAAGGTGCGGCGCGGGTTGCGCGGATTGGCCTTGATGAATTCGATCGGCACCTTGCGCTGCGCGCGCGGACGATCGACATGCTGAGCCTCGCCGCCGACGTCACCGATCAGACTTGCAAGACCCCGGCCCAGTCGCGAACGCGCTTCGTCGGCCATCGCCAGCTCCCTTGGATTCACAGTGCAGCACTCCAGAACTGAATTTCGAATCGTAGGGTGGGTTAGCGAAGCGTAACCCACCTCCTCTGTTTCCACGGAGATAGACCGCGGTGGGTTACGCCTTCGGCTAACCCACCCTACGGCAGCGTCAATGCGTGGTGCGCAACTCGCGCTCGCGCTGGATCACTTCGGTGGCGAGGCGCAAGTAAGCTTCGCTGCCGACGCATTTGAGGTCGTAGACCAGCACCGGCTTGCCGTAGGACGGCGCTTCCGAGATGCGCACGTTGCGCGGGATCATGGTCTTGTAGACCTTCTCGCCCATGAACTGGCGGACGTCGGCGACGACCTGGTTCGACAGGTTGTTGCGCGAGTCGAACATGGTCAACACGATGCCGTGGATCGACAGGTTCGGATTGAGTGTCGAGCGCACCTGCTCCACCGTCTGCAACAATTGCGACAGACCTTCGAGCGCGAAGAACTCGCATTGCAGCGGCACCAGGATCGCATCCGAGGCCGCCATCGCGTTGACCGTGAGCAGGTTGAGCGAGGGCGGGCAGTCGATCAGCACGTAGGTGTAGTCGGCGTCCGGGGAGACGTTGTTGTTGAGCGCGCCGATCGCGTCGCGCAACTTGAAGGCGCGGCCGGGCGTGGTGCCGAGCTCGAGCTCGAGGCCAGAGAGATCCATGGTCGATGGTGCGATGTGCAGCCGCGGCACCGCGGTCGAGACCACCGCCTCGCGCAAGGCGGCTTCGCCGATCAGCACGTCGTAGGTCGAGCAGGAGCGGTTGCGGCGATCGATGCCGAGGCCGGTCGAGGCGTTGCCCTGGGGATCGAGATCGACGATCAGGACGCGCTCGCCAATCGCCGCGAGCGCCGTACCAAGGTTGATCGCTGTGGTTGTTTTCCCCACTCCGCCCTTTTGATTCGCCAGCGCGAGGATGCGCGGATGGCCGTGGGGGACCTCGTCGGTCTTTTGGGCCGTCTGTTCTTGCTGCGGTTCGTCAATCACGCTCATCGCAATTCCCCCACTCACCCCTCAACGCCTCAGCTGCGCCGTTCGGCGGCATTGAGCTCCACGATCCAACCGTCGCCCGTGCGGCTTTGGTGGAGCTGCGGCCGAATACTCCAATATTTAGCGGCTTCGGTCAATTCAGCCTCTACATCTTGACCCTTGAGAAACAACGCTCTTGCGCCCTGGCGCATCAGCGGCTCCGCAAAGCCGATGAGTTGATGTAGCGGAGCCAGCGCACGCGCGGTGACGCAATCGACGGGGCCGGTGATTCTATCCACATTATCCCCGATCTCAGCGAGATGTACGACCCCCGGAGATGTGGTGACGCGGATCGCTTCGCGCAAAAAGGCGGCCTTCTTGGCGATTCGCTCGACCAGATGGACGCTCGCCCCGGGCCTGCCGGCCATGGCGCAGGCGAGCACGACGCCGGGAAATCCGCCGCCGCTCCCGAGATCAGCCCAGCGTTTTGCAGCCGGTGCGAGATCGAGCAGCTGGAGCGAGTCAGCGATGTGCCGGGTCCAGAGGTTTGACAAGGTCGATGGCGCGACGAGATTGGTCTTGGCCTGCCACTCCCGGAGTAGCGCGATGTAGCGATCAAGCCGCTCCTCGGTTTCACGTGAAACGGGAGCGAGCTTGAGGGCGGCGATCTTGTCCGCGGCGATGATGGAATCGAGCGCCTTGTCGTTGGCTGTGGCCTTGCTGATCTTCGGGCTGGCCGACCCAGATTCAATTCGCCGCCCAGCGCCCTCACCCGCTCCGGGTCGTCGCGATGGCGGTCGATCTCCGCCCGGTCCGCGCTGTTTCACGTGAAACGCCTATGCGATTGGCTTTATGCGATTGCTTTGGAAGTCTTCCGTGCCTCGCGGCGGAGATAGGCCGCAAGAATGCCGAGCGCCGCCGGCGTCATCCCGTCGATCCGGCCGGCTTGGCCGACGGTGAACGGTCGTGCCTTCTCCAGCTTGGCGCGCACTTCATTGGAGAGACCGGGAACGAGCTGGTAATCGACATCCGCCAGCACCATGCCCTCGTCGCGCCGGAAGGCTTCAACGTCGGCACTCTGTCGCTCCAGGTAGACGTCGTACTTGGCGTCGATCTCGAGATGGGTGGCGATGACGGGATCGATGGCCGACAGCTCGGGCCAGATCGCGCGGACCTGGCTCCAGCCGATCTCCGGATAGGCCATCAGCTCGAACGCCGAGCGGCGTTGGCCGTCCCGGTTCAGCGACAGCCCGTGCTTGATGGCTTCGTTCGGAGTGATGGTCAGGGACTTCGACAACGTCCGGGCAGCGTTCAGGGCGTCCATCTTGGCGCGATGATGCCTGATCCGGGCGCTGCCGACACATCCCAGAGCGATCCCTTTCTCGGTCAGACGTTGGTCGGCATTGTCGGCCCGCAGCGTCAGCCGGTACTCGGCCCGCGAGGTGAACATCCGATAGGGCTCGCTGATTCCGCGGGTGACGAGGTCGTCGATCATCACACCGAGATAGCCGTCGGCACGGTCGAACACGGTGAGCGCGGCACCGCTGGCGGAGAGCGCGGCATTCAGGCCGGCGACGATGCCCTGCCCGGCGGCCTCCTCATATCCGGTGGTGCCATTGATCTGCCCGGCCAGGAAGAGACCGCGCAGACGCTTGGTCTGGAGGGTCGGATCGAGCTCGCGGGGATCGATGTGGTCGTATTCGATGGCGTAGCCGGGACGGACCATCCTCACCCGCTCCAGGCCGGGAATGCTGGCGAGGATCGCGAGCTGGACCTCTTCGGGGAGCGAGGTCGAGATGCCGTTGGGATAGACGGTCGTGTCGTCGAGCCCTTCCGGCTCCAGGAAGATCTGGTGACCGTCGCGGTCGCCGAAGCGGACGATCTTGTCCTCGATCGAGGGGCAATAGCGTGGACCGGAACTCTTGATCTGGCCGGAGTACATCGGGGAGCGATGGACATTGGCCCGGATCACCTCATGGGTCGCGGACGTGGTCCGGGTAATCCCGCACTGGATCTGCGGCGTCGTGATCCGCTCGGTCATTACCGAGAACGGCTCCGGCGGCTCGTCGCCGGGCTGCATCTCGACTACGGACCAGTCGATGGTGGTGCCGTCGAGACGCGGCGGCGTCCCGGTCTTGAGACGCCCAAGAGTGAAGCCGGCGCGCTCGAAGGAGCTGGAAAGGCCCATCGCAGGCGCCTCGCCGACACGTCCGGCGGGCCAGTTCTTCTCGCCGAGATGGATGAGACCGCGGAGGAAGGTGCCGGTGGTCACGACAATGCCCCCTGCCCGGAGCTCCCGGCCGTCGGCCAGGCGAAGCCCGGTCACCCGACCATCGACCACGACCAGCTCGTCGGCTTCGCCCTCGATGACGGAAAGACCTTCGGTCTGGAGGATCGCGGCCTGCATCGCCGCCGCATAGAGCTTGCGGTCGGCCTGGGCCCGCGGACCGCGGACGGCAGGACCTTTCCGACGATTGAGAACGCGAAACTGGATGCCGCCCGCATCGCCCACACGGCCCATCAGGCCGTCGAGCGCATCGACCTCGCGGACCAGATGCCCTTTGCCGAGGCCGCCGATGGCGGGATTGCAGGACATCGCGCCAACGGTGGAGAAACGGTGCGTTACCAGAGCGGTCGTTGCACCCATCCGGGCAGAAGCAGCCGCGGCCTCACAGCCGGCGTGGCCGCCGCCGATGACGATGACGTCGAAGCTCTCTCGCTCTGTTCGCATGGACGGACTTCTAGCTTAGCGGCGAGCAAGCCGGAAGTGGAAACTCCGTGGGCCGTGTTTCACGTGAAACAAGCGCGGCCCAGGGCGGCAGCACTTTCGCGAAAACAACCCCATGCACGGTAGGAGGGGCATTGAGCCATATGGTGTTTCACGTGAAACAAGATCGGGGGCTTACTGCGGTAGATGGGCCGAGCACACGAGCCCTATCACGTGCCCCTTGCCTGGTACCGGAGCTGCCAGTGGAACGCGGGGAACCGCATCATACGCCCTCATTGCGAGCGTAGCGAAGCAATCCAGAGTTTCGCGGCAGAAACAGTCTGGATTGCTTTTCGCAAGGCCTCCTCGCAATGACGCGATTCGAAGCACAGCCATCGCCTTCGCGCTCTCTCTGTAGATCGGAACGGCCGACCGACATGGCGGCCCCGGCGCTGTTTCACGTGAAACAGAAGAAATGGAACAAGCGCTAGTTCTACAATGAAGAACTAGCGCTACTTTCCGATGCAGAACTTCTGGAAGATGGCCCCAAGGACGTCCTCGACGTCTACCCGGCCCAAGAGCCGGCCCAAGGCATAGGCGGCCGTCCGCAGCTCTTCGGCCGCGAGCTCCTCACCGTGTTCTACAAGGTCCAGACTCCGGCGCAAGCTGTCTGAGGCCCGGCTCAATAACTCGCGCTGGCGGGCCCGGGTCACCATGGCGCCCTCGGTGGTTCCGAAGAACTCCGAAGCGAATTTCACCAGCGCCTCGACCAGCTCAGGCATGCCGTCGCCCCGGCTTGCCGAAATCCCAAACTCGCTCGGCTTGGCTCTTCCGACCCCGCCGAGATCGATCTTGTTGCGCACGATCCAAACTGAGCCGCCGCGCGAAGCAGCGCCGTCCGCCGAAGTCCAGCGCGAGCGCGTTGTAGCCGGATCAACGGCTTGCCCGCCCTCCACCAGCCACAGCACCAGGTCGGCGTCCTCGGCCCGCGCGCGGGCGCGGCGCACGCCCTCCTGCTCGACCGGATCGTCGGTCTCGCGGATACCGGCGGTGTCGATGACCGTGACGGGATAACCGTCGAGATCGAGCTGCACCTCGATCACGTCGCGCGTGGTGCCGGCATGCGGCGAGACGATCGCGACTTCGCGGCGCGCGAGCTGGTTGATCAGCGTCGACTTGCCGACATTCGGCTCGCCGGCGATGGCAACGACGAGGCCCTCGCGAAGCCGTTCAGAATGCCCCTGTGCCGCAAGGACTTTCGTGATTTCATCGTGAAGCGCTCTGATTGCTTTCACCGCCGGTGCCCGCAGCTCCGCCGGCACGTCCCCTTCATCGGAAAAATCGATGCCGGCCTCGATCAGCGCGGAGGCCTCGATGATGCGCTCGCGCCAGTCGCGCGCACGGTCGCCGAGCAGGCCCTGCAATTGGCGCAGCGCTTGGCGGCGCTGGCGGTCCGTGTCGGCGTGGATGAGGTCGTCCAGCCCCTCGGCCTCGGTCAGGTCGAGCTTGCCATTCTCGAAGGCGCGGCGCGTGAACTCGCCGGGGTCGGCCGCACGCGTATTCGGGATATCGGAAATCACAGCGAAGAGCGCCGCCAGCACCGCCCGGCCGCCATGAACGTGAAACTCGGCAACATCCTCGCCGGTGGCGCTGGCCGGTCCTGGAAACCAGAGCACGACTGCATCGTCGATCGGCTGGCCCGCGCCGTCCCGGAGCAGCCGACGGCTCGCCTGTCGCGGCGCCGGCAGCCGGCCCGCAAGCGCCGTCAGCGCCGCGCCGGCTTGCGAGCCGGAGACGCGGACCACTGCGATCGCGCTGGGCGCCCGCCCGGATGACAGCGCAAAAATGGTCTGGTCTCGCGGATGCATAGCCTATTTGTCCGGCTGCGGCCGAAAACGCAAACGTCCGTTTTTCGCGATCGAACCAACCGGATTTGCTGCACCAGATTCTGCAGCAAATCGATTTCGCATCGCAATATAACCGCAGCCTTTTGCTGCAGTTTGCCTGATCGGAAGAGGAGAGGCCGACCAGAATTTCAAGTATTACTTTTCGATATCAACAGCTTAAAGAGAAACGGAGATCGGGTAGCGGCTGCCGCTCATGCTGCACATTCGCTGCAGCAAAACCGCAGCAAAAAGGGGCGCCTGAAGGCGCCCCAGAATTCTTTATTGCAGTGCACTCAGGTGTTCATGGAGTCGAAGAACTCCGAATTGCTCTTGGTCGAGCGCAGCTTGTCGAGCAGGAAGTCGATCGCGTCCATCGTCCCCATCGGATTGAGGATGCGGCGGAGCACGTACATCTTCTTGAGCACCTGCGGATCGGTGATGAGCTCCTCCTTGCGGGTGCCGGAGCGCGAGATATCGATTGCCGGGAAGGTGCGCTTGTCCGAGACCTTGCGGTCCAGGATCAGTTCGGAGTTACCGGTGCCCTTGAACTCTTCGAAGATGACTTCGTCCATGCGGCTGCCGGTATCGACCAGCGCGGTCGCGATGATGGTCAGCGAGCCGCCCTCCTCAATGTTGCGGGCCGCGCCGAAGAAGCGCTTCGGACGCTGCAGCGCGTTGGCATCGACACCGCCGGTCAGCACCTTGCCGGATGACGGCACCACGGTGTTGTAGGCGCGGCCGAGGCGCGTGATCGAATCGAGCAGGATCACGACGTCGCGGCCGTGCTCGACCAGGCGTTTTGCCTTCTCGATCACCATCTCGGCGACCTGGACGTGGCGGACCGCCGGCTCGTCGAAGGTCGAGGACACGACCTCGCCCTTCACCGAGCGCTGCATGTCCGTGACTTCTTCCGGACGCTCGTCGATCAAGAGCACGATCAAATAGCATTCGGGGTGATTGTGCGTGATCGAATGCGCGATGTTCTGCATCAGCACGGTTTTACCGGTGCGCGGCGGCGCCACGATCAAGGCGCGCTGGCCCTTGCCGATGGGCGCGACGATGTCGATCACGCGTGCCGACAGGTCTTTCCGCGTGGGGTCGTCGATCTCCATGCGGAAACGCTGATTCGGAAACAGCGGCGTGAGGTTGTCGAAATTGACCTTGTGCTTGGCCTTTTCCGGGTCCTCGAAATTGAGCGTGTTGACCTTCAGCAGCGCGAAGTAGCGTTCGCCCTCTTTCGGGCTGCGGATGTGGCCTTCGATGGTGTCGCCGGTGCGCAGGCCGAAACGGCGGATCTGCGAGGGCGACACGTAGATGTCGTCGGGGCCCGGCAGATAATTCGCGTCGGGCGAGCGGAGAAAGCCGAAGCCGTCGGAGAGAACTTCGACGACGCCCTGGCCGACAATATCGGTTTCGGCGAGCGCCAGCTGCTTAAGGATGGCGAACAGCAGCTCCTGCTTGCGCATGGTGCTGGCATTCTCGACCCCATTCTCCTCCGCGAACGAGACGAGCTCGGCCGGCGTTTTGGACTTGAGGTCTTCGAGTTTGATTTCCCGCATTGGGGTGGTCCTGTGGGGTAACCTGAAAAGAGGGGGTGCGAGGAGGCTCTGAAATGCGGACGCGAGCAGGTGCAGGTAAGGTCCGCAGGTCTGGCAAGGTGAACGCCGGTGAGGCTTCAATCCTGATGCGGGGTCCGGCCTCTGGAAGGCTCGGACACAACCACATCCGCCTGCGTTGGGTGGGATATCGATAATATAGAAAATCGCCTAGCGCTCCGCAAGCCGAAGCGCTGAGCGAATCGTCGCGCGGGCTGCCTAGAACGGCTTCACGATCACCAAGATGACGATGAAAATCATCAGGACGGTCGGCACCTCGTTGATAATCCGATAGAATTTCTGGCTTCGCGGGCGGCGATCGGCGGCGAAATCCTTGACCCAGCGTGAAAAATAGCCGTGGACCGCCGAGAGCACCAGGACCAGTGCCAGTTTGACGTGCAGCCAGCCGAACGAGAACCAATGCCCGGACCAGGCGAGATAGAGCCCGGCGAGCCAGGTGACCATCATCGCGGGGTTGATGATTGCCTTGAGCAGCCGGCGTTCCATCACCTTGAACGTCTCCGACTGCTTCGAGCCGATTTCGGCCTCGCAGTGATAGACGAACAGCCGCGGCAGGTAGAGCATGCCGGCCATCCAGGAGATGACGGCGATCACGTGTAGCGCCTTGATCCAGAGATAGACGTCTTCGAACATTTTCGGGGGGTCCGGCTTGCTGCCCAGCGCGGGGAACGCTGGGGATAGTAAGAACCCGTTAAGGTCTTACCCCGCACACATATCCCTCCGTAGCGCCTTCCTCAAATCTAGAATCTTAGATTCTTAAGGTTTGAGTCTATGTGACCGTGGATTGGACTCACACAATTCCGTCCGCGCGTTCACGTGCGCTTGTTCACATCCATCCACATATTCCGGACCGCCTTTGTCGACTTCCGATAAGTCAGCCGGCTTCAAAGGCTTGCGCGATTGTATCGGCAGCTTATCAAGGGACTTGTCCGCGCAATCCCGTTTCCCTCTCGGCGGGGCGTCGGATTTGTCCTGACCGGCAGCGGTGTGAAGAAAATCACGCCTTGTCCCGCCCCTGGTGTCGCGCATCCCTTTCCGAGAGGTTAAGCTCCACAGAAATCCACAAACCACCCCAACGAAATTCAAAGGGTTTTTGTGCCGACCTCGAACAATTATTTCCATCTCCACCTGGTCTCGGACTCCACGGGTGAGACGCTCATCACCGTGGCGCGCGCGGTCGCGGCCCAATACGCCAACGTGACGCCGGTCGAGCACGTCTATCCGCTGGTGCGCAGCCAGAAGCAGCTCGACCGCGTGCTCGATGAGATCGAGGAAGCTCCGGGGATCGTGCTGTTCACGCTGCTCGAGAAGGATCTGGTCGCCAGACTCGAGGATAAGTGCAAGCAGATCAATGTTCCGAGCCTCTCGATCATCGGGCCGGTGATGCAGCTGTTCGAGGCCTATCTGGGAGCAGCGACCACCGGCCGTGTCGGCGCCCAGCACGTGCTCAACGCGGAATATTTCAAGCGCATCGATGCCTTGAACTACACGATGATCCATGACGACGGTCAGCATGTCGAAGGTCTCGACGAGGCCGACGTGGTACTGGTCGGGGTGTCCCGGACATCGAAGACGCCGACATCGATCTATCTCGCCAATCGCGGCATTCGCACCGCCAACGTGCCGCTGGTGCCAGGCATTCCGGTGCCCCCGCAATTGGAGACGCTGACGCGGCCGCTGGTGGTTAGCCTGCACGCGACGCCGGAACGCCTGATTCAGATCCGGCAGAACCGCCTGCTGTCCATGGGCGCCGAGTCCAGCAGCGGCAGCGATACCTACACCGACAAGCAGTCGGTCACGGAGGAGGTCGCGTTCGCGCGCAAGCTGAGCGCCAAGCATGACTGGCCGCTGCTGGACGTCACGCGCCGCTCCATCGAGGAAACCGCGGCGGCGATCATGAAGCTGTATAGCGATCGCCAGCGCAACCGGCCGTCCGAGTAAGTGTCGTCGATGAGTCTGTGGCGCGGCAAAAGTCCGTTGATCCTGGCCTCGCAAAGCAGCGCGCGCAAAATGCTGCTGGCCAATGCCGGGCTCGACTTCGAAGCCGTCACCGCTGATATCGACGAGCGTGGCATCCAGGCCGCGTCAAAGCTCTCCAACCCGCGCGAGATCGCCCTGCTCTTGGCCCGCGAAAAGGCCAAGGCTGTTTCTGCCTGTTATCCCGGACATCATGTGATCGGCGCCGACCAGACGCTGGCGCTCGGGAGCCGTCTCTTCAACAAGCCGGCAGGCCGCACCCAGGCGCTGGCGCAATTGCGCGATCTCGCCGGTCAGACGCACGAGCTGAATTCCGCCGTCGCCGTGGCGCAGGATGGCAGGATTCTCTTCGAGGACATTTCCGTGGCGCGCATGACCATGCGGGGAATGAGCGAAGCCGAGCTTTCGGCCTATCTCGACGCCGCGGGCGACGCTGTGACCAGTAGCGTCGGCGCCTATCAGCTCGAGGGCCTCGGCATCCATCTGTTCGAGCGCATCGAGGGCGACCATTTCACCATTCTCGGCCTGCCGCTGCTGCCGCTGCTTGCGTATCTGCGCAGCGAGCAGCTAATTGCGGTGTAGATGCGAGAGAAGGCTGGGTGCTGATGCGAATTCTCGGACTGACCGGCTCGATCGGGATGGGCAAATCCACCACCGCGACATTGTTCGCGGAGGCCGGCGTCCCCGTCTACGACGCCGATGCCGCCGTGCATCAGCTCTATGAGGGCGAGGCCGCCCCCGCGATCGAGGCCGCTTTCCCCGGCACCACCGCGAATGGCAAGGTCGACCGGCAAAAGCTGTCGGCGCGCGTCGTTCACGATCCCGTCGCGATCAAGCAGCTCGAGCAGATCGTTCATCCCATGCTCGGCGCGTCCCGGCAGAAATTCTTTGCCGACGCCGAGGCCGCCAAGGCGCCGGTCGTGGTGCTGGACATCCCGCTGCTGTTCGAGACCGGCGGCGAGAAACGGGTCGATGCCGTGGTCGTCGTCTCGACCTCGCCGGAGCTGCAGCGCCAGCGGGTGCTGGCGCGCGGCACGATGGACGAGGCCAAGCTCGATGCCATCATCGCCAAGCAGATGCCGGATGCCGAGAAGCGCAAGCGGGCCGATTTCGTGGTGGATACCTCACACGGACTTGACCCTGTGCGGGCCCAAATCGCGCACATCCTGGCCGAGGTCGTTAAGATGCCGCAGCGGCGGACCTGATTCGCCGCCTCACACGGCTTCCAAGAGACATGCGCGAAATCGTCCTCGACACCGAAACCACCGGCCTCGATCCGCTGCGCGGCGATCGGTTGGTCGAGATCGGCTGCGTCGAGATCTTCAACCGCATGCCGACCGGACAGACGTATCACGTCTACATCAACCCCGAGCGGGACATGCCGGCGGAAGCGTTTGCGGTGCACGGATTGTCGTCCGAGTTCCTGGCGACCAAGCCGTTGTTCCACGAGGTCGCCGACGACTTTCTGGCATTCATCGGCGACGCCCCGCTGGTGATCCACAACGCCTCGTTCGACATCGGCTTCATCAATGCCGAGCTCGACCGCATCAAGCGCGCTGCGATCCCGCGCGAGCGCCTGGTCGATACGCTGCTGCTGGCGCGTCGCAAGCATCCCGGCGTGTCCAACCGGCTCGACGATCTCTGCTCGCGCTATTCGATCGACAATTCACACCGTACCAAGCACGGCGCGCTGCTGGACGCCGAGCTGCTCGCCGAGGTCTACGTCGATCTGGTCGGAGCGCGGCAGTCGCAGCTGCTGCTGGCCTCGGACGCCGAGGAGATCAGGGTCAGTAGCACCGGCGATGCGCCGCGGCGGCAACGCCCGGTGCCGCTCGCGCCGCGGATTTCCGAAGCCGAGCGCGAGGCCCATCGGGCCTTCATCGCAACGCTCGGCGACAAGGCGATCTGGAACGAGTACCTGCCCGCTCCAGCCGTGCTGGCGGCGGCTCAGGCCTGACCGGCCTGTCCGCCCTGAGCGGCCATTTGCCGCTCCATGTTCTGGCGGTAGAGACCGACGAAGTCGACCGGATCCAGCATCAGCGGCGGGAACCCGCCATCGCGAACCGCCGTCGCAATGATCTCGCGTGCGAACGGGAACAACAGGCGCGGGCACTCGATCATGACCAGCGGGTGCAGGTTCTCCTTGGGCACGTTGACGATCCGGAACACGCCGGCATAGGCGAGCTCGAACGAGAACATCACTTTACCGGCGGTCTCGGCCTTGCCCTCGACCGACAACGTCACCTCGAATTCCTGTTCACTGAGATTGTTGGCGTTGACGTTGATCTGGATGTTGATCTGCGGCGGCTGGCTCTGCGGCTGAAGTGAGCTCGGCGCGTTGGGATTTTCGAACGAGAGGTCCTTGGTGTATTGCGCCAGCACGTTGAGCTGGGGAGCCTGAGCCGCCTCGGGAGGGGTACCGTTACCGTTGGTCATGAAAGTGTCTCCTTACCCGATTGGGGCTGAATTTCGCGGCGGTTGGCTAACATAGGGCCGGCTCGTTCCACAAGGACGAACGGTCCCGGACCAGGAATTCGGGCCGCAATCGCGCCTTTGACGTTCCTCCTGCCTTTTCCGCGAAATTTCGCCTTAAACGATTGAAGATGCGCCATTTCCGGACAGGATCGGGTTTCCCCTTAAGCATAAAACGCGCTACACTTGGCGCTGTGCCAAAAGGCGCCATTGGCCGGGCCAGATTTCGTGCCTACATCCCACGGACCTGACGTGGACCCAAAATGGTGATGTAGTCTTGCCGTTTCCGTAAGGAACGGTCTACTGGCCGGATTGATTTTCCCGGCAACGAGCCCTGCAAAGACCAGAAAGCGAATACGACGTGGACATCTACACCATCATATTCCTGGCGCTGGCCGTCTTCATCTTCTTGCGGCTGCGTAGCGTGCTGGGGCAGCGTACCGGCAACGAGCGGCCGCCGTTCGATCGCACCGCCGCCCGCAACGCGCTCGGAGGCGCCCAGGACAACAACGTCGTGACCATGCCGGGCAAGGTGATCGACCAGGCCCCGCTGGCGCCGACGGCCGAGCCGACCGCGCCGGCCGATCGCTGGAAGGGGCTGACCGAGCCGGGCACGCCGCTGGCGCAGGGTCTCGATGCCATCGTCGAGAAGGATTCCAGCTTCGACCCGCGCCATTTCCTCTCGGGTGCGCGCGGCGCCTACGAGATGATCGTGCTGGCTTTTGCCAATGGCGACCGCCGCGCGCTGCGCGATCTGTTGTCGTCGGACGTCTATGACAGCTTCGACGCCGCGATCAAGGAGCGCGAGAAGAACGAGCAGAAGACCGAGACGCGGTTCGTGTCGATCGACAAGGCCGAGCTCGTCGGCGCCGAGTTGCGCGATCGCAGTGCGCAGCTCACCGTGCGCTTCGTCTCGCAGATGATCTCGGCCACGCGCGACAAGGCCGGCAACATCGTCGACGGCAGCGCCGACACGGTCGCCGACATCACCGATATCTGGACTTTCGCCCGCGACACCTCCTCTCGCGATCCGAATTGGAAGCTGGTTGGCACCGGAAGCGCGAATTAAGATCTTCCTGAAGAACGGCGCGACGGCGCTTTGCGCAGCCGCCGTCGCGCTGTCGTCGTTTTCGCTCGGTGCCGAGGCGGCGCGGCGTCACCATCGCAGCCACTACCACCATCTGCCGCGAACGCCTGCCGCTCCGCCGCGGGCCTTGCCCTATCCGCAGCTCACCCTGCCGTTCGAAATTCCCGGCGCGCAATATCTGCCGCTGGCCTGGGCGGACGTGAAGGGATGGGGCGACGACAATCATCTCGCCGCGTACAAGACCTTCCGCGCCAGCTGCAAGCCGATCAATGCGCAGAACGGCGAAGCCAAGGCCGAGCCCAAAGCTTTGGGCACCTCGCTGGGCGAGCCCTGCCGGGTTGCCAAAACCCTCGATCTCGTCGACGACGGCAAAGCGAAGAGCTTCTTCGAGGAGAACTTCACGCCGCTGCGGATCTCGCGGCTCGGCGAGCCCGACGGATTCGTCACCGGCTATTACGAGCCGGTGCTGGAGGGATCGCGAACGCAGACCGATGTCTACAACGTGCCGGTCTATCGCCGTCCCTCGAACCTGTTCGTGCGCGGCTACAAGCAGGATGCGCTCAGCCTGCCCAACAAGGGCCCGGTCTATCGCAAGATCGGCCGCCGCAAGCTGGTGCCCTATTACGACCGCGGCGAGATCGAGGACGGCAAGATCGCCGGCCGCGGGCTCGAGATTGCCTGGCTGAAGGATCCGACCGATCTGTTGTTCGCGCAGATCCAGGGCTCGGCCCGCATCAAGTTCGACGACGGCAGCTCGGTTCGGCTCAATTACGATGCCTATAACGGCTATCCCTACACGGCGGTCGGTCGCATCCTGATCGAGCGCGGCATCATCCCGAGAGAGGAGATGTCGATGCAGAAGATCAGGGAGTGGATGGCGCAGAACCCCGACGGCGCCAAGGAGCTGCGCCGCGCGAACCGCGCCTACATCTTCTTCCGCGAGGTCAACCTCTCCGACAAGGAGGAGGCAGTCGGCGCGCAAGGCATTCCCTTGACCGCGGGGCGCTCCATCGCGGTCGACAAATCGCTGCATGTCTACGGCACGCCGTTCTTCATCGAGGGCGAGCTTCCGATCGAGTCGGAACGCGCCAAGACGCCGTTCCGCCGGCTGATGATCGCGCAGGACACCGGCTCTGCCATCATCGGGCCCGCACGGGCCGATCTGTTTTTCGGCGCCGGCGCGGATGCCGGCCGTGTCTCCGGCCGGCTGCGCCACCCCATGCAATTCGTGATGCTAGTGCCGAAGAGCCTCGATCCCGCCCCGCGCGCCGCGAAGCTGCCGATCCCGGACCCAAGGCCCGCCGAGAAGATCGCAAAGCTGTTTCCGCAAACCGATCCGGCGAAGACTGGCACGCCTGTCGCCGCGGCAACGCAAGGCAAGACCGAAACGATTGCGGTCGCCGGCCCCATTCCCCTGCCCGTGCCACGTCCCGCGATCGAGCCTGCCCCTGAGCCGCGCCGTCCGGCGAAGAATCGTCCCCATCGCCCGCAATGAAACGGCCGTCCCGTCCGCCCGTGCTGGAGCCTCGCCCCTCGCCGCGTCGTCGCGCGCTGAGCGAGGAGGAGCGCGAGCTGTGGGATCTCGTCGCAAAGCATGTCAAGCCGCTGCGAAAGCATCGCGCGGCCAAGGCGCATGCTACCCCGCGCGCCGAATCTTCGCCCGGGTCCCAGGTGACGAGGACTTCGCCACCGTCAAGGCCGGTTGCCGCTGCACCGGCGCCGCGCGTTGCAAAGCCGTCTATTCCGCCGCTGGCGCCGCTTGGCAAGCGCGAGCGGACCAAGCTGTCGCGCGGCCGCAGCGAGATCGAGGCGCGGCTCGACCTGCACGGCATGACCCAGATGCGCGCCCATCGCGCGCTGGCCGGCTTCCTGCACCGCGCCCATCAGGACGGCCTCACCTTCGTGCTCGTCATCACCGGCAAGGGACGCAGCGGCGGCGAAAGCGGCGTGCTCCGCCGCCAAGTGCCGGAATGGCTCAGCCTGCCGGAATTCCGCGCCTTCGTGGTCGGCTTCGAGGAAGCCGCGATCGGCCATGGCGGCGAGGGGGCGCTGTATGTGCGGATCAGGCGCCCCAGGGGTTAGCGGTTCTACACCTCTCCCGCTTGCGGGAGAGGTCGGCGCGAAGCGCCGGGTGAGGGCTCTCTCCTCTTGGGGATTCCCGCCGCCGAGAAAGCCCTCTCCCCAACCCTCTCCCGCAAGCGGGAGAGGGAGCGCACCTCCGATGCCGCGCAAGCAGAGCTCTAAAACGGCCGGATGATTCCGACGCGTGGGATCAGCGTGAGTATCAAACCGAAGATGTTGGTCTTCCGATCCTCCGCCGGAATCGGCGCTGCTTCCTGCTTGGCCGGCAGCATCTTCACCGCGTGCAGGATCAGGAACATGCAGACCGCCCAGTTCGAGATCCAGCGTGAATAGTCGAACACCATAGCGAACATCACAAGATAGGCGACACTGATGCCGACCAGTGCTGCGATGACGAGCCGCTTGTGCAGATCGCCGGCGAGCGCGCCGATCAGGCTGGCAAAGAAGCGCCACAGCGGCGCGTGCAGCCAGATCAGAAGCGCGAACACGGGCACGCCGAGGATGTTGTGCGGCAGGCGGCCCCAGGTGTCGGCAACCTCCTTCGCCAGCGGCTGGTACCAGATGTAGGCGAATTGCAAGAGGTCGATGCGCGCAGGATCGGCCATCCGGCTTTTGAGATAGGCGACGAAGTCCGCTTCGGGGACCGGCATCGTTCCCAGAAACTGCGCGGCGAAGAACAGCGCGGAGACAATGGCGAGAGCGACCCCGCCGAAGACAACATTGCTGCGGTCACAGCCGTAAGCAAGGTAATGCCGGATCACGACGATGGTGATGATCGTCGGCACGTACATCAAGAGATGAATGTGATGGATCAGCACGAGAACGATCGAGAACAGCGCAGCCATGACCACGAAGACCAGCGAGCCCGCCGGCATCAGCAGCAGGATGATCGCCAGCGCGCAGCCATAGATGTCGAAATGGCCGAGCGTGTGCATGAAGTTCTTCAGGAAGAACGGCGAGCCGGCGGTGAAGACGAACAGCGGCAGCGTTTTCGCGGAGAAGCCGAACGTGTTCTGGAAGAGCCTGGCATAGAGGCCCAGCGTTGCAAGCCACGTCGCCCCGCCGAGCGCGAACACTGGCCATACCGGCACCTTGTCGGTGAACAGCGCGACGATTGCCCCGATCAGCGCGCGCTTGATGAAGCCGAAATGATAGTCGACCAGGAGGTGGATGTACGGGACATAGGGCGGCAGCTGGATCTTGTGAATGAGCACGCCAACGATGACCGCCGCGTTGATCGCGAGCAGGAGCCGCCAGGGATTTTGCAGGATGCGTACGGTCACGCCGCATCCATAGCGTGACCGCCCTGAATTACAAAATGAACCGGCTGAGATCCGCGTTCTTGGCGAGGTCGCCGATGTGCTTTTGCACGTAATCCGCATCGAGCCGAACGGTCTCGCCGTTGCGGTCGGGGGCGGTGAAGGAGATCTCGTCCAGCACCCGCTCCATCACGGTCTGCAGCCGCCGGGCGCCGATGTTCTCGACCGTCGAATTGACGGCAACCGCAATGTCGGCCAGCGCGTCGATGGCGCTGTCGGTGATGTCGAGTGTCACGCCTTCGGTCTGCATCAGGGCGACATATTGCTTGATCAGCGAGGCCTCGGGCTCGGTCAGGATGCGGCGCATGTCGTCGCGGGTCAGCGCCTGCAACTCGACGCGGATCGGAAGGCGGCCCTGCAATTCCGGCAAGAGGTCGGACGGCTTGGCGACGTGGAAGGCGCCCGACGCAATGAACAGGATGTGGTCGGTCTTGACCGCGCCGTGCTTGGTCGAGACCGTGGTGCCCTCGATCAGCGGCAGCAGATCGCGCTGGACGCCCTCGCGCGAGACGTCGCCGCCGACCCGGCCGTCGCGGGCGCAGATCTTGTCGATCTCGTCCAGGAACACGATGCCGTTGTTCTCGACCGCGCTGATCGCCTCCAGCGTCAGCTGCTCGGTGTCCAAGAGCTTGTCGGATTCCTCGTTGACGAGGATCTCGTGCGAGCTCTCCACCGTCAGCCGGCGCGTCTTGCTGCGGCCGCCGAGCTTGCCGAAGATGTCGCCGAGCGAGATCGCGCCCATCTGGGCGCCCGGCATGCCCGGGATCTCGAACATCGGCATGCCGCCGCCCGACGACTGCGTCTCGATCTCGATTTCCTTGTCGTTCAGTTCGCCGGCGCGCAGCTTCTTGCGGAAGGATTCGCGCGTCGCCGAGCTCGCATTGGCGCCGACCAGCGCATCGAGCACGCGCTCCTCGGCGGCAAGCTGGGCGCGCGCCTGCACGTCCTTGCGCTTGCGCTCGCGCACCTGCGCGATTGCGACCTCGACGAGATCGCGGATGATCTGCTCGACGTCGCGGCCGACATAGCCGACCTCGGTGAATTTGGTCGCTTCCACCTTCAGGAACGGCGCATTTGCGAGCTTGGCGAGCCGCCGCGCGATTTCCGTCTTGCCGACGCCGGTGGGGCCGATCATCAGGATGTTCTTCGGCAGCACCTCCTCGCGCAAGGAGCCGGTGAGCTGCTGCCGGCGCCAGCGGTTGCGCAGCGCGATCGAGACGGCGCGCTTGGCGTCGCCCTGGCCGACGATGAAACGGTCGAGTTCGGAAACGATTTCGCGGGGGGAGAAGTCTGTCATGTCTGATTAGCTAGGGCGGGAGACGGCCAAGGACAAGCCGCATTTTGGGTCAGATGATCGGCGGGCCGGATTGCCACTGCTTCACGGCATCGATCGGATGGATCAGCATCAGGATATTGAGCGTCAGATTGTCGCGAATGTGGAGCGCCAGCACGATCTCGAAGGCCAGCCCCAGCAGCACAGTCGCGGTGACAGGCAGCGCGCGAGCGGCCAGGAACCCCAAGATCATGGCCAGATTGTCCGAGACCGAATTGAGGATGCTGTCGCCGTAATAATCCAGCGAGATCGTGCCGGCGCGGTAGCGCTCGATGATGAAGGGCGAGTTCTCGACGATCTCCCAGGCGCCTTCGATCAGCATCGCGATGATCAGCCGTGCGGGCCAGGAGAGAGGCAGGAAGGGTAACCGCGCGAACAGCAGCCAGGTCAGGCCGTAGAACAGGAAGCCGTGCAGCACGTGTGAGAACGTGTACCAGTCTGCAATCTGCTGGGAATTCTCCGAGCTGTTCACCACGCCGTGCCACAGCTTGATGGTGCCGCAGGCGCAGATCGGCACCCGTCCCATCGCAAGCAGGATCGCGGCTTGCAGCGCCAGCAGCAGCAGCGCGATGCCGACCCAGGCGAGCGGCGGGAAGGTGGTCTTGGCAGCGGGGCTTGCGGCGAGCGTCATGGGTCTCGGATCATCAGGAGTGCGGGACCGTCGGGCGTGACGATCTCGTGCTGCGGCACGAAGCCAGCTTTCTCATAGGCACGAATCGCGCGCGCATTGGAAGGACTCGGGTCTATCACGATGCGCGGCACACCGCGCGCGAAGAGCTGGTCGATGAAGGCGCGGATGAAAGCGGAGCCGTGGCCGCGTCCGAGCATGTCAGCCTCGCCGATGAACTGATCGAGGCCGCGAGTGCCCACGGGCTGCGGGCCGAAGCTGACATGCCAATCGCCGAGCCGGTAGCACTGCAGGTAGGCGAAAGGCCGGCCGTCACGGCTGACGATGAATTGCGCCAGGTCAGGATGATCGAGGTCGCCGCCGACGAATTCAAGCGTCTCCGGATCATGCCACCACTCGGCGACATGCGGTGCGTCGAGCCAGCGCCGGATCAGCGGCATGTCGGCCGCGGTCATGGGACGGAAGGTGTAGCTTTGCGTCATCTAGCGCCCACAGCGGTGCTGCTCTCCCTCTCCCGCTTGCGGGAGAGGGTTGGGGAGAGGGTGTTTCCGCAATGGGACAATCCCCCAGAGGGAAGAGCCCCCACCCGGCGCTTCGCGCCGACCTCCCCCGCAAGAGGGAGAGGCTGCACCGATCGTGCGGAGAGGCTCTCGGACAAATGACCCCTCCGCCCTACCCCGTAGCCAGGCTCTCGATCGTCAGATTCCGGTTGGTGTAGACGCAGATGTCCGCGGCGATGTCCAGCGAGCGGCGGACGATGGTCTCGGCGTCCTTGTCGGTGTCGAGCAGAGCCCGGGCCGCCGCCAGCGCGTAATTGCCGCCGGAGCCGATCGCCATCACGCCGGCCTCGGGTTCGAGCACGTCGCCGGTGCCTGTCAGCACCAGGGAGACGTCCCTGTCAGCCACGATCATCATGGCCTCCAGCCGCCGCAGATAGCGGTCGGTGCGCCAGTCCTTGGCGAGCTCCACCGCCGCCCGGGTCAGCTGCCCCGGATATTGCTCGAGCTTGGATTCGAGCCGCTCGAACAGCGTGAAGGCGTCAGCCGTGGCGCCGGCAAAGCCGCCGATCACGTCGCCCTTGCCGAGCTTGCGGACCTTCTTGGCATTGGACTTGATCACGGTCTGGCCGATCGAGACCTGGCCGTCGCCGCCGACCACCACCTTGCCGCCCTTGCGGACCGTTAGAATCGTGGTGCCGTGCCAGCCCGGCGAGCTGTTCTGGGAGTCCTGCATGAATACCTCACTGTCCGGCCTGATTTAGGCGGTCGGGACCAAGGGCACAACGGGCCGTTCCGGGCCGAATTTCGCTCACCATAGGCAGAAGTAGAGGTCCGGCCGGCCGTTCCCGCAGTAGCGAAGGTGTCATTTGGCTGTTAAGAGACTGGCGTTTTCGGCTCCCTAGCTAGGATGAAAGCCAGCTTTCAATGCGCACCGCGACGATCAAGCGCAAGACCAAGGAAACCGACATCGAGGTCTCCGTGAACCTCGATGGCACCGGCGTGGCCAATATCGCGACCGGCATCGGCTTTTTCGACCATATGCTCGATCTTCTCGCCCGCCATTCCCGCATCGACCTCACGGTCAAGGCGGTGGGCGATCTGCACATTGATTATCACCATACCACCGAGGACACCGGCATCGCGCTTGGCCAGGCGGTCAAGCAGGCGCTCGGCAACATGGCGGGTATCACCCGCTACGCCGGCGTGCACATGCCCATGGACGAGACGCTGACGCGCGTGGTGATCGACATCTCGGGCCGCCCGTTCCTGGTGTTCAAGGCCGACTTCCCCCGGCACAAGATCGGCGAGTTCGACACCGAGCTGGTGCGCGAATGGTTCCAGGCCTTTGCCATCAACGCCGGCGTGACTCTCCACGTCGAGACCCTATATGGCGATAACAGCCATCATATCGCCGAGTCCTGCTTCAAGGGTCTGGCGCGGGCGTTGCGCACGGCCGTGGCGATCGATCCGAAGGCGGCGGGCGAAATCCCGTCCACCAAGGGCTCGCTCGGCGGCTGACATCTTCCGTCTTGCGGCGAAGGCTGCTGGCGGCATCACTGAATTTCGAGAACGGGGCATCACCATGCCTGTCTACACAGTTCACGCTCCCTCACCCGCAGGAGCCGACCCGCGCGCGACCGACAGGATCGTGTTCGTGCGCGACGGCTTCCATTTCTGGGCGATGATCTTCGGTCCGTTCTGGCTGTTGTGGAATCGGCTGTGGCTGGCGCTGATCGGCTATCTGATCTTCCTGGCCGCGTTCAACGCGGGGCTGTCGAGCCTCGGCGTCGGGCGCTCCTCGATCTTCTTCGCCGATTGCATCGTCGCGCTGCTGATGGGCCTCGAAGCCTCGAGCCTGCGCCGCTGGACCTTGTCGCGCGGCAAATGGCGCCAGCTCGACATCGTCGTCGCCGACGACAGCGATACTGCGGAGCGCCGCTTCTTCGAGCGCTGGAGCCAGAAGCAGAACGGCAGCGCTGGCGATCAATGGGCCGTCGATCGCGGCGGCCCTCCGCCGACCCGCAATGTGCCGGGTCAGCCATTCTCGAACCCGCCGCCGCTTCCGGCCGGCGGCATCATTGGGTTGTTTCCAGAACCGGGAGGGTCAAGATGAGCGTCGCCATCATCGATTACGGTTCCGGCAATCTGCATTCCGCCGCGAAGGCCTTCGAGCGCGCCGCGCGCAGCCTGGAGAGCCCGCAAAAGGTCTTTGTTACCAGCGATCCGGACCAGGCTTACGAGGCTGACCGCCTGGTGCTGCCCGGCGTCGGTGCCTTCGCCGATTGCCGGCGCGGGCTCGATGCCGTCAACGGCATGGTCGAGGCCATCACCGAAGCGGTGCGCGTCAAGGCGCGGCCGTTCTTCGGCATCTGCGTCGGCATGCAGCTGATGGCGAGCCGCGGCAAGGAACACGTCGTCACCGAAGGCCTGAACTGGATCGGCGGCGACGTCGAGAAGATCACGCCGCGCGATGAAAGCCTGAAGATTCCGCACATGGGCTGGAATACGCTCGAGGTGCTCAGGGAGCATCCGTTGCTGGACAAGCTGCCGCTCGGTCCGAAGGGTCAGCACGCATATTTCGTGCACTCCTATCACCTCAACCCTGCCAGCGAGGCGGACGTGCTCGCCCGCGCCGATTACGGCGGGCCCGTCACCGCGATCGTCGGCAAGGACACCGCCATCGGAACGCAGTTTCACCCCGAAAAGAGCCAGCGTTTTGGTTTGGCCCTGATCTCGAACTTCTTGCGATGGAAACCTTGATTCTCTTTCCCGCGATCGACCTCAAGAACGGCCAGTGCGTGCGCCTCGAGCAAGGCGACATGGCGCGCGCGACCGTGTTCAACCTCGATCCGGCCGCGCAGGCGCAGAGCTTTGCCGAGCAGGGTTTTGAATATCTCCACGTCGTCGACCTCGACGGTGCCTTCGCCGGCAAGCCGGTGAATGCCGGGGCGGTCGAGGCGATGTTGAAGACGATCAAGATTCCGGTGCAGCTCGGCGGCGGCATTCGCCATCTCGCGACCGTCGAAGCCTGGCTCGACAAGGGCATCACCCGCGTCATCATTGGCACCGCCGCGGTGCGCAATCCGGAGCTGGTGAAGTCTGCGGCGAAGAAATTTCCCGGGCGGGTCGCGGTCGGGCTCGACGCCCGTGACGGCAAGGTCGCGGTCGAAGGCTGGGCCGAGACTTCGCAGGTGACTGTGCTCGAGATTGCCAAGCGCTTCGAGGATGCGGGCGTTGCCGCCATCATCTTCACCGACATCGCGCGAGACGGCCTGCTCAAGGGCTTGAACTTAGAGGCGACCATCGCGCTGGCCGATGCCATCTCGATTCCCGTGATCGCCTCCGGCGGCCTCGCCTCGATCGAGGACGTGAAAGCCATGCTGACGCCGCGCGCGAAGAAGCTCGCCGGCGCGATCGCCGGCCGCGCGCTCTATGACGGCCGGCTCGATCCAACTGTGGCCCTCACCTTGATTCGCGACACGCGCAGGAGCTGACCCATGTTCAAGGTGCGCGTGATCCCCTGCCTCGACGTCAAGGACGGCCGCGTCGTCAAGGGCGTCAATTTCGTCGATCTCAGGGATGCCGGCGACCCCGTCGAAGCCGCCATCGCCTATGACGCCGCCGGCGCCGACGAGCTCACCTTCCTCGACATCACCGCGACCCACGAGAACCGCGGCATCATGCTGGACGTGGTCCGTCGCACGGCGGAAGCCTGCTTCATGCCTGTCACCGTTGGCGGCGGCGTGCGCGAGGTCAACGACATCAAGACGCTGCTGCGCGCCGGCGCCGACAAGGTGTCGATCAACAGCGCCGCGGTGGCGCGGCGCGAATTCGTCAAGGAAGCCGCGGAAAAATTCGGCGAGCAGTGCGTGGTGGTCGCGATCGACGCCAAGCGCGTCAAGCGTCCGGGCGGCGACCGCTGGGAGATCTTCACTCATGGCGGGCGCAACTCGACCGGCATCGACGCGATCGAATACGCCCAGGAGGTGGTTTCACTCGGCGCCGGCGAGATCCTGCTCACCTCAATGGACCGCGACGGCACAAGGCAGGGATTCGACATTCCGCTGACCCGGGCGATCGCCGACAGCGTTCCCGTTCCCGTGATCGCCTCGGGCGGCGTCGGTAATCTCGACCATCTCGTCGACGGTATCCGCGACGGGCACGCCACGGCGGTGCTGGCGGCTTCGATCTTCCATTTCGGGGAATTTACGATTCGTGAGGCCAAGGAGCACATGGCGCGACGCGGGCTGCCGATGCGCCTCGATGCCTGACGACTCCCGTTCATAAGAATGCTACGCTGGTGGCTGGGGATAGCCGCCGTGGTCCCATGTGTTTCCGAGTGAGTCCGATGCCGCGTTTCACGATCCATGATCTGGCCGAAACCATCGACGCCCGCGCAGCGTCCGGCGGCGACGCGTCCTATACCCGCAAGCTGCTCGACAAGGGCCCCGAGCATTGCGCCAAGAAGTTCGGCGAGGAAGCAGTCGAAACCGTAATCGCTGCAGTCGAAAACGATCGCGCGCATCTGATCGCTGAAAGTGCCGACCTGCTCTATCATTTCCTTGTGCTGCTGAAGGCACGCGGCATAAAGCTGGAAGAGGTCGAGGCCGCGCTGGACAAGCGGACCACGATGTCCGGGCTGGAAGAGAAGGCGTCGCGCAAGGGCGGCTAGGCAAGGGCGAATAGATCGCAACGGAAAGGCGGCGTCATGGATATCCGCGCACCCGAGCAGCAGTACAATCCCTACCGCGTTTATACGCGCGAGGAATGGGCGCGACTGCGCGACGATACGCCGATGACGCTAGAGCCGGGCGAGTTCGACCGGCTGCGTTCGCTGCACGATCGCCTTGACCTGCAGGAGGTCGAAGACATCTATCTGCCGCTGTCGCGCCTGTTGTCGATCTACGTCGATGCGATGCAGCGGCTGTATTACGCCGAGCGCCAGTTCCTCAACATCAGGGACCGCAAGGTGCCCTACATCATCGGCGTCGCCGGCTCGGTGGCGGTCGGGAAATCCACCACGGCGCGCGTGCTCCAGGCGCTCCTGGCGCGCTGGTCGCCGCGGCCGAAGGTCGAGCTGATCACCACGGACGGATTTCTCTATCCCAACGCGGTGCTCGAGCGGCACGGCATCATGCAGAAGAAGGGTTTTCCGGAGAGCTACGATCTGCCGATGCTGCTCAACTTCCTCTCCGACATCAAGGCCGGCCGCCGCCACGTCCGTGCGCCGGTCTATTCGCATCTGACCTACGACATCGTGCCGAACCAATGGGCCGAGATCGACCAGCCCGACATACTGATTGTCGAGGGCGTCAACGTGCTGCAGACCGGCAAGCTGCCGCGCGACGGCAAGGCGGTGCCGGTGGTTTCCGACTTCTTCGATTTCTCGGTCTATATCGACGCCGACGAAGCGGCGCTGCGGCAATGGTACATCAAGCGCTTCCTGGCGCTGCGCGACACCGCGTTCACCAATCCAAAATCATACTTCAACCGTTATGCGCTGTTGTCGGACGAGGAAGCCACCGCGACCGCGATCGCGATCTGGGAGCGCACCAACCTCGCCAATCTCGAGGACAACATCCTGCCGACCCGGCCCCGTGCGACGTTGATCCTCAAGAAGGGCGCCGACCACACGGTGGAGAGCGTGGCGCTCAGGCGGCTGTAGCCAAGCCGGAACAGCCGAGCCGGTTGCAATTTTCCCGCTGAGTATCTTTTGATGCAGACCGGCAAAGGGTATTGGGTTATGGCCTTCGACAACGTGAGGGGCCATGGTTGATCGTCTCAGAAGCGCTGCAGAGCATCTGGAAGCGCCGACATGTCCGGACTGCCACGTCGAGATGAGATGGTATCGCTCCGAATTGCTCGCGGACGAGCCGGTCCCGATCATCGCGCATCTCTTCGTTTGCCCGCATTGCAAGCGCGCAGCTCAGACCGACACGGTCTTCAAGGGCACTCAGGGGCCGCCCGATCGACTTGCGGCCCCCGATTCCTCACTCATGCGGCATGTAGTCGGTTCGCCAGAAGCGGTCGAGTGGGCTCGTTCGGTCGTTCCCGCACAGCCTAGTCGAGCGGGCGGACCCATCAGCGTAGATATATCTTAGTGCCGGGAACTTTTGTTGCTGCCTATTCGTTGAGCAACCCCGCCCGTTGCTCGCGTCTCGAGGACCCGCATGAGTCAAACGCCGCTCGACGAGCTCGAGGACGGACGCCGTCTCGAGCTGCTGGTCAACGCGATCGTCGACTATGCGATCTTCATGCTCGATACCGATGGGATCGTACGGACCTGGAATGTGGGGGCCGAGCGTCTCAAGGGTTATTCCGCAGGCGAAATCGTCGGCAAGTCGTTCTCGGCGTTCTACACGCCCGAGGATCGCGCCGCGGGCCTGCCCGACAGGGCGCTGACGACAGCGCGTGAGACAGGGCGCTTCCATTCCGAGGGCTGGCGGGTGCGCAAGGACGGCAGCCGGTTCTGGGCCCTCGTCGTCCTCGACGCGATTAGGGACGAGCAGGGCCGCCTGATCGGCTTTGCCAAGGTGACGCGGGATATCACCGAGCGGCAGCAAGCGCACGCCGAGCTGCTCGAGAGTGAGCGACGCTACCGTCGCTTGATCGAGGCCGTGATCGACTATGCCATTTTCCAGCTCGACCCGCAGGGCAACGTCGCGACCTGGAATCCAGGGGCTCAGCGCATCAAAGGCTATGCTCCGGATGAGATCATCGGGCAGCATTTCAGCCGGTTCTACACGCCGGAAGATATCGCAAGCGGAGTCCCCAAGCGCGCGTTGGCAGAAGCTCGCGAGCACGGCCGCTTCGAGGCCGAAGGCTGGCGGTTACGAAGGGATGGAACGCGCTTCTGGGCGTCCGTCATCATCGATCGAATCGTCGGCGAGACAGGCGAGGTCATCGGTTTCGCCAAGGTCACGCGCGATCTCACCGAACGCAAGCGCGCACAGGACGAGCTCAAGCAGGTTCAGGAGCAACTGCTCGCCTCGCAGAAGCTCGAGGCCGTCGGACAGCTCAGCGGCGGCATCGCGCACGATTTCAACAACCTGCTCATGATCGTGCTGGGCAACATCGAGACTGCGGAGCGCAATGCCCGCCAATTGGCCGGCAGCGGCAATCTCCAGCGCGCTCTCGGCCACGCCAAGCGTGGTGCCCAGAGAGCTGCGGCGCTGACCAGCCGCTTGCTTGCCTTCTCGCGCCGCCAGGCACTTGATCCGAAGCCGATCAACGTCAACAACTTCCTGAACGGCGTGCAGGATTTCCTGCAGCGTACGCTCGGCGAACGGATCGAAGTCGAGACTGTCGGGAGCGCGGGCCTGTGGCAGATCGAAGCCGACGCAAACCATCTGGAGTCGGCGATCATCAATCTCGCCATCAACGCCCGCGACGCCATGCCGGACGGCGGCAAGCTCACCGTCGAGGCCGTGAATGTCTCGGCCGATGATGATTACAGCCGCATCAATCCCGAGCTGTCGCCAGGTCAGTACGTCGTAATTTGTGTGACCGACACCGGAAGCGGAATGTCGAGCGAGGTGCTCGATCATGCCTTCGAGCCCTTTTTCACGACGAAAGAGCCGGGGCACGGCACGGGACTCGGTCTCAGCCAGGTCTATGGCTTCGTCAAGCAATCCGGCGGGCACGTGAAGATCTACAGCGAGGTCGGCCACGGCACGAGCATCAAGATGTACTTCCCTCGTTATCTCGGCACGAGCCGGGCGCCTGCCAACGAGCCGGAAGACGTGTTGCCCGAAGGCGAGAAGATTGAGACCCTTCTCGTTGTCGAGGATGATGCCGACCTCAGGGCCTATGTGTGCGATGTCCTGCGCGACCTCAATTATCGCGTCCTCTCCGCGCCGAGCGCTCAAGGCGCTCTGACGATTCTGCTCCAGGAGGAGCCGAGAGTGGATCTGCTTCTAACCGATGTCGTCATGCCCGGAATCAACGGTCGCGAGCTCGGGAGACGGGCGCAGCAGATTCGGCCGGGACTCAAGACTCTTTATATGACCGGATATTCCAGGAACGCCGTCGTCCACCAGGGCCGCCTGGATGAAGGGGTCGATGTTCTCGAGAAGCCCGTCTCGCAAGCGAAGCTGGCGCTGCGTGTGCGCGAGATCCTAGACCGGCCGGCCAAGGAATGAAGGTCACTTTCGGACGTCATCTCGCGCTTTCCCGACGACGAAGATGTGCCAAGTCGTCAGAAACATCGCAGCAACGAGCGGGCCGATGACGAACCCGTTCGCTCCGAACGTCGCAAGGCCGCCCAGCGTGGCAAGCAGCACGACATAGCTCGGCATCTGGATCGACTGGCCGACCAGGATCGGGCGGAGAAAATTGTCCGCAAGGCCGATCACGAAGGTGCCGAAAGCGAGCAGGATGAGGCCCTTCGTGACCGAACCTGCAACAAGCAGGTAAAGCGCAACTGGAACCCAGACCAGCGCGGAGCCGAGCACCGGCAGCAGCGAGAGCAGCGCCATCAGTGCGCCCGCCAGCAGCGGCGCTGTGAGGCCGAGCAGCCAGAAGATGAGCCCGCCGAGCGCTCCCTGTATCAAAGCGACGAGAACGATGCCCTTGATCGTTCCACGAACCGCCAGGGTGAAGACATCGAGAATTTCGGCGGTATGGCTCGGGCTCAGCGGGAGCGCCTCGCGAATGCGGGCATTGAGCTCGTCACCGTCGCGCAGCAGGAAGAACAGCAGGTACAGCATCACGAGCAGGCTTGCGACGAACTCCAGCGTCACCTGACCGATGTTGATCGCGTGCCCGGCCAGCTGTTGGCCGGCCGGGACGACCAGACCCGACAGGCGTTCCCTCAGGGCCGAAAGATCGATGCCGGCCAGGCGGTCCCCGAGCGACGCAGCCCAGGCGGGCAGCGCGGATTTCAGCTGCTGCAGGGGATGAGCCAGGCTGATCTCCCCGCTCTGAACGCGCTGATACAGCTCCCCGCCCTGGTCGATCAGCGACGCGATGATGATCGCCACGGGGATCAGGACCATGACGACCACCACGATGACGGTGGCGAGGGCGGCAAGGTTGTGCTTTTCGGGCACGGATTTCAGGACCCGCCGATAGAACGGGGCGAAGATGATGGCCAGCAGCGTGGCCCACAACACGGCACCGGAGAACGGCCAAAGCACCCAGACGAACGCGACGGAGATCGCGCCGAGCAGGATGAGGAATGAACGATTCTCCGATGTTCTCACGTGTTCGCCAGCTCTTCGCTCGTTCGCCAGATGATGTCCGTAGCACAACATCGTGGCGGAGCGGCAGGTCCTCACCTGCCCGCTTTCGCGATCCAATCCGCAAGCGTGATGCGACCTGCGAAGGTGGCGGGGCCCGAGCCGCCGGCCTTGTAGACGAAGGCCTCGCCTTCCCCGACGTTGCCGGCGTCCTTGCCGAAGGCATCGGCGATGTTGGTCTTGTGGGTGACCAGGACGGTGTTGGTGCCGGCCTGCGGCGGCGCATCGACGAGCTGACGCACGGCCTGCCCGGCCTTGGTATTGGCGCCGGTCGGGTTTGCCATTCCCGATGCGCTGGCGTTGCTGCTGTCGGTCAGGGCATCGACCGGCTTGACCTCACGGCCGGAGATCAGCTTGCCGGCTTCGACCGCGCGGTTCAGGCGGCTGGTGTAGACGTCGCCGATGGGGATCGCGAGGTCCTTGACCGCCGTCCCGATCTGGCGCGCCGCGTCCCTGCCCTTCTCGCTGAGCTGACGCTGGGCACTCATGTCGTCGAACTTGAAGGGATAGACATCCTTCTGGCTGTCGTCAGTCGCGGTGTGTCGGAAGATCAGGACGTAGCCGCCCTGCTTCAGCGACGAGATGAGGTCCGGTGTGTCGGCGGCTGCGTGGCGGGAGATTCCAGCCAGGAGAACAATCAGGGCGAGGCGGCAAAGCACGTTCATGCGCAAAATCCTTTGGTTGCAAAATGCCCCCGGAGTGATCGTGACGCGCAACGCGCTCGATTTCAATTGCGATCGTCAGACGAGATCAGGTTCCCGTGAGATCCGGAGCCGTCTGGTGCCGGGACGCGGCAAGGCCCGCCAGCGCCTCCTCGAGCTTCTCACGGTCGACCGGCTTGATCAGAAATCCGTTCATGCCTGCCTCGAAGCAGGCATAACGATCCTCCACCAGCGTGTTGGCGGTGAGCGCCAGGATCGGCGTCTGGGAATCGCCCAGCGCGGCCTCGTGCGCGCGGATGCGCTTTGTCGCCTCGATGCCGTCGAGCTGCGGCATCTGGATGTCCATCAGCACGAGATCGTAGGGCGTGCCGGCCGATGAGGCGGCGAGCCAGGATTCCAGCGCGGCCTCGCCATGGACGGCAATGACGACGCGGTGGCCGAGCTTGGTCAGCAGCGAGCGCATCAGCAAGGCGTTGATTTCGTTGTCCTCGGCGACGAGGATCGACAGGCCTTTCGCTGGCGCGGGGCCGGCGGAGGCCGGTGGCGGCTCCGGCGCGAGATCGGGCGAGGCGACCTCCGGCGTCAGGGCAAGGCGTGCGGCGAGCGAGGCCGCGCGCAGCGGCTTCACCAGAAAGCCGGTGAAAGCCGGCGACAGCTTCTCGTGGCGCGAGCTCGACGTCAGCAGCACGAGGCGCTGCAAGGCATGCGCGCGGGCGGCCTCACCGAGCTGATCGGCTGCGGCTGGACCGATCGCCCGATCGATCAGCACCGCGTGCCAGGAGCGTTCCGGCAGCAATGCTTCGGCGACCGCCGCATCTGCAATCAGGCAGGTCTGGCTGCCCCAGCGTTCGAGGCGCCGGGCGATGAGCGAGGCTTCGATGCCGTCGGCGACGAGGAGCATCGACTTGCCGGTGAGGTCGGGACTCGGAAATGCGGTCTGCCCGGCGCCGCCTTGCGACGGCGGAAGCGGCACCGCGACCTCGAAGGTCGAGCCCTTGCCCGGCTCGCTCGTGAGCGTGATCCGGCCGCCCATGCGCTTGACGATGCGCTCGCTGATGGCGAGGCCAAGGCCGGTGCCGCCATAGGTGCGGGCGACGCGCTCGTCGGCTTGCTCGAATTCGCGGAAGATGCGCTGCTGGGCCTCGGCTGCGATGCCGATGCCGGTGTCGCGAACCAGGAAGCTGATCTCGTTCGGCCAGATGCCGGGCTCGACGATCAGTGCCACGCCGCCGCTGCTCGTGAACTTGATCGCGTTGCCGGCGAGATTGAGCAGCACCTGGCGCAGCCGCGCGGCGTCGCCGACCACTTCGAGCGGCAGGCGCTCGTCGACATAGGCGGCGATCTCGAGCGACTTCGCCTGCGCGCGCGGCGCGAGCAGCTCGGTGATCTCCTCGACCAGGGTCGAGAGCGCGAAGGGACGTTGATCGAGGTCGAGCTTGCCGGCCTCGATCTTGGAATAGTCGAGCAGCTCCTCGATTAGCGCCATCAAGGCTTCGCCCGAGGTCTTCACCGCCCTGGCATAGGTCGCCTGCTCCGGCGTCAGATCGGTGTCGAGCAATAGGCCGCCCATACCGATGATGCCGTTCAGAGGGGTGCGGATTTCGTGCGAGGCCATCGCCAGGAAGCGCGACTTGGCGCGGTTGGCGGCGTCGGCCTGGTCGCGCGCGTCGGACAATGCGCGCTCGGTCTCGGTGCGGTCGGTGACGTCGCGTCCGACGCTCTGCAACTCGGCGGGCTGGCCGGCATCGAGGCGGACATAGCCCTCGCGCCAGGCGATCCAGCGCGCGCCGAGCGGGGTTGCGATCTTCTGGTCGTGGATGCGCGTGCCGCTGCTCTCGCGGGCACTGTCGCCCTGCTCCAGCACGTCGAAATCGAAGCGCGTGCCGACCAGCGCGCTGCGCGCCTGTCCTGCGAGCGCGCAATAGGCCTCGTTGGCAAAGGTGATGCGGCCGTCGGTAGCGCGCAGCACGATCAGGTCGCCCTGCTGCTCGAACAGGCTGCGGGCGCGCTCTTCGGCTTCCTTCAGCTCCCAATTGCGGTCGATCAGGGCTTCGTTGTGGGCGGCGAGCGTCCGCAGCCGCTTGTTGACGAAGCGCAGGCGCATGCTCAGCGTCGCAAGGCCGAGGCAGGCGAGCGCGAACAGGAAGCTGGCGCCGATCGCAAAGGTGTGGGGATCGTAGCCGGAATTGTCGGACCGGCTGCCGGAGACGAAACCATAGGCGCCGCCGAACGTCGCCGAGAAGATCATGAAGGAGCGTATCGCGAAGGCGAGCCTCGGATGCCGTCGCCTGAAACGACGCATGCGCACCTTGATCCGGAACGTCCGACCCATCGCAACCGACCCTTGCCTGAAATCCCCGCCGCCGCGTGCGACGATGGCCCGCCGACCTTGCGAACAAATTGCGGCGGTGGCGCCGCCTCCCAACAGGGTTGACGAGACGTTAACGGGTCAGAGCATGATCCGGAAAAGTGTGCAGCGGTTTTCCTTCGCGACAAACGCGGGACGCGTTTGCGCGGAGATCATGCTCAAACACAAAGCTCTAAAGCGATGCCGCCTGGAAGCGGCCGTGGCCGCCGCGGGCGCCGACGATCAGCGCAGCCGCCTCGCGCGGCGAGAACGTCTTTGAGCGCACATAGATGCGGTAATCCGCCGGTCCTTCGCTGGAGAGATAGACCACCTGGCCGCCGTCGACCGGCTGCGCGGCGATCGAGACGAGACGTGTCGAAGGGCTGGCCTGGCAGGTGTCAGGCTCGGAGCCGAGGCCGTCGTCGACCACGGCGAAATCCGCGGCGTCGGCATCCTCGGTGATCTGGACCCGCACCGTGGCCTGCGCGGGATCGTCGGTGAAGGCGACATGCACGCCGGCGGTCCAGAACAGCGAGGTGAGCTCGACCGATGTGTCGCCCAGCGCGATGCAGGGATGCGACACCGATCCGATCTCGGCGCGGGCGAACACCGCAGCCGCCAGCACGGGAACAGCCGAGGCCAGGAACTTGAAACGCAACATGACGCTCTACTCGCTAGGCCCCGGGGAACTCACAACCGAAACGCGTCGGGCCTTATGGTTTGCAGAGCGTAAAGGAAAGTCGTTACCGCCGGGTTGATGCGCGGAATGATCAAGCCAGCTGGCGCACATCCTCCGCGAGTGCGCGGTAGGACAGCGCTTCGGCGAGGTGCAGCCGGCCGATCTTGTCGGCATGGTCGAGGTCGGCCAGCGTGCGCGCCACCCGCAGCACGCGGTGATAGCCGCGCGCCGACAGGCGCATGGTCTCGGCGGCGTCGCGCAGCAGCTTCTGACCCTGCGCGTCCGGCTTTGCGATCTCCTCCAGCACGGAAGCGGGGGCTTCGGCATTGGTGCGGACATGGGGCAGGCCTGCATCCGCATAGCGCGCCAGCTGGATGTCGCGCGCCGCCGCCACGCGGGCGGCGACCTCGGCCGATCCTTCCGACGGCGGCGGTAGGATCAGGTCGGCGGCCGTCACCGCCGGCACTTCGATGCGCAGATCGATGCGGTCCATCAAAGGACCGGAGATGCGCGCCTGGTAATCGCCGGTGCAGCGGTCGATACGGCCGCGCTTGCAGGCATAGCCGGGCTCGAACGCATTGCCGCAGCGGCAGGGATTCATCGCCGCGACCAGCATGAAGCGGGCAGGGTAGGTGACGCGGTGATTGGCGCGCGACACCGCGACCTCGCCGTTCTCCAGCGGCTGGCGCAGCGAATCCAGCACGCGCGGATCGAACTCCGGCAATTCGTCGAGGAACAGCACGCCCTGATGCGCCAGCGAGATCTCGCCGGGCTTGGCGCGCGCGCCGCCGCCGGTGAGCGCGGCCATGCTGGCGGAATGGTGCGGCGAGCGGAACGGGCGCCGCGCCGTCAGCGCGCCGCCTTCGATCTCGCCGGCGACCGAGGCGATCATCGAGACCTCGAGCAGCTCGCTCGGCGAGAGCGGCGGCAAGATCGAGGGCAGGCGCGCGGCCAGCATCGATTTGCCCGCGCCCGGCGCGCCGATCATGAGCAGGTGGTGCCCGCCGGCGGCCGCGATCTCCAGCGCGCGCTTGGCGCTTTCCTGGCCCTTGATGTCGCGCAGGTCGAGCGTCGAGGCGGCGGCCTCGTGCACCTTCGGCGTCGGCCGCGACAGCACCTGGGTGCCCTTGAAATGGTTGGCGATCTGGATCAGCGAGTGTGCGGCAATGATCTGGATGTCCGGGCTCGCCCACGCCGCTTCGGAGCCGCAGGACGCCGGGCAGATCAGGCCTTCCTCGCGCATATTGGCGCCGATCGCGGCGGGAAGGACGCCGGCCACCGGCGCGATCGAGCCGTCGAGGCCGAGCTCGCCGAGCACGGTGAAGCCGGTCAGCGCATCCGGCGGGATGGCGCCGATCGCGGCCATCAGCCCGAGCGCGATCGGCAGGTCGTAATGGCTGCCCTCCTTCGGGAGGTCGGCCGGGGCCAGATTGACGATGATCCGCCGCGCCGGCAGCGCCAGCCCCGAGGCGATCAGCGCCGAGCGCACCCGCTCGCGCGCCTCTGACACTGCCTTGTCCGGCAGGCCGACGATGGCAAAGGCCGGCAGGCCGGGCGCGACCTGCACCTGCACGTCGACCGCGCGGGCCTCGATCCCCTCAAAGGCGACGGTAGAAACCCGCTGAACCATGCCGAACCAGCCTGCCCATTGCTGCAATTAGGGGTAGCAGAGCGCGGCCGTTTCCGCAAGAACAATACGGGAACAATCGCCTGGCGGCCCAGTCAAATCCTAACCAGGCGTAAACGCGGTCCCGACACTACGTCTCGAATGCCACCTCCTCTCCTCAGCACATTCCAACGAATGTCCGCTACTCCTAGGGCTGCGGGATGGGCCGTGGTCTAACGGGTGAACAGTTCAAATGCTTGCAAATCGCCGGAGAAGCGAACGTCGGGTGTGCAGCCGCCTCGCCAAGATCCATTTTGGCGCGGGCTCGCTGCCGCGGGATTGCACGATCACGGATATTTCGGATGGCGGCGTGAAAGTGGTGGCGGAATTTCTGGAAGTGCCGCCGCAATTCACCATCATCTTCGCGCCTGATTATTCCCGCCAATGCCGCCTGCGCTGGCGCATCGGCTGCGAGTTCGGTGCCGAGTTCGTCGACTGAACCTCAACAGACGCGCCTCCTTAACGGGACTTTAGCGTTAATCGGTAAGCATCTCTGATCAGTTGCCGAGTGATCAGAGTATGCCCAAGCGTTCGTTCCTCGCCTTTCCCCCGGCGGGATATCTGTGTTCCGCCGTCCTGATCCTCGCCCTCGGCGGCTGTCAGACGGCCGGCATCGACGACGTCACCGGTGCGCTCGGCGGCAAGCGGGAGTCCGCCGCCAAGCTTGACGGCAAGTCCGACAGCAAGGCCGACCCCACGCCGGAGATGGACGCACTTCGCGAGCGTTATCGCGCCAAGCCGAGCGATCCCGCCATTGCTCTCGAATACGGCAAGGCGCTGCGTGGCAGCGGCCAGCGCGCGCAGGCGGTCGCAGTGCTGGAGCAGGCCGTGCTCGCCCGTCCCGGCAACAAGGCGCTGCTCGCCGGCTACGGCCGCGCGCTCGCCGACAACGGCAATTTCCAGCAGGCCTTCGACGTCCTCGGCCGGGCGCATTCGCCCGAGGATCCCGATTGGCGCATCCTGTCGGCGCAGGGCGCTGTGCTCGACCAGCTCGGCCGCAACGAGGAAGCCCAGCAATATTACGCCGCGGCGTTGAAGATCGTGCCGAACGAGCCGACCGTGCTGTCCAATCTCGGCCTGTCCTACATGCTGCAGAATAATCTATCGAAGGCCGAACAGGTGCTCGGCCGCGCCCATCAGCGCAATCAGAACGATGCGCGGGTCCGCGCCAATCTGGCGCTCGTGCTGGGATTGCAGGGTCGCGAGGCCGAGGCCGAAATCCTCGTCAAGGCAGATCTGCCGCCGGACCAGGCCGAGGCCAAAGTCGCGGCGCTGAAGCAGTTGCTGGCGAAAAAGCAGCAGCGGGCGGACAGGTAGTCCGCCCTAGAGCATGATCCCGACCCGAAGGGCCGCGTCAGCGCAAAGTGTGAAGCGGTTTTCCGAAAAGATCATGCTCAAATAAGCCGCGCCCTACGACGCCTTGCGATGCGGGGCCGAGCTGCGTCCCGACTTGCCCTTCAGCTTCTTCAAAAGCGGCTCGAGCAGCGAGCGCTTTGGCTTCTTCACCTCGCCGCGGCCGGCGAGGCGGTTCGCCATGTTCTGAAACAGAACGGTGGTGCGGTGGGTCCTGGAGACCTCCGCGATCATCTGGCCGTTATTGGCCGCGGTCGAGAACAGTTTCGAATCGAACGGGATCACCGCGATCGGCTGGCTCTCCATGGTCTTGGCGAAAGCCTTGACCTCGATCTCCGCGCGCTTGTGCATGCCGACCTGGTTGAGGCAGTACAGCGGCGGCCGGTCGTTAGGTCGCGCCGCCTTCAGCACGCTCAGCATGTTCTTGGTGTTGCGCAAGTTAGCGAGATCGGGCTCGGCCACGATCACGATGTCGTCGGCGTTCACCAGCGCGCGCCGGGTCCAGCCGGACCATTGATGGGGCACGTCGAGCACGATGCAGGGCGTCGTCATGCGCAGCGTGTCGAACACGGCATCGAACGCTTCGGCACCGAAATCGTAGACGCGGTCGAGCGTGGCGGGCGCGGCCAGGAGGCTCAGGCGATCGGTGCATTTGGCGAGCAGGCGCTCCATCAGCGCCGTGTCCGGCCGGTCCTGCGACAGCACCGCATTGGCTATGCCCTGCACCGGATCCTGATTGTAGTCGAGGCCCGCGGTGCCGAAGGCGAGGTCGAGATCGATCACGACGGAATCGAGCGAAAGGTCGCGGGCGATGGTCCAGGCCAGATTATGCGCGACGGTGGACGCGCCGACGCCGCCCTTGGCGCCGACCACCGCAATGACGCGGCCGGTGATGATGGCCTCGGAGGCCGAAAACAGGCTGCAGATCGAGCGGACCACGTCGATCGTCTCGACCGGTCCGACTACGTAATCGTTGACGCCGCGGCGCACCAGCTCGCGATAGGGCGCGGTGTCGTTGGGGCTGCCGATCACGACCACGCGCGTGCCGGGATCGCAGACGCCGGCGAGATCGTCCAGTCCTTCAAGGATGTCGCGCGTGCCGTCGGACTCGATGACGATCACGTTCGGCGTCGGCATCGATTCATAGGCTTCGATCGCCGCGGCGAGGCCGCCGTCCTTGGCGCTGAGATGGGCCTTGGCGAGCCGGCGATCCTGGCCAGCCGCCGTCACCGCCTTGAGCGTCTGCTCGGTCTCGCAGAAGGCTTGCACCGAAATGCGCGGAACCGGCGCGATGTGTTCCTCGGGATGCTGCGGATCGTCCGCGTCTTCGTCGTGGATGCCTGTCATTTGGCGGTATCGCTGAGTTTGGCCTTGTCGGATTCTGGATAGGTGGTGGTCGTCGTCGTGCCCTTGCGATAGCGATCGAACGCGATGTCGCGCCGTGCGGTATAGGCGGGCGTCTCGGCGCGCGGTTGCTCGAGGTCAGCCGGGTTGTCGATCATCGCGGCGAGATTGCGCTGGCTGGCGCAGCCCAGATTGAAATAGGGGCGGTTCTCGGTGTAGCCGGGGTTGAGGATGTTGGGGCCGACGTCTTCGGGCCACAGCCCGCAGGGGCCGGCGACCGCGGTGATCTTGGAATAGCTCAGGCGGATGGTGGGCAGCAGCCCGGGATCATCAGGGCGATAGGGCCGCTGGACGATGGCGCGCGACGGCACGCCGCCGGACGTGAGCACCGAGCGGATCTCCTGATAGGTTGCGGCGGCCGCGCGCGAATTGGCGGTGTCGACCGGCACATCGACGACGACCGAGCCGGTGCCTTCGCGCATCCAGTCCCGCGCGATGCCCGCGACGTCCGAATGCTGCGCAGCCGAGAGGCCGCCTCTGCTCTTGCCGACGAAGATCACGATCGACTTCTTGCCTTCCTGCACCGCAATCGGATGGCGCTGGCGATAATCGGTCGGCACCGTCTGGGTGACGATCTCGGTGGTGTTGCAGGCGCCGAGCATGACGGAGAGGCCCGTCAGTGCCAGTGCGAGCCGCAAATTGCGACGTCGATCGGCTGATATTGTCGTCATCCCCTGATCCCTCCTGCCCCTGCCTTGCCCGGTCCCCAAACCGTTCGTCTCAGTCGATGATGAAGCCGAAATCGCCCGGCGTGCCGGCCACCGGATCGACACGGCTCGCGATGCCATAGAGGCGGTTGACCCTGCCGAGCAGCGCCCTCTGTGCGTCCGAGGCCGGCGCGAAGCCGTCGTCGGGCCGCGACAATTCCTTCTGAGCGACCGCGCGCACCACGTAAGGCGTCACGATCACCATCAGCTCGGTCTCGTTGTTGACGAAGTCCTGGCTGCGGAACAGCGCGCCGATGATCGGCACCTGGTCGACACCAGGCAGTCCGTTGATCGCCTGCTTGGTCTGCTGCTGGATCAGGCCGGCCATCGCCATCGAGCCGCCCGAGGGAATTTCCAGGGTGGTTTCGGCGCGGCGGGTCTGGATCGAAGGAATGGTGATCGAGTTGGTCGAGCCCGCGGACACCGACTGCGTCAACGTGATCGAGTTGGTGTTCGACAGTTCCGAGACCTCGGTCATCACGCGCAGGCTGATGCGGCCTTCGCTGAGCACGACCGGGGTGAAGTTCAGGGAGATGCCGAACTTCTTGTAGGTGACCTGGGTGGTACAGACGTGAGTGACCGGATCGCAGGCATAGCCCCCGGGTATCGGGAATTCGCCGCCGGCGACGAAAGTGGCGGATTCGCCCGAGATCGCGGTCAGGCTCGGTTCGGCCAGGGTCCGCATGACGCCGGCGCTTTCCATTGCCCGCATCGTGGCGTTGACGGTGGCGACGCCCTTGGCGAGGCCGGTGACGCCGAGCCCATTGCTGCTGACGATCGGTCCGCCAGAGACCGAGAACGGGTTGGAATTGTTGAAATTCACCACCGCCGTGCCGGCATTCAGGCTGGCGCTGAGATCGACGCCGAGCTGCTTGACGATGTCGCGGCGGACTTCGCCGACCACGACCTTGAGCATGACCTGGTCGCGGCCGCGCACGACGATGTTGTTGACGACCTTGTCCGCGCCGCCGACCAGCTTTGCGGCGACGTCGCCGGCCTGCTGGGCCTCGACCGGGCTCGACACCGAGCCGGTCAGCATCACGCTGTCGCCGACGCCTTCGATCTGCACGCCCGGCAGCGCCTGGCGCAGCGCCGTACGCATGCCGTTGAGGTCGCGCTTCACCGCGATGTCATAGGAGGCGACCTGCTGGCCGTCCGCCGCGAAGAACACGACGTTGGTCTGGCCGACCTGACCGCCGATGATATAGGCGCGCTGGGCCGAGCGGATCACCGCATTGGCGATCTTGGGATCGGCCACCAGCACGTCCTTGACCTCGCGCGGCAGGTCGATGACGACGGACTTGCCGATGCCGAGCGACAGAAAGCGCGACCGCGCCGGTGCGATCGTCCCAACCGACGATAAGCCGAGATCCGACGCCTGCATCGGCGCTTGGTCGCCGACCGGCGCCTCCGCAGCACTGAGGACGCCGGAAGCCGCGAGCAGCCCCAGCACCAACATCGTCCCCGCCAGGACCGAGCGCGCGCGCTTCCCCCGAATGCGCATGCCCGTCCGATCACCCCCATAGTTCATGCTGTCCCCATCACTTCTGTGACGTCAGTTGCCGTGCCTGGACGCCGTAACGGATTACGTTCACGCCGCCCGGGCGCTTGATCGCCTGGTCCTCGGGCGTGCCGTCGACTGCGTTGGCATCGACGATGCTGCGCAGCGCGAGTGTCAGAGTGCCGCCCTGGCGTGCGGCCGAAAGCGTGGCGATCTGGTCGGGCCGCAGCTCGAGCGTGACGGTCTTGCCGACCACCGCGTTCTGGCCCTCCTTTTCCTTCGGGGCCTGGTCGATCGCGAGCACGCGGATGTTGGTGAGAATGACCTCGGACAGGATGAGGTCGTTGCCGCCGGTCGGGCCGTTGGTGTTGCCGCCGTCCGGATTCTTCAGCCGGCGGGTCAGGACGATGTCGACGCGGTCATTCGGCAGGATGAAGCCGCCGGCGCCGGTTTCGGCTGAAATCTCGGTGGAGACGGCACGCATCCCGGACGGCAGGATCGCGGCCATGAAGCCGGAGCCTTCGGCCTTGACCAGCTTCTGCTCGCGGATCGGCTCGCCCTGCATCAACGGCACGCGCGCGATCGAGCCCGCGATCTGGGTCGGTGCCTCGGGCCTGCTGTCGCGGCGGATGAAGGCGCTGCTGGCGGTTGCCGCGGGCCAGGCCTGCCATTGCAGGTCCTCGGGCTTGACGGCCTGGCCGAGCTGGATGTCGTTCTTGGCGATGAGGACCTCGACCGTCGGCAGCTTCTCGGCGACGGGCAGGACGGCCGCGGGCGGATTCTGATAGCCGCTCGCCAGATATGCAGCGACGCCGCCGGCGCCGAGTGCGATGACGAGAACGACAATGCGTGCGGTATTCATACGCTTCTACTCTTACGCGGGGCACTCGAACCGCACGTGGCGTGTTCCCCCGCATCGATGAGTAGGGAGCAAAAGTATAAGGGGTGTTGCGAGGCCGAACGCGATCGCCGGCCGCGATGCTGGTTTTCGGCTGATGGTGAACGCGGCGTTATTGGGTCGGCCAACGACCCCGTAGTTTCACCTACGCGGGCACGTACGTTCGCACGACGCGCGCGGCGTCATGGTGAATACGTCGTTAGCGTGCGAGGTGGCCGCGAGCGTCGTCCATAGCCGGGATGGAGAGCAAGCGTAATCCGGGGCCGGTGCAAGTGGGGGGCGTCTCAGATTCGCTAACGCCCCATCCGGGCTGCGCGCAGAGCTCTACTTCTTCCGCTTCGCTTCGATCACGTCCCAGATCTTCGCGGCCACATCAGGCCCGCCGAGCCGCGCGATGGCGCGGATGCCGGTCGGTGAGGTCACGTTGATCTCGGTGAGATTGCCGTTGATGACGTCGATGCCGACAAACAACAGGCCGCGCTCGCGCAGCGCCGGGCCGACCGTGGCGCAGATCTCGCGCTCGCGCGGGGTGAGCTCGGTCTCTTGCGCCGCGCCGCCGCGCACCATGTTGGAGCGGAGGTCGTCGGCGGCCGGCACGCGGTTCACCGCGCCGGCGAACTCGCCGTCGACCAGGATGATGCGCTTGTCGCCGTGCTTCACCTCGGGGATGAATTGCTGGATCACCCAGGGCTCCCGGAACGTCACCGAGAACATGTCGAACAGCGAGCCGAAATTCATGTCCTGCGGCATCACGCGGAACACCGCCGCGCCGCCATGGCCGTGCAGCGGCTTCATGACGACCGCGCCGTACTTGTCGCGGAACGCATTGATCTCATCGAGGTCGCGCGAGATCAGCGTCGGCGGCATCAGCTGCGGAAAATTCATGACGAACAGCTTTTCCGGCGCGTTGCGCACCGAGGCGGGATCGTTGACGACCAGCGTCTTCGGATGGATGCGCTCCAGGAAATGCGTCGAGGTGATGTAGGCGAGGTCGAACGGCGGATCCTGGCGCAGCAGCACCACGTCGAACCCGTTCAGCGCCTCGCGCCTGGGCTCGCCGAGGGTGAAATGGTCGCCTGGCTCGTCGCGCACGGTCAGGAGCTGAACCGGCGCGACCAGCTCTTCGCCGACCATCGAGAGCTTGTCGGGCGTGTAATAGGACAGGCCATGGCCGCGCTTCTGCGCCTCCAAGAGCAGCGCGAAGGTGGAATCGCCCTTGATGTTGATGCGGGCGATGGGGTCCATCTGGACGGCGACGTTCAGTTTCATGGGCTGCCTTTCAGGTCGAGGCGTCGAATGCCGCCAACACATGGCGCGGAAGCGAGCGCGGCGCAATCAGCATGGCGTCGAATCGCAATTCGAATTCGGCATGCTCGGGATGCGCTGCGAGCCAGCCTTGGGCGGCGTCGATGATGCGCTGCTGCTGGCGCGGCGTCACGGCGAATGCGGCCTCGTCCAGCGTGGCGCGGGCCTTGACCTCGACGAAGGCGATCAGGTTGCGGCGTCGCGCCACGATGTCGATCTCGCCATGCGGGGTGCGGTAACGTTTGGCGAGAATGCGGTAGCCCTTTGCCATGAGGTAGGCGGCGGCACGGCTCTCCGCGGAAATACCGGTCTGGAACGCTGCGACGCGCTCGGGCGACGCGACCTTCGGTTCCGCAGGAATCTCAGTCTTCGCCATCGCTGCCCCGCGAATCCTTTGCGAGCTCGAGCGCGCGGGCATAGACCTCGCGGCGCGGCCGGCCCGACAACGCGACCGCGTGCGCCACGGCATCCTTGACGCTGTGCGCGGCAAGCTGCTCGCGCAACAGACTATCGAGCGCGTCCGATGTCAGAACCTCGGCGTCGGCCGCGGGCGGAGCGATCACCAGCACGAATTCGCCGCGTGTCTCCAGCGTTGCAGCCTCGCGCGCCAGCTCGCTCAGCGTTGCGCGCGAAATCTCCTCATGCAGCTTGGTCAGCTCGCGGCAGATCGCGGCCTCGCGCGGTCCCATGATCTCGGCGAGATCGGCCAGCGTATCCTGCACGCGGTTGCCTGACTCGAACATCACCAGCGTCGCGTCGATGCGGACGAGCTCGGTAAGACGGCTGCGCCGCGCGGCTGATTTCGCCGGCAAGAAGCCTTCGAAAAAAAAGCGGTCGGTCGGCAGCGCGGCGACCGACAGCGCGGCCAGCACCGAGGACGGGCCGGGCAGCGCATACACGGCGTGGCCGGCGGCGCAGACCTCGCGCACCAGCTTGAAGCCGGGATCGGAGATCAGCGGCGTGCCGGCGTCCGACACCAGCGCGACCGAGCCGCCCTGTCCCAGGGCTTCCAGGATTTTGGGACGCGCGGCCTCCGCATTGTGCTCGTGATATGGCTTGAGCTGGGCGGTGATCGCATAGCGCTCGGTCAGGCGGCGCGTGATGCGGGTGTCCTCACAGGCAATGACGTCGACGCCGGCGAGCGTCTGCAGCGCCCGCAGGGTGATGTCGCCGAGATTGCCGATCGGGGTCGCGACCAGATGGAGGCCCGGCGCGGCCTTCGGCGCCGCGAGCCGATGGACATCGATGGAGAAACCGCGCGAGGCGGCGTCTTGAGCTTCAGGCGTATTTATCGGGGCCGGCTTTGCGCGCATAATGGAGCCAACTTAGGCACGATCGCTAAGGCTGGGAACCGGCTCGCCGAAAAAGATCGTGCCCAAGGATCGTATCCGGGTGAGGGGCGAGGAACGGACGGGAATGTGATCGGTCGAGATCGCGCCGGGAGGCAGGAGGGGCCCTCGCGCCATATTCGCGACGGAAACGCCGCCTTGATGAGTGAATGAGTGACGGCGAAGAGTAGCCGGGACGGGATTGCGGCCGCGTTAAGCGATTGTTATCCTTTTGTTTTGGTTAACTATTTGCCGACACACTGCCTGAATCCGCGGCCTGTGTCGCGGAAAGCAATGTCGTGATCGGCCGGCGACGGCGGGTCAGAAGAGAAGCTGCCATGGTCGGCCCGCGTCATCCAAAGTCTCACCTTCCGGGATCCCGATCGCCAGGGGCGACCCGGCGGACTGCGCTCGGCCTGTTGCTCGGCGCGCCCGTGCTGTCGGCCTGCGCCGGCGTGCAGCAAAGCCTCAGCCAGTTCTCCAACCCGTTCTCGAGCTCCGCACCGCCGGCCCAGCCGGCTGGCCCGCAGCAGCAGGCGACGACCGCCGGCACCGGCGGCGTGAAGGTCGGCCTGATCCTGCCACTCTCAGCTGCCGGCAATGCCGGGCTCGCCGCGCAATCGATGCGCAATGCCGCCGAGATGGCGCTGGCCGAGTTCCAGAACCCGAACATCCAGCTCCTGATCAAGGACGACAATGGCAGCCCGCAAGGCGCGCAGGCCGGCGCGCAGCAGGCGGTCGACGAGGGCGCCGAGATCATTTTGGGACCATTGTTCGCACAGTCGGTGCCGGCGGTGGCGCAGGTCGCGCGCACGCGCGGCATTTCCGTGATCGCGTTCTCGACCGATTCCAGCATCGCCGGACGCGGCGTCTATCTGCTCTCGTTCCTGCCGGAGTCGGACGTCAACCGCATCGTCGAATATTCCGCCGGCATCGGAAAGCGCTCCTTCGCCGTGCTGGTGCCCGACAACGCCTATGGCAATGTCGTCGAGGCCGCGGTGAAGGCGGCGGTGCCGCGGCGGGCCGGGCGTATCGTCGCGTTCGAGAAATACGGCGCCGATCGCGCCACGCCGGCGCGCACCGTGGCGCAGCAGCTCGGCAGTGCGGACGCGCTGTTCATTGCCGATGACGGCGATGCCGTCGTGTCAGTCGCGGACGCCATGACTGCCGCGGGCGCGAACTTGCGCAACATCCAGCTGCTTGGCACCGGCCTTTGGGACAATCCGCGCGTCTATGCCAGCGCCGCGCTGCAGGGCGGCCTTTACGCCGCGCCCGATCCGGCCGGCTTCCGCGCCTTCTCCGGCCGCTACCGCACGAAATACGGCGCCGAGCCGATCCGCACTGCGACCCTTTCCTATGACGCGGTCGCGCTCGTTGCCGCGCTGGCGCGCACGCAAGGCGGCCAGCGCTTCTCCTCCGACGTGCTCACCAATCCCTCCGGCTTTGCCGGTATCGACGGCCTGTTCCGCTTCCGTGCGGATGGCACGAATGAACGCGGGCTTGCCGTGATGAAGGTGACGCAAGGCGGCGGCGTCGCTGTGGCGGGCTCGCCGAAGAGCTTTGGGGCGTAGCTCGGTGCGCTCTTGCGCCGTGCCCACCATCTCTTTCGATAATGAAAGTTGCGTGGGCACGCTTCGCTTTGCCCACCCTACGAGAGTTCCTTACGCAGCCAAATCCGCGACCACGGCATCCAGCACCGGAAAACCGCTGCTGGTCACGCGCAGGCGTCCCGTTGCATCCACCGTGATCGCGCCTTCCTCGCGCAAGAGCGCGATACGGCGGGGGTCGAGCGGGCGGCCGGCGAGGGCCTTGTAGCGTTCGGGATCGATGCCTTCGGCGAGCCGCAGTCCCATCAGCAGGAATTCGTCGGCGCGTTCCTCGCTGTTGAGGAGCTCGTCGCTGACGACACCGTCGCCGTTGGTCTCGACCCGCATCAGCCAGGCCTCGGGACGCTTCTCGGTGGCGGTGGCGTGCCTGATCCCGTCGATGTCGAGGCGGCCATGTGCGCCGGGGCCGATGCCGGCATATTCCTCGCCGCGCCAGTACACCAGATTGTGCCGGCACTCGGCGCCGCGCCGCGCGTGATTGGAGATCTCGTAAGCGGGCAGCCCGAGCTTGTCGCAGGTCTCCTGCGTGACGTCGTAGAGCGCGCGGGCGACCGCTTCGTCCGGCGTCTTCAGCTTGCCGGCCTGGTGCAGGCCGAAGAAAGGCGTGCCTTCCTCGATGGTCAATTGATAGAGCGACAGATGCTCGGCCGCTTCATCGATGGCGTGCCGCAGCTCGCCCGCCCACATCGCTGGCGTCTGGTCGGGGCGGGCGTAGATCAGGTCGAACGAATAGCGGTCGAACGCGCGGCGCGCGATGGCGACGGCATCGAGCGCTTCGCGCGCGCTGTGCATGCGGCCGAGCGCTTTGAGCGAGGCGTCGTCGAGCGCCTGCACGCCGAGCGAGACGCGGTTGACGCCGGCGATGCGATAGCCGGCAAAGCGCGTGGCCTCGACGCTGGTCGGGTTCGCTTCCAGCGTCACCTCGACGTCGCCTGCGACGGTCCAGTGCTTGCCGATCGCGTCTAACACCGCGCCGACGGTGGCGGGCTGCATCAGTGACGGTGTGCCGCCGCCGAGGAAGATCGAGGTGACCTCGCGGCCGGGCGCGCGTTCGGCGGTCGTTGCGATCTCGCGCGCGAAGGCGGCGGTAAACCTCGCCTCGTCGATCGCGGCATGGCGGACATGGCTGTTGAAGTCGCAATAGGGGCACTTCGACAGGCAGAACGGCCAGTGCACATAGACGCCAAACGCATCCTTGTTAGCGCGGCTCAAGGCAGATCTCCGCCAGTTTCCGAAAAGCGCGGGCGCGGTGCGACAGGCCGAGGCCAAGCGGCGGCAGGCCGTGCTTCTCGATGCTGGTCATCTCGCCGAAGGTGCGGCTGTGCCCGTCCGGCAGGAACATCGGGTCGTAGCCGAAGCCGGCCGTGCCGCGTGGTGGCCAGATCAGCGTGCCGTCGACGCGCGCCTCGACCTCCTCGCGATGATCGTCGGGCCAGGCCACGCAAAGCGCGGAGACGAAGTGGGCCTTGCGCTTGTCCGGCGTGGTGGCGCCGCGCTCCTGCAGCAGGCGCTCGATCTGCGCCATCGCCGCGTTGAAATCCTTGGACGGACCAGCCCAGCGCGCGCTGTAGATTCCCGGCGCACCGTCCAGCGCATCGACCGCGATGCCGGAATCGTCGGCGAAGGCGGGAAGCTTGGTCGCCTGCGCTGCGGCGACCGCCTTGATCGCAGCGTTGCTGCGGAAATCGTTGCCGGTTTCCTCGGGCTCGGGGAGGCCGAACTCGCCGGCCGACACTGCCTCGATCCCGTACGGCGCGAGCAGCTCCCTCATCTCGGCGAGCTTACCGGGATTGTGGGTGGCAATGACGAGCTTGTCGGTGATTCGGCGGTGCATGGGCCTATTGACTACGCCACGGCCAGTTTCTGCAAGTCCACCAGACGCGCGATGCCCTTCTGCGCCAGTGCGATCAGCTTCAGGAACTCGTCCTGCGTGAACGGCTCGCGTTCCGCGGTGCCCTGCACCTCGATGATGCGGCCATCGCCGGTCATGACGAAATTGGCGTCGGTCTCGGCTTCCGAATCCTCGGCATAGTCGAGATCGAGCACCGGCGTGCCGTTGTAGATGCCGCAGGAGATCGCGGCGACGTTGTCGCGCATCACGTTGGCCTTCACCATGTTGCGCGCCTTCATCCAGTTGAGGCAATCGGCAAGCGCGACCCAGGCGCCGGTGATCGAGGCCGTGCGCGTGCCGCCGTCGGCCTGGAGCACGTCGCAATCGACCGTGATTTGGCGCTCGCCGAGCGCTTCGAGATCGACGATTGTGCGAAGCGAGCGGCCAATCAGGCGCTGGATCTCGACCGTGCGGCCGCTCTGCTTGCCGGCGGAGGCCTCGCGGCGGGTGCGTTCGGAGGTCGCGCGCGGCAGCATGCCGTATTCGGCGGTGACCCAGCCGCGGCCCTGGCCCTTCAGCCACGGCGGCAGGCGGTCCTCCAGCGTGGCGGTGACCAGCACATGGGTGTCGCCGAATTTCACCAGGCAGGAGCCTTCCGCATATTTGACCACGCCGCGCTCCAGCGTCACGGGGCGCAATTCGTCGGGCGCACGGCGGCTTGGCCGCATGGGAAATCTCCAAAACTCGCGGGAATAGGCTGTTCGCGGTGCTTGTAGGTGGGGCGGGGGTGGGCGGCAAGGGCTTATTCACCCCCTGACCGCCGGCCTGTAAACGCGACGCTTGTCAGAAGCGGCCCGGATGGACAAATTATAAGTATCTGAGAGGAGTTACCGTCTGTGGCCCATCACGATCCGATCCATCTGATCGCGCCGCGCGCAGGCCTTGCCCAGCTCAACGAGCGTTCCCGCGACATCTTTCGTCAAATTGTCGAAAGCTATCTCGCGACCGGTGAGCCGGTCGGCTCGCGCAACATTTCCCGCCTGATCGCCATGCCGCTGTCGCCGGCTTCGGTCCGCAACGTCATGGCCGATCTGGAACAGCTCGGCCTGATCTATGCCCCGCACACCTCGGCCGGCCGGCTGCCGACGGAACTGGGCTTGCGCTTCTTCGTCGATGCCCTGATGCAGGTCGGCGACCTCAACGAGGCCGAGCGGCAGGCGATCCAGAGCCAGCTCTCGTCCGTCGGCGAGGCGCAATCGGTCGAGGCGGCGCTGGACCAGGCCTTGATGCGGCTCTCCGGCCTGACCCGGGCGGCCGCCGTCGTGCTGACGCCGAAATCCAATGCGCGGCTGAAGCACATCGAATTCGTCCGCCTGGAACCGGAAAAAGCGCTGGTGATCCTGGTCGGCGAAGACGGCCAGGTCGAAAACCGCGTGTTGACGCTGCCGCCCGGAGTTCCCTCTTCGGCGCTGACGGAGGCCGGCAATTTCCTCAATGCGCGGATCCGGGGCCGTACCCTGGCCGAGGCGCGGCTCGAGCTCGAGACCGCACTCGGCGAGGCCCGTGCCGAGCTCGATCAGCTGACACAGAAAGTGATCTCGGCCGGCATCGCCAGCTGGTCCGGCGGCGAGAGCGAGGATCGCCAGCTCATCGTCCGCGGCCATGCCAACCTGCTCGAAGATCTGCATGCGCTGGAGGATCTGGAGCGGGTTCGGCTGTTGTTCGACGACCTCGAGACCAAGCGCGGCGTGATCGACCTGCTCGGCCGGGCCGAGACCGCCGAAGGCGTGCGCATCTTCATCGGCAGTGAGAACAAGCTGTTCTCGCTGTCGGGGTCGTCCACCATCATCTCGCCCTATCGGGATGCCGCCGGCCACATCGTCGGCGTTCTCGGCGTGATCGGCCCGACGCGGCTGAATTATGCCCGCGTGATCCCCACCGTGGACTACGCCGCCCGCATCGTCAGCCGCCTCTTGGGGGGCTGACCGGCCTTTCCGCCGATCACGGGCGCTTGATTTTCGCGAGTTTAGGCACGATATCCGGGCCAACATCCCTGAAACGAGTTCGAGATCAGAGCCGATGACCGAGCAAGACCGGCAACCCCAAGACACGACTGCAGCGACCGGCGAGCCCGTGGTGTCGAAACCCTACATCATGCCCGACGATCCCGAGCCGGGTTCGGTCGAAACCCTGCAAAAGGAAGCGGCTGAAGCGCGCGACCGCATGCTGCGGACGCTGGCCGAGATGGAGAATTTGCGCAAGCGCACCGCCAAGGAAGTCGCCGACGCCCGCCTCTACGGCATCACCGGCTTCGCGCGCGACGTGCTCGACATCGCCGACAATCTCCAGCGCGCACTCGATGCCGTTCCGGCGGAGGCGCGTGCTGCGGCCGATCCCGGCCTGGTCTCGTTGATCGAGGGCGTCGAGCTCACGGAGCGCGCGCTGCTCAACGCGCTGGAAAAACACGGCGTGAAGAAGCTCGATCCTCAGGGCCAGAAGTTCGACCCGAACTTCCACCAGGCGATGTACGAAGTGCCTGACGCGTCGGTGCCGTCGGGCACCGTGGTGCAGATCATGCAGGCCGGCTACACCATTGGTGACCGCGTGCTGCGCCCGGCGCTGGTCGGCGTCGCCAAGGGCGGCGCGAAGACTGCGCCCGCGGCGAACAGCAACGAGTCGAGCAGCGAGGCGAATTGAGTGTTGGCGTCATTCCGGGGCTCGACAAAGTCGAGAACTATGGTGCGCAATGCGCACCTGAGAATCCATCGAACAGCAGAGACAACCGCACAATGGATTCCGGGCTCGCGCTGAAGCGCGCCCCGGAATGACGGAAGATGGCGCGCCGCCTACGCGCTCACCGCGATATCCGCAGACTGAATCCGCTTCACGCCCGCCTTGGCCATGTCGGCCCAGGCCTTGGCGAGCGAGCCCTGCGTGTCGATGCCGCGGCAGGCGTCTTCCACCACATAGACCTCGAAGCCCGCCTTGCGCCCGTCGAGCGCGGTCCAGGCGACGCAGAAATCTGTCGCAAGACCAGCGACGAAGACGCGCTTGATCTTGCGGCCCCTTATGTAGCCGGCGAGCCCGGTCGAGGTCTTGCCGTCGGCCTCGAGGAAGGCCGAATAGCTGTCGACGTTCTTGTGAAATCCCTTGCGGATGATGAGCTCGGCGTGCGGGATCGACAGGTCCTTCGACAGCGCCGCGCCCTCGGTGCCCTGCACGCAATGGTCCGGCCACAGCACCTGCTTGCCGTAGGGCAGGTCGACCGTTTCGAATGGCTTCTTGCCGGAATGAACCGACGCAAACGAAACGTGGCCCGGCGTGTGCCAGTCCTGCGTCAGCACCACATTCGCAAATGCCTTCGAGATCTTGTTGATGACCGGCACCACCTGCTCGCCTTCCTTCACCGCGAGGCTGCCGCCGGGCAGGAAGCAGTTCTGCACGTCGATCACGAGCAGCGCGGACGCTTCGTCCGGCTTGATCGGTGCAGCGGCGAACAGCGCGTTTGGCGCGAGCGTCGCCAGCGCCGTCGTTCCAAGCATTGCCAAGACTTGTCGCCGATCTAGCATGTATGCCTCCCCTGAAGGTGATCCAACGGGAGGGAAGCCTAGTTCCGTTCGTGTACGAACAGAAGCCCGAAAATGCAGCCGGTACTGGTGAGTAATCGAGCTTAAGCCGCGAGCTCGGTGCGCCTCTCCCGCTTGGCTTGCGGGAGAGGGAGCGCATCTCGTTCGGAGACGCAGCTACCCCTTCGGCTGAATCCCGTCGCGCACGGCGCGGAAGCGGGTGAAGGCGGCTTGCCATTGGTCGCGCGGGGCGCTGGCGATGATGCGCAATGATGCGCCGCCGCTCGAGAAGCGGATCCACTGCACCACCGTCACCGGGACCTTGTCCTTGCCGCTGACGCCGTCGATCCGGGTCTCGAAGCCTTGCTGGCCGTTGATGCGGATCGGCTCGGACATGGTGATGCGCGACTCGCGCACGCCGGGAATCTGGAGCGCCGCCTCCTGGGCGAAGCGGGCGCGGTCGTCGGCGGCTTGCGGGGTGGCGCCGATCAGGCCGAGGATCATGAACGGCCTCGCCTCGTAGCCCACGCTCTCATCGCCGTCGGCCAGGATGATGCTCGAGCCCGGTGCCAGGGTCTTGATGTCCTTGAAGTCGGCGAGATCGGTGATCTTGAACGGCAGCAGCGCGATCTGCTCCTCGGCCGAGACCTGCCTGCGGGTGGTGGCGCTCGCGAACATCTGTCGCACCGCCTCGTCCGTGTAGATCTTGGTCGCATTCTCCGGGATCTGTACCGCGACATAGCCGGAGAAGCCGGCGCCGGGCACGATCATCGAATAGCGCTTCACCGGGGTATCGCCGGCCTTGCCGCTTTCGGTGGTGAAATAGGCAAGGCCAGCGGGGGTCTCGACCTTGTCCTGCTTGACGCCGCCCGTCCCGCCGGGATTGGAATTGAAGGCGCTCACGACCTCGCCATAGGCGGCCGGCGGCAGTTCGGTGACCAGCACCTTGACGTTGCCGTCCTCGCTCTCGAAGCCCGGAAAGGTCTTGGCCGTGCTGAGGCCGATCAACGGCACCATGCCGAGACGCAAGCCGGGTGGGAAAACGACGTCGGCGGCGAAGGCCGGAAGCGCTGTTACGGCGAGGAGGGCGAGCGCGGCGAGGGGGCGGATCAGCTTCATGGCCACTCTGATTGGTTCACATTGAGGCCGTTCGATGGTCGGCCACCGGGCCGCTTTGTCGCGCGAAGCAGCTGCGCCGGCTGTGCGGTCGGTCCGCCTTTTAGCCGGTTTGGCCTCGCCGCAACAGGGCGGGCGGGCTTGCGGGTGCGGGGGCTTGCCGAGGCCCGGACCTGTTAATAATTCCTCACCCGCAAGGGCGGTTGAGCCCGGATATCACCTTCCAAAACCCGATGTTTTAGCGGCAGAAACCTAGCTTCGGTCCTTGCGGGCCCCTCCCCCCCTCCTATATGAGCCTCAATCATCGCAATATCGCGGATGTTTGATCTTAGGGGGTTTCGGTTCGGGTGCCTCTTGGGCCCAGCCAACCTGCCGCAAAAAGAAGGATATCAGGACCATGGGAAAGGTCATTGGGATCGACCTCGGCACCACGAATTCGTGCGTCGCCGTGATGGATGGCAAGAACGCCAAAGTCATCGAGAATTCCGAAGGCATGCGCACGACGCCTTCGATCGTCGCCGTCACGGATGACGGTGAGCGCCTCGTCGGCCAGCCCGCCAAGCGCCAGGCCGTCACCAATCCCGAGCGCACCTTCTTCGCAGTGAAGCGCCTCATCGGCCGCCGCTACGACGACCCGATGGTCGAGAAGGACAAGAAGCTCGTTCCCTACAAGATCGTGAAGGCTTCCAACGGCGACGCCTGGGTCGAGGCCGACGGCCAGACCTACTCGCCCTCGCAGGTCTCGGCATTCATCCTGCAGAAGATGAAGGAGACCGCGGAAGCCCATCTCGGCCAGAAGGTCGAGCAGGCCGTCATCACCGTTCCTGCCTACTTCAACGACGCCCAGCGCCAGGCGACCAAGGACGCCGGCAAGATCGCGGGCCTCGAAGTGCTGCGCATTATCAACGAGCCGACCGCGGCCGCGCTCGCCTATGGTCTCGACAAGACCAAGGCCGGTACCATCGCGGTGTATGACCTCGGCGGCGGTACGTTCGATATCTCCATTCTCGAAATCGGCGACGGCGTGTTCGAGGTGAAGTCGACCAACGGCGATACCTTCCTCGGCGGTGAAGACTTCGACATGCGCCTCGTGGGTTATCTCGCCGACGAGTTCCAGAAGGAGCAGGGCATCAACCTGCGCAACGACAAGCTCGCGCTGCAGCGCCTGAAGGAAGCCGCTGAAAAGGCCAAGATCGAGCTGTCGTCGACGACGCAGACCGAGATCAATCTGCCCTTCATCACCGCGGATCAGACCGGCCCGAAGCATCTGACGATGAAGCTCACCCGCGCCAAGTTCGAGGCGCTGGTCGACGACCTCATCCAGAAGACCGTCGAGCCCTGCCGCAAGGCGCTGAAGGACGCCGGCGTCACCGCCGGTGAGATCGGCGAGGTCGTGCTGGTCGGCGGCATGTCGCGCATGCCGAAGGTCCAGGAAGTCGTGAAGCAGCTGTTCGGCAAGGAGCCGCACAAGGGCGTCAACCCGGACGAAGTCGTGGCGATCGGCGCTGCGATCCAGGCAGGCGTGCTCCAGGGCGACGTCAAGGACGTGCTGCTGCTCGACGTCACCCCGCTGTCGCTGGGCATCGAGACGCTGGGCGGCGTGTTCACCCGCATCATCGACCGCAACACCACGATCCCGACCAAGAAGAGCCAGGTGTTCTCGACGGCTGAAGACAACCAGAATGCCGTCACCATCCGCGTCTTCCAGGGCGAACGTGAAATGGCGGCCGACAACAAGATGCTCGGTCAGTTCGACCTGATGGGCATTCCGCCGGCGCCGCGCGGCATGCCGCAGATCGAGGTGACCTTCGACATCGACGCCAACGGCATCGTCAACGTCTCGGCCAAGGATAAGGCCACGGGCAAGGAGCAGCAGATCCGCATCCAGGCCTCCGGCGGCCTGTCGGAAGCCGACATCGAGAAGATGGTCAAGGACGCCGAGGCCAATGCCGAGGCGGACAAGAAGCGCCGCGAGGCCGTCACCGCCAAGAACGAGGCGGATGGCCTGGTGCATTCGACCGAGAAGGCTTTGGCCGAGCACGGCTCGAAGGTTGCCGAGAGCGAGCGCCGCGCCATCGAGGATGCCGTCAGCGACCTCAAGGAAGCGCTGAAGGGCGACGATGCCGAGGCGATCAAGGCCAAGACCCAGACGCTGGCGCAGGCTTCGATGAAGCTCGGCGAGGCCATGTACAAGCAGCAGGCCGAGGCCGACGCCAAGAAGGATGCGGCCAAGGACGACGTCGTCGACGCGGAATTCACCGAGGTCGACGACGACAAGAACAACAAGAAGTCCGCTTAAGCCCCGAGAGGGTGACGATGCGGACGGCTTGGACCCCACACACGCTACCGGCCTCCTCCCTCGCGGGGGAGGCCATCGTGTCGGGACGGGCGGGCCAAGACTCCTTTCAAGACTCCTTCAAAGTCGGCCCCGTTACGATCGATCAATTCCCAGCCGTTATTCTCAGCGCTGCCAGGCTGCTCTCTGCCGCAAGGTCGAAGGGCGCTCATTCCGCCGCATGTCAGCGTTGTTCCGCGCCAACTTGAATCGCGATTGGATAGACCGAGCTCATCATGTCCACGTCCACCAAGCGCTGCTATTACGAGACCCTCGAAGTCGAACGCGACGCCGACGAAGGCAAGCTGAAATCGTCGTTCCGCAAGCTGGCGATGAAATTCCATCCCGACCGCAACCCCGGGGATGAGACCAGCGAAGTCAAGTTCAAGGAAATCAACGAGGCTTACGAGGTCCTGAAAGACAAGGACAAGCGCGCCGCCTATGATCGTTACGGCCACGCCGCGTTCGAGCAGGGCGGCGGCTTCGGCGGCGGCGCCGGTTTCGGTGCCGGCTTCGCCTCCTCTTTCTCCGACATCTTCGAGGACCTGTTCGGCATGGCCGGGCAGCGCGGCCGCGGCGGCCGCGAGCGCGGCGCCGATCTGCGCTACAACATGGAAATCACCCTCGAGGAAGCCTTTGGCGGCAAGACCGCGCAGATCGAGATTCCGGTCTCGGTCACCTGCGAGGCCTGCTCGGGCATCGGTGCCAAGGCTGGCACCAAGCCCAAGACCTGCTCGACCTGCGGCGGCGCCGGCCGCGTGCGGCAGTCGCAGGGCTTCTTCACGCTGGAGCGAACCTGCCCGGGTTGTCAGGGCCGCGGCCAGATGATCGAGGACGCCTGCCCGTCCTGCGCGGGACAAGGGCGGGTCACCCGGGAGCGGACGCTCTCGGTCAACATTCCGCAAGGCGTCGAGGACGGCACACGGATCAGGCTCGCCGGCGAGGGCGAGGCTGGCGTGCGCGGCGGGCCGCCGGGCGACCTCTACATCTTCCTGTCGCTGGCCCAGCACCAGTTCTTCCAGCGCGACGGCGCGGACCTGCATTGCCGCGTGCCGATCTCGATGGTGACCGCCGCGCTCGGCGGCGAATTCGAGGTGCCGACCATCGACAAGGGCAAGACCAAGGTGAAGGTGCCCGCCGGCACCCAGTCGGGTCGCCGATTCCGCATTGCATCAAAGGGCATGCCGGTGCTGCGGTCGCGCCAGATGGGCGACATGTACGTTCAGGTCATGGTCGAGACCCCGCAGAACCTGACCAAAAAGCAGCAGGAATTGCTGGCCGAGTTCGAGAAGCTCTCCTCCGGCAACACCCAGCCGGAAGCCGAGGGCTTCTTCGCCAAGGTCAAGGATTTCTTCGGCAATCGGGCGAACTGACGCGTCTTGACCGTATCGCCTCCGGCCTATACGTCTTTATGACCATTTTCTGACACGCCGCGGTCCTGCGGTTCCGTCCGGTCCCGACATGCCATTGCCATCGTCCGCGCGTGCGTTGAAGAAGCCTCGTCTCGATGACGAGGTGCGCTTTCTCAGGTCGTGGATCGAAAAGCCCTTGCACATGGGCGCGGTGATGCCGTCCGGCAAGCTGCTGGCGCGGACCATGGCTCATTATGTCGATCCCGATTCCGACGCACCGGTGGTCGAGCTCGGACCCGGCACCGGCGCCATCACGTCCGCGCTGATCGAGCGCGGGATCGACCAGAAGCGTCTCGTTCTCGTCGAATACAATCCCGGCTTCTGCGCGCTGCTGCGCGATCGCTACCCGCAAGCCAAGGTGGTGCAGGGCGATGCCTACCGCCTGCGCGACACGCTCTGGAACGTCTTGAGCACGCCGGCCAGCGCGGTCGTGTCCGGCCTGCCGCTCGTCACCAAGCCGATGCTGACGCGGCTGCGGCTCATCCGCGATGCCTTCACCGCGCTCGCGCCCGGTGCGCCCTTCATCCAGTTCACCTATGCGGTGGTGCCGCCGATCCCGAAATCGCTGTCCGGCGTGTCCACAGAGGCCTCGGAACGGATCTGGATGAACCTTCCGCCGGCCCGCGTCTGGGTGTATCGCAAGCATTAATTCCGCCGGCTCCTCTTTGCGCGGCGGGCTCGTTTCGCCGAACGCATGGGATTGGATGCCAGCTCCCAAGATCCTGATCATTCCCGGCTCGCTGCGCACCGGCTCGCATAATGCGAAGCTGGCGGCGGTGGCGGCCTATGAATTTGCTCAGGCCGGCGTCGACGTCACCCGCATCTCGCTCGCCGATTTTCCGCTGCCGATCTATGACGGCGATCTCCAGGCCAAATCCGGCGTGCCCAAGCACGCGATCAATCTGAAGCGCATGATCGGCGCGCATCACGGCGTCCTCATCGTCTCGCCCGAATACAACGCATCGGTGCCGCCGCTGCTGAAGAACGCGATCGACTGGGTCAGCCGCGTGCACGAGCTGCACGAGGCGCGCGGCGAGGTGTTCCGCAACCGCGTCTATGCGCTTGCCGGCGCGTCCCAGAGCCGGTTAGGTGCCGCCCGCGCGCTGCAGGCCCTGCGGCTGATCCTCTCCGCCTGCCACGCCAACGTGATTGCCAGCCAGCTCACGCTCGCCTTTGCCGACCAGGCCTATGACGATAGGGACAGGCTGAAGAACGAGGGCGATATCGCCGCGCTGAAGGAGCTGGTGACGCAGTTGATCGACGTTTCCCAACGCATGATGTGAGATGACATGACGCCAGCCGAGATCGCCCCGAAGGACCGCCTGATCGTTGCGCTCGATCTGGCGAGCGTTGATGCCGCGGAGGCGATGATCGCGAAGCTCGGCGACAGCGTCACGTTCTACAAGATCGGCTATCAGCTCGCTTATGCCGGCGGCCTGCCGCTGATCGGCAAGCTTGTCGACAGGGACAAGAAGGTGTTCGCCGATCTCAAGATGCACGACATCGGCAATACGGTCGCGCGTGGCACCGAGAGCGTCGCCAAACTGGGCGCGACCTTCGTCACCGTGCACGCCTATCCGCAGACCATGAAAGGCGCCGTCGAAGGCCGCGGCAGCGCCAGCCTGAAGATTCTCGCCGTGACGGTGTTGACGTCCTACGACGACGACGATTTGCATGCGGCCGGTTATCGGCTCAGCGTGTCGGAGCTGGTCGAGGCACGTGCGCAGCAGGCGCAGGTGCTCGGTGTCGACGGCCTCGTATCCTCGCCGGAGGAGGTCGGGGCCTTGCGCAAGATCGTCGGCCACCAGATGAGCCTCGTCACCCCCGGCATTCGTCCGGCGGGCGCCGCCAGCGGCGACCAGAAGCGCATCATGACCCCGGGGCGTGCGATCGCCGCGGGCGCGGATTATCTGGTCGTCGGGCGTCCGATCGTGGAAGCCGCCGATCCGAAGGCCGTCGCAGAGGCCATTCAGGCCGAGATCGCGCAGGCGCTTGGCTAATCAACAACAGGGAGAAGACCAATGGCAAAGGGTTACTGGATCGGGCGTGTCGACGTCAGCAATGACGAGGGCTACAAGCCCTACGCCATCGCCAACGGCCCGATCTTCAAGAAATGGGGCGGCCGCTTCGTCGTCCGCGCCGGCAAGTTCACCGCCGTCGAAGGTGCCAGCCGCAACCGCAACGTCGTGATCGAATTCCCTGACTACGAGACCGCGCTCGCCTGCTACAACTCGCCGGAATACCAGGCCAACATCAAGGTGCGCCAGCCGCACTCGATCGCCGACCTCATCGTCATCGAAGGCTACGACGGCCCGCAGCCGTCTGACGGATAACACTCCGTCATGGCCGGGCTTGACCCGGCCATCCACGTCTTTACGCCCTCTTGTGTGGCCTTTCGTGGATGCCCGGGACAAGCCCGGGCATGACGGCGGAAGGTTGTCCCCTCGGTTGCCGGAACTGCCTCCCCCCGCTACAACGGCCTCGAAGAGGATCACACCATGTCCGACATGCGCTTGATTGTTGCGGGAGCCGGCGGCCGGATGGGCCGGGCGCTGGTGCGGGCGATTGCCGAAAGCGAGGGCGCCGTGCTGGCGGGCGCGCTGGAGGCGCCGGGCTCCGAGCTGCTCGGCAAGGATGCCGGCGTGCTCGCCGGCCTGCCCGCCAACGGCATCAAGCTCTCCGCCGATCTCTGGGCGATGTGCAAGGAGGCCGACGGCATCCTCGATTTCACGGTGCCGGCGGCGACCATCGCCAATGTCGCGATCGCCGCCGAACGCGGCCTCGTGCACGTCATCGGCACGACCGGCCTGTCCGGCTCGGACAATGCCGTGATCAAGAGCGTCACCAATCGCGCCGTGGTGGTGCAGTCGGGCAATATGAGTCTCGGCGTCAATCTGCTCGCCGCCGTGGTCAAGCGCGTCGCCAAGGCGCTCGACCAGAGTTTCGATATCGAGATCGTCGAGACCCATCACCGCATGAAGGTCGATGCGCCCTCGGGCACCGCGCTGATGCTGGGCCAGGCCGCAGCGAGCGGCCGCGGCGTCAACCTCGATGACCATTCCGAACGCGGCCGTGACGGCATCACCGGCGCCCGTCGGCCGGGCAATATCGGTTTCGCCTCCTTGCGCGGCGGCACCGTGGCCGGCGACCACAGCGTCACCTTCCTCGGCCCGTTCGAGCGCCTGACGCTGTCGCATCAGGCCGAGGACCGCATGCTGTTCGCCCATGGTGCGCTCAAGGCGGCGCTGTGGGCGCACGGCAAGAAGCCGGGGCACTACACCATGGCCGACGTGCTCGGCCTGTCCGACATCTGAACTGAACAACACGGAAAGCAGTTGATGAGCGAACGTCTTCTCGTGCTCGTGCGCCACGGCCAGAGCGAATGGAATCTGAAGAACCTGTTCACGGGCTGGAAGGACCCTGATCTCACCGAGCTCGGCGTGAAGGAAGCCAAGGAAGCCGGCCGCAAGCTGAAGGCGCAAGGCCTGGTGTTCGACGTCGCCTACACCTCGGTGCTGACGCGCGCGCAGCACACGCTCGATCTCATCCTCGGCGAGCTCGGCCAGGAGGGTCTGCCGACTTCGAAGAACCTCGCGCTCAACGAGCGCGACTACGGCGATCTCTCCGGTCTCAACAAGGACGACGCCCGCAAGAAATGGGGCGAGGAGCAGGTGCTGATCTGGCGTCGCTCCTACGACGTGCCGCCGCCCGGCGGCGAAAGCCTGAAGGACACGCTCGCGCGCGCGTTGCCGTACTACGTGCAGGAGATCCTGCCCGGTGTGCTCAACGGCAAGCGCACTCTGGTTGCCGCCCACGGCAACTCGCTGCGCGCGCTGATCATGGTGCTGGAAAAGCTCTCGCCCGAAGGCATTTTGAAGCGCGAGCTCGCCACCGGCGTGCCGATCATCTACCGCCTCAACGCGGATTCGACGGTGGCCTCGAAGCTGGATCTGGCGGGGTAGGCTTTCGCCGTACACGCGGCGCCGTAGGGTGGGCAAAGCGCAGCGTGCCCACGCAGCGTCAGCGATTTGAGAAAGATGGTGGGCACGGCGCGATGCGCCTTTGCCCACCCTACGGCAGCGTGCTTGTTGCGCCTACTGCAGCCCCAGCTGCCCGGCCTCCCAGCCCAGCATCGCCTGCTTGCGGGTGATGCCCCAATGATAGCCGGTGAGCGTGCCGCTCTTGCCGAGCGCGCGGTGGCAGGGCACGACGAACGAGACCGGGTTCTTGCCGACGGCGGCACCGACGGCGCGTGAAGCCTTGGGATTCCTGATGTTGCAGGCGATGTCGGAATAGGACACTGCGCGGCCCATCGGAATCTTCAAGAGCGTCTCCCACACCCGCACCTCGAAATCGGTGCCGATCAGCACCACGCGCAGCGGCTGATCCGGCCGCCACAATTTTGGATCGAAGATGCGCGCTGCGAGCGGCGCGGTGCCTTCGTGATCTTCCACATAGGTGGCGTTTGGCCAGCGCCGCGTCATGTCGGCGAGCGCGATCTTCTCCTCGCCGTGATCGGCAAAGGCGAGGCCCGACAGGCCGCGGTCGGTGGCAATCACGATCGCGGTGCCGAACGGCGAAGGGTGGAAGCCGTAGCGCAGGGTGAGGCCGGCACCGCCGTTCTTCCATTCGCCCGGCGACATCGCTTCATGGGTGACGAAGAGATCGTGCAGCCGGCCCGGCCCCGACAGGCCGGAGTCGAGCGCCGCGTCAAGGATGCTGGCGGAATCCCTGAGCAGGTTCTTGGCGTGGTCGAGGGTGAGCGCCTGCATGAAAGCCTTCGGCGTGATCGAAGCCCAGCGGCGGAACAGATGGTGCAGCTCATCCGGAGTGACGCCGGCGGCATCCGCCATCGCCTCGATGGTCGGCTGCGCGCGCCAGTTCGCCGAGATGAAGGCGATCGCCCGGCGCACAGAATCATAATCGCGCAACGCGGCGTTCTGGGTGCCTGGCCTCGCCAGGCGCTGGTCATGTATCGCAAGGGTCATCATGACCAGAAATGTAGGGGAGGGGCCCGCGCGAAACCACCCGATTTCCGACTGCGCTCAGGTCGCCGGATGATAGGTCGGACCACGCCGCGCGGCGTTGAGAGCGCCAACCAAGGCATTGTAAAAGCTTGCCTTTTCTTCCGGGCCAAGAAAGCGGGCGATGAGCAGGCGGCGGCCGCGGGAGATCAGATAGAGGTGCTCGATGCCGTATTCCTCGTCGACCTCCTGGTCGAGCCGGACCCAGAGCGGATTGAAGGTCCATTCGGCAACCTGGCCACGATGGCTGACGCGCCGCACCCGCAATTCCGATGACGTCACCACGATCTCCTCGCTGGCCCGTGCGGCGCGAAAATTGACCTTGAAGGCCCACCAGATCACGAGCACGTCGAGACTGAAGAAACCGAGCACTGGCCAGGCGCCCATCATCAGGAAAGCGAGGCCCGTGACGAAGCTGACGGCGCTCAGGAACAGCATCACGGCGAGAAAGCCGGTGCGGTTCAGCGAGCGGTGCGGCGTGAGCAGCGCAGAGAAGATCTGAGGCTCATCCTCGCTCTCAGACGGCCGCGCAATTTCGTTGCCTGTGCTCATCGTCCATCAGTATATCCCGATCATGGCGAAAATCACCCGCAAGCCGGTCCCGCGCAAAGCGGCGGTGCCGAAGAAAACGGCAAAACCGGTCGCGACCAAGCCGAAAGCGCCCGCGAAGAAATCACTTAAAGCCACAAGACCGTGGACGCCGGCCGAGGTCCACGAGGTTTTCAGCCGTTTCCGCAAGGCCAATCCGGAGCCCAAGGGCGAGCTCGAGCACGTCAACCCGTTCACGCTGCTGGTCGCGGTGGTGCTGTCGGCACAGGCGACCGATGCCGGCGTCAACAAGGCGACGCGCGCGCTGTTCGAGGTTGCCGACACCCCGCAGAAGATGCTCGATCTCGGCGAGGAGCGCTTGCGCGAGTACATCAAGACGATCGGCCTCTACCGCACCAAGGCCAGGAACGTGATCGCGCTGTCGGCCAAGCTGCTCGGTGAATTCGGCGGCGAGGTGCCGCGCACGCGCACGGAGATCGAGTCGTTGCCCGGCGCAGGTCGCAAGACCGCCAACGTCGTGCTCAACATGGCCTTCGGCGAGCACACCATGGCGGTCGACACCCATGTCTTCCGCGTCGGCAACCGCACGGGCCTAGCGCCCGGCAAGACACCGCTCGAGGTCGAGCTTGGCCTCGAAAAGGTGATCCCAGCGGAGTTCATGCTGCACGCGCATCATTGGCTGATCCTGCACGGCCGCTATACGTGCCTCGCCCGCAAGCCGCGCTGCGAGGTCTGCCTGATCAACGATCTCTGTCGCTGGCCGGAGAAGACGGTGTGAGACAGCGCTGCGCCGGGCCGCTATCGCACCTGCCGCGCCGGCTCGATCAGCTCGGGCCGCGGGCCTGACAGGCGCTTGTGCATGTGGACCATGAAGGCCATGCCGAAGATCGGTGTCGCCAGGTTCACGATCGGGATCGAGACGAAGGCGGCGATGAACAGGCCGGCGGTGAAGACCGTCGCGGCATTGTCGCGCCGCATCGCCTTGGCCTCCTCCGGCGGGCGGAAGCGCATCGCGGCGAGCTCGAAATATTCGCGGCCGAGCAGCCAGGCGGCGGCGAGGAAAAAGATCAGGAATCCCGCGCCGGCGAACAGCACCAGCGGCAGCGCGGCGAGGTAGACCAGGATGGCCACGAGCGCGGTCTTGATGCCCTCGAGGATCGCCCGGCTGAACGGCAGGGCCGCGCCCGGCCGCTCGGCCGGATAATGCTCGCGCTCGACGATGTCGGCGACGTCGTCGACGAACAAGCTCGCCACCACCGAGGTGATGGCCGGCATCAGGAAGATGCCGCCGAACACGACGCCGAGACCCGTCGCGATCGAGACGATCCAGGAGAGAACCTCGATCGAAGAATGCCAGCCGGGCCCGAGCAGGCCTTCCAGCCACACCTCGCCGGAGGTCGCAAACCAGCTGAGCAGCCGCTGCAAGCCGATCGCCAGCACGGTGATCAGCACCAGCGCAAGCCCGATCGACCGCCACAGGATCGAGCGCATCGGCGGCGAGATCAATTGCGACAGCGCCTTGATGGCGGCATCCAGCATGGGGGACCCTCTGAGGTAGACACTGCGCGAGAGGTAGACACCCAATGCGGCTTCGGCAAGGGCGAGTGGCTGAGCAGCCCTCGGCCGCGGACGCGGCGCGAGCTCTTGCTCACCCTCCCCTGGAGGAGCAGGGCTATCGCATATGGATCGCATGTCGATATTGCAGAGGTCGTCATGCCCGGGCTTGTCCCGGGCATCCACGTTCTTTGTGCTGCGTGGAAAGGCGTGGATGGCCGGGACAGGCCCGGCCATGACGCTGTGGCGGCAGCCGGTGCCCACAGCGACGTCTCATATGCGATAGCCCTGCCTGGAGGAGGAGGGTCGATCGCGCGCAGCGCGAGCGGGGTGGGGTGACGGTCCCTCCGCGATGAACAGTGCCCGAGTGGAGAGATCACCCCACCCCGTCACGCGATCTCGCTTCGCTCGATCACGTGCCGACCCTCCCCCTCCAGGGGAGGGTAAGATTCAGCCTAATCGTGTCTATGCCCGTGCTTGCGCGCCTTCGCCTGTTTGCCGTCCCCCGTCGGGATCATCACCACGCGGCCGTAGCGCACGCCGCGTTCGGCGATGATGTGGTCGGCGAAATGCCTGACCTCGGAGGCCGCGCCGCGCAGCGCCGTCATCTCCATGCAATTGTTGTCGTCGAGGTGGACATGCAGCGTCGCCAGCGCGAGGTCGTGATGGCCGTGGAATTCCTGCACCAGCCGTTTCGACAGATCGCGCGCCGCGTGGTCATAGACGTAGACGAGGCCGGCGACGCATTGGCCGGTCTGCGCGGTGTCCTCGGCGCTCTGCTGCAGGCCGGCGCGCGCGAGGTCGCGGATGATCTCGGAGCGGTTCTGGTAGCCGCGCGCTTCCGCCGCCGCATCGATCTCCGCCAGGAGATCGTCCTCGATCGTGATGGTAATCCGCTGCATCAGGTCCTCTCCGCGGGCGCCGCTCTCTCTTACCTCGCCCCGCTTGCGGGGAGAGGTCGGAATTCAAGCGTAGCTTGAATTCCGGGTGAGGGGGACTCTCCGCGAGTCCAACTGTCACCGGGATTGCGGACAGCCCCTCACCCCAACGCTCTCCCCGGGAGAACGGGGCGAGGGAGCGCGCCTTCGTTGCCGCTGGCACCTCACAGCCGCGTCGCACGCAGCCGCAGCGCGTTGCCGACGACGCTGACCGAGGATAGCGCCATCGCCGCCGCGGCGATGATCGGGGAGAGCAGCAGACCGAACGCCGGATAGAGAACGCCGGCGGCGATAGGAATTCCGGCGGCGTTGTAGATGAAGGCGAAGAACAGGTTCTGCCGGATGTTGCTCATCGTCGCCTGCGACAGTTTTCGCGCGCGGACGATGCCGACGAGGTCGCCCTTGAGCAGCGTCACGCCGGCGCTCTCCATCGCAACGTCGGTGCCGGTGCCCATGGCGATGCCGACCTCGGCCGCCGCCAGTGCCGGCGCGTCGTTGACGCCGTCGCCGGCCATGGCGACGCTGCGGCCGGCCTGCTGCAGCTTGGTCACCACCGCGCTCTTCTGGTCGGGCAGCACTTCGGCCTCGACTTCGGCGATGCCGAGCCGGCGCGCCACGGCCTCGGCCGTGGTGCGGTTGTCTCCGGTCAGCATGATCACCTTGATGCCTTCCGCCGCGAGCGCCTTCAGCGCCTCCGGCGTCGAGGCCTTGACCGGATCAGCGATCGCAAACAGGCCGGCAAGCCGGCCGTCGACGGCCATGTTGATCACGGTGGCGCCATCGCCGCGCAGCCGTTCGGCCTCGGCGTCGAGCGCCGTGGTGTCGATGCCGATCGACGACAGATATCTGGCATTGCCGAGCACGATGGTCCTGCCGTCGACCTTGCCGGTCGCGCCCTTGCCCGTCGGCGAATCGAACTGCTCGACCTGGCCGAGCGGGAGCTGCTTCTCCTTGGCCGCACGCACGATGGCGTCGGCCAGCGGATGCTCGCTGGCGCGCTCGACGGTGGCCGCCAGCCGGAGGATATCGTCTTCCGCAAAGCGGGACGCCGGCGCGATCGAGACCACCTTGGGCTTGCCCTCGGTCAGCGTGCCGGTTTTGTCGACCACGAGCGTGTCGATCTTCTCCATCCGCTCGAGCGCCTCGGCATTCTTGATCAGGACGCCGCCCTGCGCGCCGCGGCCGACGCCGACCATGATCGACATCGGGGTGGCCAGGCCCAGCGCACAGGGGCAGGCGATGATCAGCACGCTGACCGCGGCGACGAGGCCGAAGGCGAGCCGCGGCTCCGGTCCGAACCAGGCCCAGGCGGCAAAGGCCGCGACGGCGATGACGATCACCAGCGGCACGAACCAGCCGGAGACCTGGTCGGCCAGGCGCTGGATCGGCGCGCGCGAGCGCTGCGCATCCGCGACCATCTGCACGATCTGCGACAGCAGCGTCTCGCGCCCGACCTTGTCGGCGCGCATGATGAAGCTGCCGGACTGGTTCAGCGTGCCGGCGATGACTTTTGCGCCAGCCTCCTTGGTGACCGGCATGGATTCGCCCGTCACCAGCGATTCATCGAGCGACGAGCGGCCTTCGAGGATGATGCCGTCGACCGGCACCTTCTCGCCGGGACGAACGCGCAGGCGATCGCCGGCATGCAGCGTGTCGATCTCGACCTCGTGCTCGCTGCCGTCTGCGTCGACGCGGCGCGCGGTCTTCGGCGCGAGCTGCAGCAGCGCCTTGATCGCGCCCGAGGTCGCATCGCGGGCGCGCAGCTCCAGCACCTGGCCGAGCAGCACCAAGACGGTGATGACGGCGGCCGCCTCGAAATAGACTGCGACCGCGCCCTCATGGCCTCGGAAGGTGGCGGGGAATATCTGCGGCGTGAGCGTGCCGAGCACGCTGTAGACGTAGGCAACGCCCGTGCCCATCGCGATCAGCGTGAACATGTTGAGATTGCGCGTCAGCAGCGATTGCCAGCCGCGGACGAAGAACGGCCAGCCGGCCCACAGCACCACGGGTGTTGCAAAGACGAGCTGGATCCAGTTCGACAGGGTCGGATCGATCCAGCTGTGCGGGCCTGCGAGATGGCCGCCCATCTCCAGCGCGATCGGCGGCAGCGACAGCACGCCGCCGATCCAGAAGCGCCGCGTCATGTCGGCGAGCTCGGGATTGGGGCCGGTCTCAAGGCTTGCGACCTCAGGCTCCAGCGCCATGCCGCAGATCGGGCACGTGCCCGGGCCGACCTGGCGGATCTGCGGGTGCATCGGACAGGTGTAGATCGTGCCCGCGGGCACCTCCGGTTCGGGCGCCTTGTCCTTGGCAAGATACTTGGCGGGATCGGCGGCAAACTTGGTGCGGCAGCCGGCCGAGCAGAAATGGAAGGTCTCGCCGTGCTGTGTGATGTGGTGCTTCGAGGTCGCGGGATCGACGCTCATGCCGCAGACGGGATCTTTGAGCTTGGTTACGGCGTCGCCATGATCATGGCCGTGATGATGGTCGTGGCCGGAATGACCGCCGCAGCACGAGGAAGGCTCGGGCTTCGCCGCCGGCGCTGCAGCTTTCGTGGAACAGCCGCATCCGGAATGCGTCGCCGCGTTGTGACGATGCTCGTGCTCGTTGTTGTTCATTGCCATGTTCCGGCCTTTGCGTCTGGTCTTGAAACCTATACCCGGTAGGGGTATATAGAGCCCATGCGCAAGGACATCAAGGCATCCGTCGGAAAACGTCTCGGCCGGATCGAGGGCCAGGTTCGTGGTCTCTCGAAAATGGTAGAGGAAGACCGCTACTGCATCGACATCGTGACGCAAATCGCGGCGGTTCGCGCCGCGCTGCGCCGGGTCGAGGAAGAGGTTTTGAAGGATCACGTCGCCCATTGCGTCGAGCACGCCATCGCGAGCGGCGACAAGGCCGACCAGCGCGCCAAGATCGCGGAGCTGATGGCGGTGATCGGACGGGCGGATCGGTAGCGCGCGCTCTCTCTCCGTCGTCATTGCGAGCGCAGCGAAGCAATCCAGACTTTTACCGCAGAGGCAGTCTGGATTGCTTCGTCGCAAAAGCTCCTCGCAATGACGGAGGAGACGTCTCGTAGGGTGGGCAAAGCGGAGCGTGCCCACCATCCGTCAGTGATCGCGCCAGAACGTGGGCACGGCGCTTCGCGCCTTTGCTCACCGTACTAGACGGCGAACCTAAGCCGCCATCTCCCGCGCCCGCGCGCGATACATCGCGAGCTCGCTCAGCTGCACAAAATGCTCGGAGAACGCCACGCTGGCTCGCGCATCCGGCGCGCTCACTTCTTGAGCCGGAATTTCACCCGACGTCGCTTCGTCAGCCGCTTCAGGAGCGAGCGGCGGCGCCACGAGCGCTTCTGGAAACACACTGAATGAGCCCGCCACCTCCTCGAGCGGCTTCTGCTTGTCGGCCCAGTGCAAGGCGGTGTAGTCGAACCCGTGCACGATGGTGGGTTTGACGACTTCGAAATAGGGCGAGATATCAAAGTCGCGGGGCATGTAGAGCGAGGAATCGCGGATGTGCAGGATCTCGCGCCGTGCGGCGCGGCTGCCGGCCTTGGTGATCTTCGGCAGGATCGGGTAGCGCACGGCGTCGAAGGCCTGCGCGATCAGGGCCGAGCAGATGATCTTGGTCGGGTCGCCCGAGCCGATCGCGATCATGCGTCGGCGCCAGCGCTGCGGTATCGGCAGCGGGAACAGATAGCGCATGAGGTCGACGATGTTCTTGGTGTCGTAGCCGAAGCCGATGCGGTTGATCGCATAGCGGCACACCGTGGTGCGATCCTCATAGGACAGCCCGACCGGACGGCAGACGCGGGTGTGATAGGGGAAATATTTCGACAGCGGCGCCGAGGTGACGCCTTCGCCGATATTGGCCTCGATCAGAACATGCGGCTCGCCGTTGGGCTCCTCTGCTCCCTCGACCGGACCGACATAGAGCGCGGCATGCGACCAGGTCGACTGCGTCAGGTATTTGATGATGCCGGAGATGCGGTTGTTGCCCTCGACCAGCAGCACGTCGCCGGGCTCGATGACGCCGCGCAGATGCTCGGGGTCGCTCGGCGTGAACGGCTCGTAGCCCGGCACCTCCTTCGAGAGGTACGCGGCAATCACCTTGCCGACAGAATCCAGGACCGTCCCCATGCCGAACTCCCCCCACGGCCTTTTCCGGCCGTCTTTTTCCCTTCTCTATCATGGTCGAAACGTGTTGCAATTCGGTTCATCACTCTGTGAGATCAAGCATGGTTGATTCACCATCCTGGTTGCTGCGCAACATCGGATACGGCAAGGTTCGCGGGCTGTTCACGTTCGCCGCAAGTCCCCGGAAACCATGACATGACAATCACGCGCCGCGGCTTTCTTTCGGCGTCGGCGGCCCTTGCGGCGATGCCGGTGCTGCGCGCATCGGCCGCGCCCCTGCCGCGCGAGGCTGACATCGTCGTGATCGGCGCGGGGGCGGCGGGAATTGCCGCGGCGCGGCGCATCATCGCGACGGGCCGCAAGGTCATCGTGGTGGAAGCGGCCGCGCAGGTCGGCGGCCGCTGCATCACCGACAGCACGACCTTCGACACGCCGTTCGACCGCGGCGCGCGCTGGTTGCACAATCCCGACACCAACCCGATGATCCGGCTGGCGCGCAGCGCCGGGCTGGACGTGCTGCCGGCGCCCTCGGGCCAGAAGGTTCGCATTGGCCGCCGCAATGCCCGCGCCGGCGAGACCGAGCAATTCCTGGCCGCCCTGGTGCGCGCCAACCGCGCCATCGACGAGGCCGGGCGGGGCAAGCTGGACACCTCCTGCGCATCGGTGCTGCCGAAGGATCTCGGCGACTGGGCCGGCGCGGCCGAGTTCATGCTGGGCGCGAGCTTTGCCGGCAAGGACCTGAAGGAGCTGTCTGCCATCGACAAGGGACGCGCGCAGGACCGCAACGCAGCGATCGCCTGCCGCCAGGGCCTGGGCACGCTGATCGCCAAGCTCGCCGAGCAGGCGCCGGTGGCGTTGTCGACGACGGCGAACCGCATCGCCTGGAGCAATCGCGACGTCAGCATCGAGACGCAAGCCGGCAAGATCGCGGCGCGCGCCGCCATCGTCACGGTCTCGACCAATGTGCTGACATCGGGCGCGATCAAGTTCGCACCCGACATTCCCAAGCGGACACTGGATGCGGCATCGAAGCTCAGCCTCGGCAGCTACGATCGTATCGTGCTGCAGCTGCCCGGCAATCCGCTCGGCCTGTCGCGCGACGACATCCTCATCGAGCAGAGCAATTCGACCCGCACGGCGCTGATGTTCGCCAATATCGGCGGCTCCTCGCTCTGCTCGATCGATGTCGGCGGCTCCTTCGGCCGCGATCTCGCCGACCAGGGCGAGAAGGCGATGGCGGCCTTTGCCCGGGAGTGGATCACAAAGCTGTTCGGTAGCGAGGCCGCTGCCGTGGTGCAAAAGACCAGCGCCACGCGCTGGAACGCCTCGCCTTACGTCATGGGCGCGATGTCGGCCGCCTCGCCCGGCGGCCAGCTGTCGCGAAGGACCCTGGCTGAGCCGATCGGCAATGTGTTCATCGCCGGCGAAGCCACCCACGAGACGCTCTGGGGCACCGTCGACGGCGCGTGGGAGAGCGGCGAACGTGCCGCGGACGCCGCCCTGCGCAAGATCGGCGCGCTGAAGGACGAACCGGCGGATGTGCCGACGCAGTCGACGAAGAAGCGGCGTGTGCCGCGGCAGTAGCAATAAAGCGGCGACACATTCCGCCGTCGTCCCGGACAAGCGCGCCCCAAGGCGCGCGCCGATCCGGGACCCATAACCACAGGGCCTGGTTTGGCGAAGACTCGCGGTGACCAGCTTGCACCATAACTTCTCCCTGGGGTTATGGGTCCCCGCCTTCGCGGGGACGACCCGCGGAGAGAGCTATCGCAACACCCCATCCAGCACCGGCAATCCAAAGATCACCGCCATCGCAATCAGCGCATAGCAGATGCCGCGAAACACCTTCTCGCTGGCGCGGCCGAACAATGAGCTGCCGAACGCAACGCCAACCGCATAGACCGGGCCGACGATCAGCGACAGCACCAGCGATTCGCGGCTGATCAGGCCGGTCGTCGCATAGCTGACCATCGAGAAGAAATCCGAGGCGCCGAAGAACAGCACGATATTGGCGCGCGCGACCATCGGCGCGATCGGGCGGCCGAGCCAGTAGCCGACGATCGGCGGGCCGCCGGTCTGCGCGAGCCCGCTGCAGAAGCCGGAGAGGCTGCCGATGCCGACCGACAGCCAGGCGTGGTCCTTGCCGCGATAGCGCCAGCCCGACAGCAATAGCAGCAACAGCGCCGCGACGAAGCAGGAGATGATCCAGCGCGTGGTGACGGGTTCGAGCACGCTGAGGAAATAGGTGCCGATGGGGACGCCGATCAGCGCGCCCAGCACGATCACGGCCGTGGCCTTGCGATCGGCCTTTCGCCACGCATCCGGCAGCAGCGGCACGGTCGCGACGAAATCGATGACGAGCAGCAGGGCAGCAACGAGCCGCGGCGCCGCGATGCTGCTCGCCAGCGGCATGAAGATCAGCGCCGAACCGAAGCCGGAGAAACCGCGCGCTGTGCCCGAAACGAAAGCGACGGCGCAGAGCGCCGCCGCGATCGTGAGGCTGACGTCCTTCGGAAGGAAGTCTGCGAGCGTCATGCTCTATGTCTTTTGAGCATGACGTTGTCCGAAAACCGCTTCGCACTTTTCGGCGTCATGCTCGCAAGACGCCGCCGGTCTTCTTGGTGACCTCGGCCACGATCTTCGTGGCGACGGCCTCGATCTCCTGATCGGTCAGGGTTTTCTCGCGGGGCTGAAGCGTGACCGCGATCGCGATCGACTTCTTGCCGTCATCGATGCCCTTGCCCTCGTAGACGTCGAAGACATTGACGCCGGTGATCAATTTCTTGTCGACGCCTTGCGCCGCGCGAACGATCTCGCCGGCCTTGACGGCGCGGTCGACAATGAAAGCGAAGTCGCGCGACACCGGCTGGAAGGCCGAGAGCTCGATCAAGGGCTTGGCGCGCGTCGGCTTCTTCTTCGCCTCGGGGATGCGGTCGAGGATCACCTCGAACACGACAAGCGGCCCGTCGGCGCCGAACGCCTCGAGCGCTCTGGGGTGCACTTCGCCGAAATATCCGAGCACGTTCTGCGGCCCGATCTGGATCGTGCCGGAGCGGCCCGGATGCAGCCAGCTGGGACCGCCCGCCACGATCTGCAGCGCCTGCATCGGCGCGCCGGCGGCCGCTAGCACCGCCAGCGCATCGGCCTTGGCGTCGAACAGATCGGCCTGCGCCGAGCCGGTCCAGTGCCGGCCGAGCCCTTCGGACGACGCAAGGCCGCGGCGCACGCCGCTCGCCGCCATGAACTGGTCCTGCGGGCGATCGCCCTTGAACACCTGGCCGACCTCGAACAGCGCGACATCGCCGAATCCGCGATCGGCATTGGCCTGCGCCGCCGCGATCAGACCGGCGAGCAGGGTCGGGCGCATGTCGGAGAGATCGGAGGCGATCGGGTTCGCCACTTCGAGCTCGCGCTGTCCGCCACCGAACAATTCGGCCGCAGATTTTGCGATGAACGACCAGGTCACGGCTTCGACCATGCCGCGGGTTGCGAGCGCGCGCCGCGCGCGGCGGGTGCGCAGCTGCAGCGGCGTCAGCACCGGCTTGCGCGGCTCGTCGCCGCGCTCGAACGGCGTCATCGGCACCTTGTCGACGCCGAAGATGCGGACGATCTCCTCGACGATGTCGGCCTTGCCGTGCACGTCGGAGCGCCACGAGGGCACTGCGACCTTCACCACCGGGCCGGGACCCGCCATCATGAAGCCGAGATGGGTCAGAATGCGCTTCATCTCGACCTGCGGCACCTCGATGCCCGAAAGGCGCTTGACCTCGGTGATCGGGAATTCGATCAGGCGATCGTCGCCAAAGGTCTTGCCGACCACGAATGTTTCAGACGGCGTGCCGCCGCAAAGCTCCATCACCAGCTTGGTCGCGAGCTCGATTCCGGGCACCATGAAGGCCGGATCGACGCCGCGCTCGAAGCGGTAGCGCGCGTCCGAATTGACGCCGAGCTTGCGGCCGGTCTGGGCGATGTTGATCTCGTTCCACAGCGCCGACTCGATCAGCACGTCCGTGGTGTTCTCGTCGCAGCCCGATGCTTCGCCGCCCATGATGCCGGCGAGCGATTCGACGCCGTGCTCGTCCGCGATCACGCAAATGGCGGGATCGAGATTGTAGGTGCGGCCGTCGAGCGCCAGCAGGCTCTCGCCCTCGCGCGCGCGCCGCACGACGAGATTGCCCTTCACCTTCTTGGCGTCGAACACGTGCAGCGGGCGTGCGCGGTCGTAGGTGATGAAGTTGGTGATGTCGACCAGCGCGTTGATCGGACGTAGCCCGATCGCGGTGAGCCGCTTCTGCAGCCATTCCGGCGACGGCCCGTTCTTGACGCCGCGCACGAGACGGAGCGCAAAGCCCGGGCAGAGCGTGGCATCCTCGACCGTGACCTTCACGGGGCAGGGGAATTCGCCCTTGATCGGCTTGATGGTCGGGTCCTTGAACTTGCCCATGTCGGCGGCGGCGAGATCGCGCGCGATGCCGTGCACGCCGGTGCAGTCCTGCCTGTTCGGCGTCAGATTGATCTCGACCACGGGATCGCCGAGGCCGGCCCATTCGGCGTAGGTAGCGCCGATCGGCGCGTCCGTCGGCAATTCCATGATGCCGTCATGGTCGTTGGAGATCTGCAGCTCGGCCGCCGAGCACAGCATGCCGCGGCTCTCGACGCCGCGGATGGTGCCGATTCCGAGCGTGATGTCCTTGCCGGGAATGTAGGTGCCGGGCGGCGAGAACACGCTGACGAGCCCGGCGCGCGCATTCGGCGCGCCGCACACCACCTGCACCGGCGTACCGCCGTCGCCGGTGTCGACCATGCAGACGCGCAGGCGATCCGCATTCGGATGCTGCTCGGCCGAGATCACCTTTGCGATGGTGAAAGGCTTCAGCGCCTTCGCCTTGTCCTCGATGTTCTCGACCTCGAGCCCGATCATGGTGAGCTTCTCGGCGAGCTTTTCCAGCGGCTCGTCAGTGTCGAGATGATCCTTCAGCCAGGAGAGGGTGAATTTCACGTGCTCAGCCCTCCGGCAAGCGTTGGCACTTCGAGCGGCTTGAAGCCGTAGTGGGACAGCCAGCGGACGTCGCTGTCGAACAGCTGGCGCAAATCGGCGATGCCGTATTTCAGCATGGCGATGCGGTCGATGCCCATGCCCCAGGCAAAGCCCTGGTACTCGTCGGGATCGATGCCGCAGGCGCGCAGCACGTTCGGATGCACCATGCCGCAGCCGAGAATCTCGAGCCAATCCTCGCCCTCGCCGAAGCGGATCTCGCCCTTGTCGCGGCGGCACTGGATGTCGACTTCGAGCGACGGCTCGGTGAACGGGAAGAACGAGGGCCGGAAGCGCATGTTGATGTGGTCGACCTCGAAGAACGCCTTGCAGAACTCGTGCAGGATCCATTTGAGGTGGCCGAGATGCGAGCTCTTGTCGATGACGAGGCCCTCGACCTGGTGGAATTGCGGCGTGTGGGTCGCGTCCGAATCGATGCGGTAGGTGCGGCCCGGGCAGATCACGCGGATCGGCGGCTTCTGGCTCAGCATGGTGCGCACCTGCACCGGCGAGGTGTGGGTCCGCAGCAGCATGCGCGAGCCGTCCTGCTTCGGATGGAAGAAGAACGTGTCGTGCATCTCGCGCGCCGGATGGCCTTCCGGGAAATTCAGCTTGGTGAAGTTGTAGTCGTCGGTCTCGATGTCGGGGCCTTCGGCCACCGAGAAGCCCATGTCGGCGAAGATGGTGGTCAGTTCGTCCCAGACCTGGCTGAGCGGATGGATGCGGCCGGCTTCCGCCGCCGCATCGCGCAGCGGCAAGGTGACGTCGACGGTCTCGGCGGCGAGCCGCGCATCGAGCGCGGCCGATTTCAGAACGTCGCGCCTTGCCGCGAGCGCCTCGGTGACCTTGTCCTTGGCCTGGTTGATGGCCGCACCTTGGGTCTTGCGCTCGTCGGGTGACATCTTGCCGAGCGTGGCGAGCAGCGCGGAGATCGAGCCCTTCTTGCCGAGGGCTGCGACGCGCACGGCTTCGAGCGCGGCTTCATCGCCGGCGGTAGCGATCTGGTCGAGGATGGATGTTTCGAGCGTTGCGAGGTCGGACACAGTCAAATCCTTGGCTCTAAATTCGGCTGGGTTGTCGCCGCCCGAAGGCCGTAACGTCAAGCGAAAAGCCGGTCATTTCGGGCACATGGCCGGCTGGGTTGAACCCTGCGCGGGGACCCGGCACCAACGGGGGGTACGAGGAGAGTTTTGCGATGCTTTCGAGATCCTGCCTGGTCGGCCTGGTCCTGCTTCTTTTTCAAGGTGTTTTGGGTGGCGCGGCCTACGCCGAGGAGTGCCCGGCCAAATCGACGTCGATGGACGACGTCATCGCAGTCCTCAATGCGGCGCCTGGCTGCAGCCGTGCCATGAAGCTGTTCGAGGCCTGCGCATATGGCGCCAGCGGCGACGTGCAGTTCGGCGAAGTTGTCGAGAAGAAATGCGAAGCTGATTTCGGCGGCCAACTGAAGCTGCCGCAGAAGCTCGGCTATCAGCGCGAGTTGCAGGCGTGCGATCGCAAGTACCGGAACAAGTCCGGCACCATGTATCTCTCGTTCACAGCCTTTTGCCGGGCGCAGGTCGCCCAGCGTTACTCGCAGCGCGCGTTGAAGGCTACGGGCCAAAAGGCCCGCTAGCGCTGGTCTCAGGCAGCCAGCGCGGCCTTGGCCTTCTCGGCGATCGCCTGGAACGCGGCGGGCTCGCTGATCGCGAGATCCGACAGCACCTTGCGGTCCACGGTAATCCCGGACTTGGCCATGCCGTCGATAAATCGGCTGTAGGTCAGGCCAAACGGACGGACGGCTGCGTTGATGCGCTGGATCCAGAGCGCGCGGAACGTCCGCTTCTTGCGCTTGCGGTCGCGGAAGGCGTATTGCATCGCCTTCTCGACCGCCGGCTTGGCGGCACGGATAGTGTTCTTGCGGCGGCCGTAGAAGCCCTTGGCGGCCTTGTAGACTTTCTTGTGCTTGGCGTGGGCGGTCACACCGCGTTTGACGCGAGACATGACGGAATCCTTCAGAGATGACTTTGGTTATCGGATCGCCGCGGGATGCGCGGCACGGATGGCAATGATCGTGGACGCGATCAGGCGTTCGGCAAGAAGTACTTCTTGACGTTGTCGCCGTCGGTCTTGAACAGCACGCGGGTGCCGCGGAGCTGACGGATCTGCTTCTTCGTCCGCTTGATCATGCCGTGACGCTTGCCGCGCTGGGCGTGCATCACTTTGCCGGTGGCAGTCACCTTGAAGCGCTTTTTAGCGCCCGATTTGGTCTTCAGCTTGGGCATTTGGCTCTCCTAATGGCCACAGAGATCCGCCCGCGAAGGCGGCTGGACCGTCAAAAATGCTCGTTAGAGCGTTGATTGTGCTCAAGTTTTGCGACAGGCGCGAAACCCGCACGAGACACCGCCACGGCAGCCCGTAAATCAGCCGGGCGGTGAAGGCTGGGCTTATGACAGAGGAGAGGCCAGTTGGCAACGATGAACCGCCGCAACCCGCCCGCCGACTATTGAACGCTGCCACCCCTCATGTCCAAGCCTTCTCGTCTGAAGCAGGTCCAAAATGGCTCATTTCCCGCAACTTCTGATTTCATTCGCCCGCCCGCGCCCTCTGGCGCTGTTCGCTGTGCTCGCCGCGGCTGCGCTGCCACAGGCGGCTGACGCCCGCGCCGGCGGCTATGACGGCATCTGGAACGTCACCTTCGCCACCACCCGCGGCAATTGCAGCTCGGGCTACAGCGTTCCCTTCACCGTGACCGGCACCCGCGTCTCCTCCGCCGGCGGCGGCCGGGTCTCGGGCCGGGTCAACCGTTCCGGCGCTGTCGCCGTGCAGGTCTCGGTCGGCGCCTCCCACGCCAGCGGCGGCGGCCGGCTCGCCGGCGTGAACGGCGCCGGGTCGTGGAAGGGCATCATTTCCGGCGACCAGTGCAGCGGAACCTGGCAGGCGACGAGGACGTAGCACCAAAGACGCTGGTGCGCTCCCTCCCCGCTTGCGGGGGAGGATCGGGGAGAGGGCTGTCTCCACCAGCGAGAGCCCCCAAGAGGCGAAAGCCCTCACCCGCCGCGCTACGCGCGTCGACCTCTCCCGCAAGCGGGAGAGGTGCAGCGGCGTCCGCGGCTGCACCTCGACCAAAAAAACAAACGGCCCGCCGGGGATCCGGACGGGCCGTTGAACTCAGTCCTAAAAGCGTTGCGCGTCAGCGCGGCGCCAGCACCATTACGACCTGGCGACCTTCGAACCGCGCGTCCTGCTCGACCTTGGCGAGCTCGGCGACATCGGTCTTGATCTTGTCGAGCAGCTTGGTGCCGATCTCCTGGTGCGCCATTTCGCGGCCGCGATAGCGCAGCGTGATCTTGACCTTGTCGCCCTCTTCGAAGAAGCGCTGCATCGCGCGCATTTTCACGTCGTAATCGTGGTCGTCGATCATCGGGCGGAGCTTGATCTCCTTGATCTCGACGGTCTTCTGCCGCTTGCGGGCTTCCGCGGCTTTCTTCTGAGCGGAATACTTGTACTTCCCGTAGTCCATGATCTTGCAGACGGGAGGGCTGGTATTCGGTGAAATCTCGACCAGATCCATCCCGACTTCCTGCGCCATGCGGATGGCGACGACGGTCTCGACCGTACCTTTGTTGTCACCGGTCTGGTCGATCAGCTGGATCTGCGCATTGCGGATATCATCATTGATGCGCGGCCCGTCTTTGCTGGCAGCGGGCGGAGCTTTATTAGGACGGCGAATGGGTGGTTCTCCAAAGTTGTGAAAGAAGCGGCTATCTTGAAGGAAGATGCGTTTGCCGGCAAGCAAGTCGCTGGTGCGAGGCGCGAAAAACCCTCAAATGCGAGGCATTTTGGTCACGGCCCTCGGCACGCTGACCGACATAGACACCTTGCCTCTGTTCCGCAAGCGTCCCAAAGGACCAATACCGATGCCGGTCGCGCTTTCGGAACAGGTCCCGACAGCTCAAACCGCACAGCCAGAGTAAACGTTCCATGACCGACGCAATTGCCGATGCCGCGCTTGAGTTCATCGATGTGGGCGAGGGGCCGTCCGCACGCAGGATCGCGGTGCGCCGCCGCCCCGGAAAGGGCCCCGGCCTGGTCTGGCTGGGCGGATTCAAGTCGGACATGCAGGGCGGCAAGGCCGTGGCGTTGGATGGCTGGGCCTATGAGCGCGGCCGCGCAATCGTCCGGTTCGACTATTCCGGCCACGGCGAATCCGGCGGCGATTTTGCCAATGGGACCATCGGCAGCTGGCTCGAGGACAGTGTTGCGGTGTTCGAGCGCTTTTGCGACGGCCCGCAAATCCTGATCGGCTCCTCGATGGGCGGCTGGATGGCGCTGCTGCTCGCGCGCGAGATCAAGAAGCGTGCCGGCAAAGCGTCGATTGCGGGCTTGGTGCTGATCGCGCCGGCGCCCGATTTCACCGAAGAGCTGATGTGGAAGAATTTTTCGCCCGCGGTGAAGAAGGAGATCGAGACCAAGGGCTTCTGGCTGCGCCCGTCGGAATATGGCGACGGCTCGCCCTATCCGATCACGCGGAACCTGATCGAGGAGGGACGCAATCACCTCGTGCTCGGCAGCGCCATCGATCTCGGCTGCCCCGTCCGCATCCTGCAAGGAGCGAAAGATCCTGATGTGCCCTGGCAGCACGCGTTCAAGCTGACCCATCGGCTGCCGGCCGACGACGTCGTGCTGACCATGATCCAGGACGGCGATCACCGCCTCTCCCGCCCGCAGGACATCGCGCGCATTCTTGCGGCGGTGGCTGAGATCGGGTGAAGTGCCTTCTTCCTTCAGGAGGCAATCCAATGACGACCACCGCCATGCTGCGCGCCTTCTGCGACGCCGTCGAGCAGCGCAACGGCAAAGCCTTCGCAGAGCTATTCACCGAGGACGGCGTCTATCACGACGTCTTCTACGGCGCCTTCGCCGGCCGCGCGAAGATCGCCGCGATGATCGACGACTGGTTCTACCGCACGGCGACCGATTTCCGTTGGGATATGCACGATCCCGTCACCGACGGCACCACGCTCTATGCGCGCTACACGTTCAGCTACAGATCGACATTGCCGGAAGCGAACGGCGCGCGGGCGATGTTCGAGGGCGTGGCGATCATGACGCTGAAGGAGGGCAGGATCGCGAGCTATCACGAGGTCGCCAACACCGCGCCGGCGTTCGTGGATTTGAACTTCGTACCGGAGCGGATCGCGAAGATCGTCGCCAAGCAGGGTGCCGAACTGAAGGCGCGGCCGGAGATGCAGCGGCATTTGGGGTAGCTGCATCCTCCTCGTCATTCCGGGGCGTGCGAAGCACGAGCCCGGAATCCATAACCACCATCGGGAGTATGGATTCCGGGCTCACGCTTCGCGTGCCCCGGAATGACAGGTGGAAAAAGTCCCTACCGTTTCGACGGATTCACCATCGGCTTGCGCTGCGCCAGCGCGGCCACGGTCGCGGTGCCGATCGGGCCCTGTTCGTCATAGAGCCAGCATTCGCCGATCGCGACGCCGTCGGTGGCGTGGTGGTTCACCACCTCGAAGCCGATCCACTCCGTCACCGGCAGGCGGTGCAGATAGATCGTGACATCGCTGTTGATGTAGCCGAGCCCCTGGTCGCCGGCGTTGGCAAACGGGCTGGCGAAATCGGCGCCGGTGGCGACGCGGACGAACGGCGTCATCGGAACGCCCGCGACGAGCTCGCGCACCTCGCTCATCCACAATCTGCGCGGGCCGAGCGAACCCATATGACCGACGATGGGGCGCGTCGCCCATTTGCCGTTCATGCCGAGCCGGGGATCGGTCGGCTTGGGGATCTCGGCCGGCTTCGGCGCGTCCCAGTTCGGCGGCGACCAGACATTGCCATCGGGATTTTGCGTTTTGCGCAGCAGCTGGCACGAAGCCCGCGCCATGCTGACCCCGCCGGAAAAGAACTCCGCTTCCACTACGCGGATGCGCATGCCGTCGCGCACCAGCCGCGTCGTCACCTCGATCGGCCTGTCGATGGTTGGCAATCGGAACATGTCGACCGTGAGCCGCGCCGGCACGAATTCCGGCCCGGAATGGCGCTCCTCGACGACGAAGCCGAGCAGGCCGACGACGACGCGCCCGTGCAGCGATTTCGGATCCCATGGACCATTGGCGACTTCCGTCGGATGGAATGTATCACCGTCGCGGGTGAAGAAAGGCATGTTTGTCATGACGCGCGAGATTGCGGGAATGGGCGGGGAAATCAAGTCAGGAGGCGGCCCGCCACTCCTCGCGCACGCTATCGTCCTGCTCGTTGCTCTCAGCGGCAGATCTCATCGCCTCAAACTCTTCGCGCGCCAGCAACTGCCTCAGCGTCCACACCGCCGCCCCGCGCACCAGTGGGCTTGCATCAACTAGCAATCGCCGCGCCTCGTCCGCCAGCGCCACGTCGCCCGAATTGCCGATCGCAATCAGCACATTCCGCACGAACCGGTCGCGCCCGATGCGCTTCACCGGCGACTTCGTGAACAGCGCACGGAATGCCGCGTCGTCCAGCCGTGCCAGCTCAGCGAGCGAAGGCGCACGCAATTCGTCGCGTGCGCCGAGTTTTGCCTCACGCCCCTCTCGCGCAAACTTGTTCCAGGGGCAGGCGGCAAGGCAATCATCGCAGCCGTAGATGCGGTTGCCGATAGCCTCGCGAAACTCGCGCGGGATCGGGCCCTTGTTCTCGATGGTCAGATACGAGATGCAGCGCCGCGCATCCAGCTTGTAGGGCGCGGGGAACGCCGCGGTCGGGCAGATGTCGAGACAGGCCCGGCATGAGCCGCAATGATCGATCTCGGGTTCGTCGCGCGGCAGCTCCAGCGTGGTGTAGATCGCCCCGAGAAACAGCCACGAGCCGAACTCGCGCGAGACGAGGTTGGTGTGCTTGCCCTGCCAGCCCAGATGCGCGGCCTGCGCCAAGGGCTTCTCCATCACCGCCGCGGTGTCGACGAACACCTTCACCTCGCTCGGCGCGGTCGCGACCAGCCAGCGCGCCAGCGCCTTCAGCCGCTTCTTGATCAGGTCGTGATAGTCGTCGCCTTGCGCATAGACCGAGATCGCCGCGCGCGCGCGCTGCTTCAGGATCGCGAGCGGATCGGAATCGGGACCGTAATTGACGCCGAGCATGATCACGCTGCGCACGTCGGCCCACAGCCCGCGCGGGTCGACGCGGCGCTCCGGCTGGTTCGCGAGCCAATCCATGTCGCCATGGCCGCCCGAGGCGATGAATTCGAGGAAGTGTTGTCCGGCCGCATCGATCGAGCCCGGCGCGGTGACGCCGATGCAGTCGAAGCCGAGCGCGTGCGCCTGCTCTTCGAGCGCGCTGCGCAACCGATCCGTGTCTGTGTCGATGTTGTTCATGCATCCACACTCGACGTCGTCATGGAAGGGCTTGTCCCGGCCATCCACGTTCTTGTGTAATCCTCACCGAGACAGGAAGCACGTGGATGCCCGGGACAAGCCCGGGCATGACGGCCCTCATCAGAAATCCAGGTCCACGTAGGTCCGCGAGGCCGGCACGCCGGCCAGCCATTCGCTGAGGAGCGGACGGAACGACGGGCGGGATTTCACCCGCGCGTACCACGCCTTTGCTGCGTCGTCCTCGCTCCATGGCACGTCGCCCAGATAGTCGATCGCCGAAAGATGCGCCGCGGCGGCGAGATCCGCGTAGGTGAGCCGGTCGCCGGCGAGGAAGTTGCGGGTCTGCGCCAGCCAGCCGATATAGGCCAGATGATAGCGCACATTGGCCTTCGCTGCGCGCATCACGTCGGCCGAAGGCGGCCCGCCGCCGTTCTCCTCGCTCATGAAGCGCTTGTAGATGCGCTCGGTGACGAGTGGATGCGAGACCTCCTCGAAGAATTTTTCGTTGAACCAGGCCATCAGCCGGCGCACCTCGACACGCTCGGCAAGCGTCTCCGGCATCAGGCGCTTGGGGCCCATCCCGGCGCCATAGGCCTCATCGACATATTCGGCGATGATGGCCGCGCCCGGAATCGGCGGCTGCTCGTCGTCCACCAGCACGGGCGTGGTGCCCGCTGCATTGAGCAGCAGAAACGCCTCGCGCCGCTCCCAGCTGCGCTCCTCGATCAGCTTCAGGTCGAGCCCGTATTCACCCGCGATCAGGCGAATGAAGCGCGAATGCGGACAGAACGGATGATGAAACAGCGTAAACATGAAGCCTTTGACTATGTGATGGTGCTTAAGAATCCATCAATGTTTGTGCGGCGCCACACTAGTCCTTCAAAACCTCGAAGCAAGGGCGTGATTTGGCATTTTGCGATTGCGGCATGGGGTCGAATAGGCGAGAAGAGCCCCGCTTTTCCAGCCGAAATGGACCGTAAATATGTCAGACGCAGTACGGGCAGTGATCCTCGGCATCATCGAGGGCGTGACCGAGTTCCTTCCCGTATCCTCGACCGGCCACCTCCTGATAGCCGAGCGCTTCTTTCATCTCGGCGAAGGCGCGTTCTGGGATTCGTTTACGGTTCTGATCCAGCTGGGCGCGATTCTCGCGATCGTGGGGCTGTACTTTCGCAAGCTGTGGGACGTCGTGATCGGCCTGTTCACGGGCGATGCCTATGCTCGCCGCTTCGTGATCGGCGTGCTGGTCGCATTTCTGCCCGCTGTCATCGTCGGCCTCGTCGCCGGTAAGTACATCAAGCTCCTGCTGTTCAATCCGTGGGTCATCTGCTTCACACTGATCGTCGGCGGCGCCATCCTGCTCTGGGTCGACAAGCTCGAGCTCAAGCCGCGCGAGCATGATGCCACCAGATTTCCGCTCTTGATGTATCTCTATATCGGCATCGCGCAGTGCGTGGCCATGATCCCGGGCGTGTCGCGCTCCGGCGCCAGCATCGTCGCCGCGATGTTGCTCGGAGCCGACAAGCGCGCGGCGGCGGAATTCTCGTTCTTTCTGGCGATCCCCACCATGATCGGCGCGTTCGCCTACGACTTCTACAAGAGCCGCGCCGAGATGACGATGGACCACATCAACATCGTCGCGATCGGCTTCGTGGTGTCCTTTATCACCGCGATCATCGTGGTGAAGACGTTTTTGACCTATGTCACCCGGCACGGTTTCCTGCTGTTCGCCTGGTGGCGCGTCATCGTCGGCACCCTCGGCCTGATCGCGCTGGCGCTGGGACGGTAGGCATCTCTGATCGAGCAATGTTTGGGCGACACTCTCGGTCCACCTCTCCCGAAGGGAGAGGTCGGATCGCATCGAAGATGCGATCCGGGTGAGGGGTTACAGTCTCACTGAGGGCCGCGGCCCCTCACCCGGATTGCTGCGCAATCCGACCTCTCCCCGTCGGGGAGAGGTGGGCGGACAGCCCTGCCCTCAACGCAATATAAGCTTTTGATCGGTACTCAGTTTCGCAATGCCGGGCGGCGCGCCCGGCGCAGGAGCTGAGCAATGACCCTCGTCAGCGGCTGGGGGCGCTTCCCGGTCGTCGATACCGAGATGCTGCGTCCGCGCGCGTTCGTGGCGGTTGCCGACGCCGTCGTGTCCGGCACCGTGGCGCGCGGCAATGGCCGTGCCTATGGCGATGCCGCGATCGGGGCCGTCAGGACCGTCGCGATGACGGGCTTCGACCGCATCAGGTGGTTCGATCCGGCGACCGGCCGAATCCGCCTCGAGGCCGGCGTGCTGCTCTCGGACCTGATCGAGACCTTCGGCCCGCGCGGCTTCCTGCCCTTCGTGCTGCCCGGCACGCGCTTCGTGTCGATCGGCGGCGCCATCGCCGCCGACGTGCACGGCAAGAACCATCATTGCGAAGGCGGCTTCGGCCGTTACGTCGACAGCATCCTGCTGCGCACGGGCGAGGGCGAATTGATCGAAGCCACGCGCGAGCAGAACTCCGATGCGTTCCTTGCGACCATCGGCGGCATGGGCCTGACCGGGGTCATCCTCGAAGCGACCTTGCGGCTGCGCAAGGTCGAAACGGGATGGATCCGCGAGCGCGTGATCTCGGCATCCGATCTCGATGCCGCGATGCGCGCGCTCGATGCAGGCGATGCCGCAACTTATTCGGTGGCCTGGATCGATTGTGCTGCGCGCGGCAAGGATCTCGGCCGCTCGCTGATCTATCTCGGCGAGCACGCCGGCAAGGACGAGCTTCCTGCCGGCGCCGCAGCGTTTCCCGCCGGCAAGCATCCCGGTCTTGGCGTGCCCATCGATTTGCCCTCGATGACGCTGAACCGCTTTGGCATCCGCGCCTTCAACGAGCTGTATTATCGCATGGGCGCGCGCCGCGCCGGCGGCAGCCCTGTGGTCTCGCTCTATCCCTATTTCTTTCCGCTCGACAGCATTGCCAACTGGAATCGCATCTACGGCAAGCGCGGCTTCCTGCAGCATCAATGCGTGATCCCGGAGAACGGCGCGCGCGACGTGCTCGGCGAGATTCTGGGTCGCGTCGCTCGGCGCGGCGATGCCTCCTTCCTCGCGGTGCTGAAGAAGCTCGGCCAGGGCGAGGGCATCCTGTCGTTTCCGCTGCCCGGTTACACGCTGGCGCTGGATTTCCCCGTGCGCGGCGACATCCTGAATTTTCTCGACGAGATCGACCGTCTCGTTGTCGCGGCCGGTGGCCGGCTCTATCTCGCCAAGGATGCGCGCCAGTCGCGCGAGACGCTCAAAGCCGGCTATCCCGCCCTGCCGCGCTTCAACGCGATCCGCAAAGCGCTCGACCCTGCCGGCAACATCCGCTCCAAGCTTTCACAACGTCTGTTCGATGAGGTCTAGGCCGTGACGTCGCGCAAGTCTGTACTGGTGCTGGGCGGCTCATCCGACATGGGCCGCGCCACGGCGCGCGCCTTTGCCAAAGCGGGATACGATGTGGCGCTCGCCGGCCGCGACGTCGCCGCGCTGGAGCCTGACGCCGCCGATCTTCGCGCGCGCTACAATGTCGAGGTCGGTGTTCACACATTCGACGTGCTCGACACCGCCTCGTTCGAGGGCTTCGTCGCCGGCCTGCCCGCGCTGCCCCATGTCGTCATCTCGATCGTCGGCCTGCTTGGTGTGCAAGAGAGCGCGCAGAGCGATCTCGCCCACGCCACCGCGATCATGCGCTCCAACTACGAAGGTCCGGCGCTGATCCTCGGCCTGTTCGCGGAGAAGTTCTTGGGCCGCGGCAGCGGCACGCTGGTCGGCGTGTCCTCGGTCGCCGGCGATCGCGGCCGCGCCTCCAACTATGTCTATGGCTCGGCCAAGGCCGGCTTCTCCGCCTTCCTGTCCGGCCTGCGCGCCCGCGCCAGCCGCGGCGGCGTCCACATCGTCACGGTCAAGCCCGGCTTCGTCCGCACCAGGATGACCGAAGGCATGAAGCTGATCGGCCCGCTCACCGTCGAAGCCCCCGTCGTCGGCGCTGAGATCCTTCGCGCCGTCGAGGGCAAGACCGACATCGTCTATGTCAGCGGCAAATGGCGCCTCGTGATGCTGATCATCAAGACGCTGCCGGAAGCGGTGTTCAAGAAGCTGAAGTTTTGAAAGTCGTGTGACGGCCCCAGCGGCGGTGCGCCCCCTCGCCCCGTTCGCCCCACCAGCTCGTCATGGCCGGGCTTGACCCGGCCATCCACGCGTATCCGAGACTGCAGCGAGACGTGGATGCCCGGGTCAAGCCCGGGCATGACGACGGATAGAGAGGCGCTTCACACACTCATCCGCTGGAACTGGCCCTGCGGGCGGAAGCGCCAGAGATATTGCGGGGCGATCGCTTCCAGCGAATCGGGCGTGATGCCGAGGCCTTCCAGCGTCAGCCCGGCCGCCTTCGCCGCATCCGACACGACATTGTCGCGCTCGAGCAGCGTGACCTGGTCCGGCGTCAGCTTGAACGCGCCCGGCGCGAATTGCAGGAAGTTGGCCTGGAAGCGGGCGAGGCCGAACGTCAGCGGCACCAGCATGCGCTTGCGGTCGGTGATTTCGAGGATCGCCTCGATGATCTCGCGCATGGTCAGCACTTCCGGCCCGCCGAGCTCGTAAGTGGCGCCCGCCTTGGCCTTGCCGTCGGCAGCATCCGCGATCGCGCTGGCGACGTCGCCGACATAGACCGGCTGCATCTTCGTCTCGCCACCGATCAGTGGCAGCACCGGCGACATCCGGGCCAGCGCGGCAAAGCGGTTGGTGAACTGGTCCTCGGGGCCGAACATCACGGAGGGGCGGAAGATCGTGGCGGAGGGAACCGCGGCCAGGACCGCGGCTTCGCCGGCCGCCTTGGCCCTGGCATAGCGTGAGGGCGACTGCGCATCGGCCCCGATCGCCGAGACATGCACCAGCGCGCTACCTGCGGCGGCCGCCGCCTTGGCAACGGTCTCGGCGCCCCTGGCCTGGACGGCGTCAAAAGTCTGCTTGCCGCTCTCAGTGAGCACGCCGACCAGATTGATCACGACATGCGAATCACGCAGCGCCGCCTCGACCGAGGCCGGATAGCGCAGATTCGCCTGCACGGTGTGGATCTGCCCGACCCGGCCGAGCGGCTGGAGGTATCCGGCGAGTTCCGGCCGCCGCACCGCGACCCGGACCCGGTAATCCCGCTTGCACAGGGCGCGGACGACGCTGCGGCCCAAGAACCCCGATCCGCCGAAAACCGTGACCAGCGTGTCCAGATTCGATGCCATGGGAGCCGTTCCTGCGGAAAAGAGTGCGTCTTGTCAGGCTTGTATCGGGCCGGTTTGCGATGCGCAATCGGCATCCCGGCCCCGGCCTCACGCATGAATTGACAACGGCGTCACCGAACCGTAGTAACCGCCTCCGTGCCCCAAACGGCATGCCCAGGTGGTGGAATTGGTAGACGCGCTGGCTTCAGGTGCCAGTGGCTTAACGGCCGTGAAGGTTCGAGTCCTTTCCTGGGCACCATCCCCTGCTCAAGCGATTGAAATCGCTCATCCGCAGGACATCGAGCTGCTGACCGGTCCACGACACCGAAGCACAGCGCTCATGGCGCGCCGAATGGCCGTCGTCGCCACGTCGGAAGATGCCGGCAAGGCTTGGTGACCCCGAGCTCCCCTAGGAGACCTCAGTGCTCGTTGACCGCAGCGCCGAGCTTGATCAGGCTCAGCGAGCGGTTCGCGGTCTCGCGCAGGCGGCAGTAGCTCGCGCCGCCCCGGTACATGCCGGGGTCGACGTTGTCGAAGACCGCGCAGAGGCGATCACGCGACGCGGCGAAAGTTTTCTGCGAGTCATTGACCGCCTTGATCGCGTCGGCGAACCCGCCGGCCTGAACCTTCTTCAGCGCCTCACTGGTTTTCTGCGTCCAGACGGCGAGTTCGCGCGCCGCGCAGGCCTTCCATCTGGCGACATCGTCATTCGCACCCTCTGCCGCCTTGATGCAGGGGTCGGCGACGAGCCCGACGCAGGCGCCGCCGAAACCGCCCGTTTTCTCCACCTTCTTCAGGCAGGCATCGATCACGGCCAGGTCGGCTGGCGCGGTGCTTTGGGTGGTGTCTTGGGCGAGAGCCATCGATGCCAGCGGGAGGCCTGCGGCGAGGATCGCGGCGGCAAGTTTGAATTTCACTGGAGATCTCCGTTCGGCGCATCGATGCAAACCTTGGTCACCGAAGATCCGGCGTGGGTTCACCCGAATGTGGAGCAGGAGCCGCTCCCTCACACCACCTGCTGCCCCGTCCGCTCCGCCACCGCCCTCTGCACGAAATACATCATCACCAGCGTGACGATCGTCGTGGTCACGACGACGTAGCCGATCCGGTCGAAATGCAGCAGCGCGCCGTCCGCGCCTTGCGCGATGATCGCGCTGGCGAGCACCGAGCCGAGGCCGCCGGAGAGCTGCTGCAGCGAGGCGCTCACCGCGCTGAACGAGCCGCGCTGGCTCGCATCGGGAATCGCCGACATTAGCGCCTGCGACGGGATCATGCGCGAGAAGATGCCGACGAACATCAGCACGTTGACCAGAATCGCGGTCGCGAGCGAGACGTGGCCGAGATGGGTGTAGATCAGCACCATGAGGACGGTCATGGCGCAGCCGAACACGAAGGTCGGATATTTGCCGAACGCGTCGCTGGCGCGGCCGACCAGCGGTCCCGTGACGATGCTGAACAGGCCGGAAACGAGATAGATCGTCGGCAGATGCGTGATGTCGATGCCGAGATTGTGCACGGTGTAGGCGCTGGAGAACGGCATGAGCATGTAGCCGCCGGTCGCCAGCAGCGTCGTGACGGCGAAGGCGAGGGTGTAGCGCGGCTCACTGACCGTCGCGACCAGATGGTGGAACGGGTTTCTGTCCTGCTTCAGCTTCAGATGCGCGTCGACCGGCTCCATCGCGAAGGCGATGATGGCGATCGTCACGATCGACAGCACGACGATGGCAACGAAGCAGACATGCCAGCTCCAGTGATTGGCGAGAAACAGGCCGGCGGGAATGCCGAGCACCTGGCTGGCGGCGAACGCCGTCTGGATGATTCCCATCACGCGGCCGCGCATCTGCAACGAGAACAAGTCGGTGATGATGGCGAGCACGACCGCGCCGATCACGCCGCCGAACAATCCGGTCACGATCCGGCCGATCAGCAGCACATGGTAGTTCGGCGCCACCGCGCACAGCAGCGTGCCCAGCGTGAAGCCGACATAGAAGAACAGCAGGAGGCGCTTGCGATCGAAACGATCGGCAAAGCCGGCGGCGAGGATGCCCGATAATCCTGCACTGAACGCGTAGGCCGATACGGCAACGCCGAACTGCCCCGCCGTGATGCCGAGCGCGGGCATCAGGATGGCGCCGAGCGGCGACATGATGATGAAATCGAGGATGATCGTGAACTGCGTCAGCGCCAGCAGCGCGATGAGGAGCGCCTGGTAGCGCGAAAATCCGCGCGGGCGCTGGTCGTCGATCGGCGCAGCGGGCGTTGGTTCGGTCATCAGATCTCAGTCGCAGTGAGGGGCAAGACAGTGCGGGGTCGGCAATAGATGGGGTGCGGCGGGACGAATTGCAGTGGGCGCTAGTCCGCCGGGAAGAGCAGTGGCTCATAGTCTCGCGCGCCATGGAGGATATGGATCACCTCGATGGCGTCGCGACCGACACGATAGAAAATCAGATAGTTCCCGAATGGGCGCCGGCGAATGCCTTTCTGCTCATAGCGCGGCACCAAGGGGTAGCCGCGCGGTGCATCGGCGAGTGTTTCGCACTTCTCCCGCAGTCCACGGATGAGCGTGAGTGCGCTTTGCGGGCTTTGCGCGGCAACGTATGATGCGATGTCTTCGAGGTCGGCCTCGGCTTCCGCGGTGAGGACGACGATCACGTGCGATCGGCCTTATCGGCCAATCTCGCTTCGAGCCGGTCAAAAACGTCTGACATCGGCTTGGTCCGTCCCGCGTCCGCATCGTCGAGCCCGCGCGCGATCGCGGCATCCAACGCAGCGAGCCGCGCCTCGCGCTCCTGAATGAGCCGCACGCCCTCTCTGAGCACCTCGCTCTTGGAGTGATAGCGTCCCGACGCGACGAGCTTTGTTATAAAGCTTTCAAGGGCTTCGCCGAGGTCTGCACTTACCGCCATACCGCGCCTCTCCGACGACTCATGCTTTAATAACTATTATTGAACCCTCCGCGTATCAAGCGGTGTCCTGCCCCCGCCGCCCCTGATTAATCCGCCTTTAGTGAATGTTCCCATAGGGTTGCTCGATCCATTTCCTGCTCTCCCGGCCGAATGCCGGTCATGTCACGGCAAGTCAGAGCGTTTTCGCATGGAGCAGCGTGCCTCCCAGTATGATCCTGGCGTGTCCGAGCCGTCGGCAACCCCGTCGGCGGCCCGCACCCTCGTCATCGACCTCGAAGGCGCGCTGCTGCGTTCCGAACTGCTGATGGAGGCGCTGTTCTCCAGCCCCGGCCGCATGCTGGCGCGCTTCGGCGCGGGCGGACGGGCGGGCATGGCGGCGCTCACGGCGATCCTGGCGCGAGCCGAGATCGACCACGCCCATCTGCCCTATGATTCCGATGTGATGAACCGCGCGCTGGCGGCACGGGCGTGCGGCGAGAAGATCTATCTCGTCGCGGATCGGCTCGCCGCTCATGCCGCGGCGATGTCAGCGCATCTCGGCTTCGATGGCGTCGTTACGACGGCCGATCTTGCGGCGGGCAGCGTCCCGTTCGATCGTGCCTCCATCGCGCGCATCGAAAATCGCGAGGTCCGCAGAGCCGGCCTCGCCACCTGGGTGAAGGCGCTGCGCGTTCATCAATACGCCAAGAACACGCTGGTGTTCGTGCCCGCGCTCACGGCGCATCACCTGAACCTTTCGACGCTCGGCTACGCGCTGCTCGCATTCCTGGCGTTCTCGGCCTGCGCCTCGGGCGCCTATCTGATGAACGATCTGCTCGATCTCGCCGCCGACCGGCAGCATCCGACCAAGCGCCACCGCGCGCTCGCGGCCGGCGACTTGCCGATCTCGTCAGCGCTGTCGGCGATCCCTGCGTTGTGGTCGTTCGCGCTTGCCGCCAGCCTCTGCATCTCGCCGCTGTTTCTCGGCGTGCTCGGCCTCTATCTCGTCACCACGATCGCCTATTCGCTCGCGCTCAAGCGCAAGATGCTGGTCGACATCGTCACGCTCGCCGGCCTCTACACGCTTCGCATCGTCGCCGGCGCTGTCGGCGTCGGCGTGGTGCTGTCGGAATGGCTGTTGATCTTCTCGCTGTTCGTGTTCACCTCGCTCGCCCTGATCAAGCGCTTCAGCGAGCTCAGCATGCGCGAGAGCGTGGGCCTCGCCGATCCCTCGAACCGCGACTATCGCGTCACCGACCTTAACGTCATCGCCGCGATGGCGGCGGCAAGCGCCATGAACGCGGTGACCGTGTTCTCGCTCTACGTCTCGTCCTCGGCGGTGACGCCGCTCTACAGCCGCCCCTGGATGCTGTGGCTGCTCACGCCGCTGCTGCTGTACTGGTTCGGCCGTGCGCTGATGATGGCGCATCGCCGCGAGATGCCGGACGATCCGATCCTGTACGCGTTCCGGGACGGCCCCAGCCGCACCGCAGTCGCGGCGATGATCTGCATCATGCTCGCTGCGATCTGACCGGCCGTAAGGTCACGGCCGCTTGCGTGACCTGTTGCGACTGGCTACATCGCGATCCATTCGACTAAAGCGCGATGCGATTAAGATGAATCGTCATCGCGCTTTAGGTTATTGATTGAGCATGATCTTTTCGGAAAACCGCTGCACACTTTTCCGGATCATGCTCTAGCCTATGATATCGACGCACCGATTCGACCCGAGGGTTTCATGACCGTACGCCTGCACCGCGGCGACCTGCCCGACCTGTCCCGCTACACCGGAGCGGTGGCGATCGACACCGAGACCATGGGGCTGAACCCGCACCGCGACCGTCTCTGTGTGGTGCAGCTCTCGCCCGGCGACGGCAGCGCCGACGTGGTGCAGATCCCCAAGGGCCACACCGACGCGCCGAACCTGAAGGCGCTGCTCGCCAATCCGGCGGTCACGAAGATCTTCCACTTCGCGCGGTTCGATATCGCGGTGCTGTACCAGACCTTCGGCGTCATGACCGGGCCGATTTATTGCACCAAGATTGCGTCCCGCCTGACCCGCACCTACACCGACCGCCACGGCCTCAAGGACCTCGTCCGCGAGGTGCTCAACATCGACCTCTCCAAGCAGCAGCAGTCCAGCGACTGGGGTTCCGACAGCCTGAGCGAGCCGCAGCTCGCCTACGCCGCCTCCGACGTGCTGCATCTGCATGCCTTGCGCGAGCGGCTGGACGCCATGCTGGTGCGGGAAGGCCGCAGCCAGCTGGCGCAGGCCTGTTTCGACTTCCTGCCGACCCGCGCCCTGCTGGACCTCCAGGGCTGGGCGGAGGAGGACATTTTCGCGCACTCCTGAGGTGCTTTAACCTCTCCCGCCTGCGGGAGAGGTCGCGCCGAAGGCGCGGGTGAGGGTTCTCTCCTCCAGGAGACTGTCCCATTGCGGTGACACCCTCTCCCCGGCCCTCTCCCGCAAGCGGGAGAGGGAGAGACGACCGCCCCGTTTCGGACACTTTCGTAACGGCCTGTCGCCGGCTGCATATTTCGGCGGCGCCGGATAGAATGGGGTGCGCCCCCTCGACCGGACAAGGCGAGCGATACGTCAGGAGACAGGTAAGCAGGAACCCCGGTGAATTCGGCCCAGAACCCCACCTACGACGCCGCGCTTGCGGCGAAGTTTGCCAGCGCGGCGCGCCACAGCCGCCTGGTGCGGATTCTGCGCATCGCGGTCCCGGGTGCTGTAGTGCTGTCCATGGCTATCATCATCGGCGTCTCGATCTTCAATCCGTTCCGCATGCTGATGCCGAAGCTGCCGCTCGACTCCGGAAATCTAGTGGTGTCGGGCACCAAGATCACGATGGAATCGCCGCACCTCGCCGGATACACGCCGGACCAGCGGCCCTACGAGCTCTGGGCCAAGACCGCGACTCAGGACATCACCGATCCCGATCACGTCGATCTCAATGACCTGCGAGCGAAAGTGCTGATGGAGGATAAGTCGACCCTATTCCTCGATGCCCGCACCGGCCGTTTCGACAACAAGCAGCAGCAGCTCGATCTGCGCAAGGATATCTTGCTGCGCACCTCGACCGGCTACGAGGCCCGGCTGAACTCGGCCTTCGTCGACATGGGCAAGGGCACGGTCTCCTCGGACGAGCGCGTCGACGTCAAGCTGACCAACGGCACGCTGAGTGCGGATCGCCTGCGAATTACCGAAGGCGGCGAAGTCATCCGCTTCGAGGGCAATGTGGTGATGCACCTCGACAAGCTCGACGAGCCCGCCGCGACGCAGCCTGCACCACCCGAGGCGGCGCCGACGAAGACACGCACGCCTCAGAACAAGTCTGCCAATTCGAAGTGATTTTCATGATGACCTGTTTTCCGCGTGACGTTTTTGTCAGCAAGGCCGCGCTCGCTATCGGCCTGGCGCTGCTCGTCACGGGTGCGGCCCTTGCTCAGAGCACGATGCAGGGTGTGCCCAATGCGATGCAGGGCTTTTCGCAGAACCGCGATCAGCCGATCCAGATCGAAGCCGCCTCGCTCGAGATGCGCGACAAGAAGAAGGAGGCGACCTTCGCCGGCAATGTGAAGGTCGTGCAGGGCGACACCACCATGACCTCGAAGACGCTGGTGGTGTTCTACGAGTCCGGCGGCGACAAGCCGGCCGCGCCGCAGCCCGCGGCGAAAGGCGCGAAATCGGCGCCGATGCAGTCGGCGCAGCCCGGTCCGGGCGGCAGCTCCTCGATCAAGCGGCTGGAGGCGCGCGGCAACGTCGTGGTCACCCAGAAGGACCAGGTGGTGACGGGCGAGACCGCCGTGTTCGACACCAAGACCAACCTCATCACCATGCTCGGCGGCTCGGGCCAGGTGGTCCTGACGCAGTGTAAGAACGTGCTGCGCGGTGATCGCTTGATGGTCGACATGACCACCGGCGTGTCCCGCGTGGAATCCGACAACGGGCGGGTGCAGGCGCTGCTGCCGCAGGGCGGCAGCAATGATTGCAGCCAGGGCGCCAAACCCGGCGCGGCGCCGCCCTTGCAATTGCCCGGCGCAAGTAAACAAAAATGAATTCAACAACTTGGATCGGGTGCTCCCGATCCGAGGTTGAAGCTTGGCGAGCGAGCCTGTATCTAGCGCGCAGGGCTTTCGAAGCGGGGTCCGCCGCTTTTCGGGCGTGTTTCACTGGGCATGAGACATTCCTTCACCCATGCTGCGTCGGCCAATCGCTCAGGCTGGCGCGACAGATCGCGCGGATTTCGCGCAAGACGACGCCAAAGGCTAGAAGGCGGGGATGGTCGATCTCTTCAGCATGTTCCGTCGGCGCCCCGCCAAGCGCGGCCGGCCAGGATTTGCGCGTCAGGACATCACTGCGCTCGGGGACAGCGTCGGCGGCCTCGTGCCCAGTCCTGTCAGGGACACGCCGATTGCCCGCGACCAGCCCCGCGGGCCCGACCAGTTCCAAGGTGACTACACGGGCGACTATCCGGCCGAGCCGCGTCCGCAGGCGGTTCATCCCGTCCGAACGGCCGCCAGGTCCAACGGTGCCGGCGCGCCGCAGCTGCTGAAGCGGCCCGGATTCCTGGCTGTGCATAGTGTGGAAAAGGCCTTCGGCAGCCGGCAAGTGGTGCGCGGCGTCAGCATCTATGTGCGCCGCGGCGAGGCCGTCGGCCTGCTCGGCCCGAACGGCGCCGGCAAGACCACCGTGTTCTACATGATCACCGGCCTGATCAAGGCCGATCGCGGCGCGATCGAGCTCGACGGCCACGACGTCACCAAGCTGCCGATGTATCAGCGCGCGCGGCTCGGCATCGGCTATCTGCCGCAGGAAGCCTCGATCTTCCGCGGCCTCACCGTCGAGCAGAACATCCGCGCCGTGCTCGAAGTGGTCGAGCCCTCGCGCAAGAAGCGCGAGCAGCAGCTCGACTCCCTGCTCGACGAGTTCAACATCACGCGCTTACGGAAATCACCGTCGATCGCGCTGTCCGGCGGTGAGCGCCGCCGCGTCGAGATCGCACGCGCGCTGGCGACGCGGCCGAATTACATGCTGCTCGACGAGCCCTTCGCCGGCATCGACCCGATCGCGGTCGGCGACATCCAGGATCTCGTCCGCCATCTCACCAACCGCGGCATCGGCGTGCTGATCACCGACCACAATGTCCGCGAGACGCTCGGCCTCACCGACCGTGCCTATATCGTCTATGCCGGGGAAATCTTGACGGAGGGAACTCCGGATGAGATCGTTGCCGATCCGGACGTGCGCCGCCTTTACCTTGGCGAGGAATTCCGCCTCTAGCCCTATTTTCCAATTCGTCAAGACGTGTACATCGGGCTGAGACTAGGATAAGCAAAAATCGGACCAACTTTTGGGATCGGTTCTTGCTTCATGGCGCTTACGCAGAGATTAGAGTTCCGGCAATCGCAGTCGCTGGTCATGACGCCGCAGCTGATGCAGGCGATCAAGCTGCTGCAATTGTCCAATCTCGATCTCACGACCTTCGTGGAAGAGGAGCTCGAGCGAAACCCGCTGCTGGAACGGGCCAGTGACGAGGCCCCCGCGGGCGAAGCTTCGGCCGAGGCCGGCAGTTACGGCGATTCCGGGGGCGGCCAAGATGATGGTCATGGCGATGGCCAGGGCGAGGACGGCTTCGGCGGTAGCGCGGAAGGCTTCGAGCCGGGCCAGGAAGAGTGGATGAGCAAGGATCTCGGCACCCGCGCCGAGATCGAGCAGACCCTGGACACCGGCCTCGACAACGTCTTCTCCGAGGAGCCGGCCGAGGCAGCCGCGCGCAACGCTCAGGATGCCGCGCCGACCACCTATACCGAATGGGGCGGCGGCGCCTCCGGTGACGAAGACTACAATCTCGAAGCTTTTGTCGCGGCCGAGACGACGTTGTCGGGCCATCTCGCCGAGCAGCTCTCGGTTGCCTTCACCGCGCCCGCGCAACGCATGATCGGCCAGTACCTGATCGACCTCGTCGACGAGGCCGGCTATCTGCCGCCCGATCTCGGCCAAGCCGCCGAGCGTCTCGGCGCATCGCAAGCCGAGGTCGAAAGCGTCCTCGCCGTGCTGCAAAAATTCGATCCGCCCGGGGTCTGCGCGCGTTCCTTAAGCGAATGCCTGGCGATCCAGCTGCGCGAGCTCGACCGCTACGACCCCGCGATGCAGGCGCTGGTCGAGCATCTCGATCTGCTCGCCAAGCGCGACATCGCGGCTCTTCGCAAGATCTGCGGCGTCGACGACGAGGACATCGCCGACATGATCGGCGAGATCCGCCGCCTCAATCCCAAGCCCGGCATGAAGTTCGGCTCGGCGCGCCTGCAGACCATGGTGCCCGACGTCTATGTCCGCCCGGGCCCCGACGGCGGCTGGCATGTCGAGCTCAACAGCGACACCTTGCCGCGCGTGCTGGTCAACCAGACCTATTATTCCGAGCTGTCGAAGAAGGTCGGCAAGGACGGCGACAAGTCCTATTTCACGGATGCGTTGCAGAACGCGACCTGGCTCGTGCGCGCGCTCGACCAGCGCGCCCGCACCATCCTGAAAGTGGCGACCGAGATCGTGCGCCAGCAGGACGGGTTCTTTACCCATGGCGTCGCGCATTTGCGCCCGCTCAATCTGAAGGCCGTCGCCGACGCCATCCAGATGCACGAATCCACGGTGTCACGTGTCACCGCCAACAAATACATGGCGACCAACCGCGGCACGTTCGAGCTGAAATATTTCTTCACGGCCTCGATCGCCTCGGCCGACGGGGGCGAAGCGCATTCGGCGGAAGCGGTGCGTCACCACATCAAGCAGCTGATCGATTCGGAGGAGCCCTCCGCGATTCTGTCGGACGACACCATCGTGGAACGCTTGCGCGCCTCGGGCATTGATATTGCCCGCCGCACGGTCGCGAAGTACCGCGAAGCCATGCGCATACCTTCCTCGGTGCAACGCCGCCGCGACAAGCAGAGCGCTCTTGGTAACGTCCTCTCTACCGCCTTGTCCGATCGCTCCCGCAATCCCGAACCGGCCTGATTGCGCTGGCGCCAAATCGCGCTACTCTCGATGCCCCATCGAGACCGATCCAAGCTGGGCACCAACCAAGCGAGGCATCACATGACTCTCAGAATCTCGGGAAAGAGCATCAGCGTCGGCGAGGCGCTGCGCGGCCGCGTTGCCGACCGTACCGACGAGGTGCTGCGCAAATATTTCGACGGCAATTATTCCGGCCACATCACGCTGAGCAAGGACGGCTTCGGCTTTCGCACCGATTGCGCCCTGCATCTCGATTCGGGAATCACGCTGGAAGCCGATTCGAACGCACCGGATGCCTATGCCAGTGCCGACCAGGCGCTGGTGATGATCGAGAAGCGGCTGCGGCGCTACAAGAACCGGCTCAAGGACCGCTCCGCGCGCAAGGCCCATGCCGCCTCCGAGGCGATGGCTGCGCTCGACGCCACCAGCTATGTGCTGGAAGCGCCCGGAGAGGGCGAAGAGGAAGTCGCCGGCTACAGCCCCGTCATCATCGCGGAGCAAACCACGTCGCTGAAGCGGCTATCGGTCAGCGAAGCCGTCATGGAACTCGACCTCAGCGGGGCACCCTGCCTGGTATTCCAGCATGGCTCGTCCGGTCGGGTGAACATCATTTACCGTAGGGCGGACGGCAATGTGGGCTGGATCGACCCGCCGGGAGCCAAGGTGGACGGCCAGGCCGGTGGCTAAGCCCGTCAGCCGGCGCCCGTACCATCCCGCCCTTAACAATGACGGGGGCAAAGCTGCACGCGGGAGTTGGCACCGGGATTGCGTTGGAGTAGAAGCCCCCCACATCTGGGCTTGGCGGGGTTTCGGGCTAAGTCCCCCTCCTGCTTCATGTTATTGACGCCGGCCGGGCTTGGTCTATCAAGCCGGCCAAATCGGAACCTGACGGTTTAATTCACCTCGGAAAGCTTCCATGCCGATTACCGATCTGGTCGCACCCGAGGCGATTCTCCCGGCATTGAAAGTCAACAGCAAGAAGCAGGCCTTGCAGGAGCTTGCGGCCAAGGCCGCTGAGCTGACCGGGCAGAACGAGCGCTCGGTGTTTGAGGTGCTGCTGCAGCGGGAGAAGCTCGGCACCACCGCGGTCGGCTATGGCGTCGCCATTCCGCACGGCAAGCTGCCCAAGCTGGAGAAGATCTTCGGCCTGTTCGCGCGGCTCGATCGTCCGATCGACTTCGAGGCGATGGACGGCCAGCCGGTCGATCTCGTCTTCCTGCTGCTGGCCCCCGAAGGCGCCGGCGCCGATCACCTCAAGGCGCTCGCCCGCATCGCCCGCCTGCTGCGCGACCAGGACATCGCCAAGAAGCTCCGCGCCTCGCGCGATGCGCAGGCGATCTATTCCGTGCTGGCGCTGCCGCCGGCAACGGCGGCGTAACCTTCCGTCCCTCTCGCCCCGGCAAAGGTCCAATCTTCCCTCGCACCTGATTGTGAGGGCAGCGTCCCGTCATGCCACCTTGATCTCAAAGGTAGAAGGTAGGACAATCTTCCCGCTTGAGACGCACGGCACATTGGGCGGCGCCAACATCCGCTGAGAGCCGTTCGAAGCCGTGGACTGAGCGGACGTGACTGGGAATGGAATGACGCCGTTGCGCCTCGCGGCCGCGGCGGGAGAACGGCCCTGGGAATCAGGCCTCGACCGGCCGATGCCCGCGGCAGGTGCGCGTGCGAAGGCGCCCGTGGTGCGCGGTGAGGCAAGATTCGCCCTGCGTCAGGCGGTCAGCTCATGACCAGCCTGCACGATTCCGAGGAGGACGACAGCGCGATCTGGCAAGCGCCCGGCGTCGGCGTGGAAAAGCTCGCCAGAATCGTGATGCGTGGCTCGATCACCGTCAACGTGATCGCGTCGATGGGTGTCTTCAACCCCGCGCTGCTTCCCGCAGAATGGAGCTTCGTGCAACAGGCCGTTGCGCTTCTGATGTGGGTCATCCTGATCTACGCCAGTGCCTTCGTGCGACCCTGCCTGCGCGTGCAGCCAAATCCCGATTTCATCGCGCTGGTCGCATTCTATGCTCTCGCCGCTGTCTCCGTGCTCTGGACCGGCCTCGCCACCGCGGCGATCATGAAGAGCGCGGCCCTCGTGATGACGACTTTCGGTGCGTACTGCCTGATCACGCGGATCGACATCGACGAGATCGTCGGAGCGACGTCGCTGGGGCTCTTCATCTTGGTCGCCGCCTCGGCCCTGTGTGCGGTTTTCGTGCCCGAGATTGGCGTCGATCAGAGCTGGATGCACAACGGCCAGTGGCAGGGAATCTACGAATCGAAGCAGACCCTCGGCTTCATCAGCGCCTATCTGATGTTCTTTGCCTGCTATCAGAAGATGACGGGCCTGGGCTGGACAGTTTTTCTGCTGACGTTTCTCCTGGCATCGACATGCGTCATCGCCTCGGAATCCCGTGGTGCCGGTGCCGTTGCAATTGCCGCCGGTGCACTGCTCATGACCTCGCTATGGTCGATCCGCTGCATGAGGATTTACGCGGTGCTGCCGGTCGTCATGTGCATCCTGGCTGCTCTCCTGATCCTGTATTTCTATGTCACGGGCTACGATTCCATCCACCTCGGCGAATCGACCATCAATCTGACCGAGCGAACCTTCATCTGGCAGTACGCCATCAGCCATTTCGACGATGCGCCGCTGCTGGGCTTCGGCATCAACGGGTTCTGGACGCGCCCTGCGATTTACGACTATTTCAACCAGAACCACGGCTGGGTGCTGGACAATTATCATAGCGGCTACATCGCGGTGGCGATGGAAACGGGATTCCTGGGATACGTGCTGTTCGTGGCGAGCGTCTATCTGTTCTCGGAAAAGGTCCTGTACCTGATCGCCACGCGGTCGATCGACCGTCGCCACTGCGCTCTCATCATCGGATTCGTCGTCCTCAGCTTTCAATCGAATTTCACGGAGACGATGTTCCTTCGCTCGACGATGTTCACCTCGGTGCTGCTCGTCGCATTCTTCTTCGCGGTGTGCAGGCCGGTGCCACAGCAAGGCCTGCAGCAATGATGGGGCAGGCAGGATGAATGCCATCTGCGTCCGCTGGTCGGTAGCTTTCGGCCTCGCCTTGGCGCTGTCCGTGCTTGGGATCCGCTTTCCGGCCGAGGCAAAAGCGCAAGGCCACGCGCCCGCTCCCCCGAAATTGGGTCGCGGCATCAACATCCTCGGCTATGACGGCATTTGGGAGGGAGGCCGGAACGCGCCATTTCGTCTGGACAACCTCACCGCGATCAGGCGCGCCGGCTTCTCGCACGTCCGGATCAATTTCTTCGGCTTCAAGTTCATGGACCCGGAGAATGCGCTGGACGAGATCGTCTTGAGGCGGCTCGATGCGGTGATCGAGGAGGTGCTCGCCCGAAATCTCATCCCCATCCTGGACGAGCACGATACCCATATCTGTCAGCGCGACGTCTCCGAGTGCGCCGGGAAGCTGAAAGCGTTCTGGACGCAAATCGCCGCGCGCTATGCCGGAAAATATCCGAGGCTCGTCTTCGAGGTGCTCAATGAGCCGGGCGGGCAGATGACGTCCGCCGCCTGGAACGCCCTCCTGAACGAATGTCTCGGCATCATCCGCGCCACCAACCCCCGGCGGCCGGTGATCGCCGCGGTCCTCAACGTCGACGAGATGCCCGTCGAGGACCTGGTCCTGCCGCCGGATGACCGAAACATCATCGTCACGTTTCACTATTACGCGCCGATCCGCTTCACCCATCAGGGCGCACCGTGGTCGCCGACGTTCTCGCAAATAGGCCCGCTTGATTGGGGCACGCCGGAGGACGAACGGAAGGCGCGCGCCGATTTCGACAAGATCCGGTCCTGGTCCGAACGGGAAAAGCGTCCGATCTATCTCGGTGAGTTCGGCGTGTACGAGGCCGCGCCAGCCGAAGCACGGACGAGATATCTGTCGTTCGTGGCGCGAAGCGCGGAGCGGCTCGGCTGGGCCTGGGCCTATTGGCAATTCGATCATGATTTCGCAGCCTTCGACAGCGCGCGTCAAAGCTGGAAGCCGGAGATCATGCGGGCGCTGATTCCGGCGGGGCGCTGAGGCGGCGGGCGTGACCTGAACTCAGCCGCGCCGGCGTGAAGCCATCCGACGATCAGATAGTTCAGCCTGGAGCGCCGTCATCAAGCTTAAGGCGCCGTGTCGCGTTGTGTTCAGACAGTACCGAGTTACCAAATGTGTCGGAGTGTTGCTGTCCGAATACAGCGCGCGGAAGTCGGCCGATGTACCTTGCCGAAGATTTCTATGCTGATTGCTTTGGGGTGATGAATGAAACGACTGCTGCTGGCGACGTCGGCTCTGATTCTCGCAGGCTCTGCTCAAGGTGCCGATCTGGGAGCTCGTCCCTACACGAAAGCGCCGGTTGCGGCGGCCGTGCCTTTCAGTTGGACCGGCTGCTATATCGGGGGTCACGTCGGCGGCGGTGCGAGCCGAACGGGCTTCACGGATCCCGGCATCGGAACGGGGGCGGTCATCGCGCCTGCAATGACCATAGGCAATGTGCCTGGTGATCGCATTGGGGTAAACGGAGACGTCGGAGTTGTCGGAGGCATTCAGGCTGGTTGCGACTACCAATTTGCCAGCAACTGGGTGATCGGGATTGCCGGCGATTTCACGGCCACCGATCTTCACGGCACCGCCAACGATCCCTTCTTTGCCGGAAAGACCGGTGCGCCCGCCACTCTGTCGAGCCGCACCGACTGGGTCGCCAGCGTCACGGGTCGGATCGGCTACACATGGGATCGCTTGCTCGTTTACGGCAAGGGCGGCGTCGGGTTTGCGCATGACCGGTACAATCTGAACAATTTCGCGACGATTGGCGGCTTCGTTTGTCCCGGTGTGGGATTCCTCGTTTTTGAGCCCTGTAATTCCAGCGCCAGCACCGATCGTGTCGGCTGGGTGGCAGGTGCCGGTGTCGAGTGGGCCTTCGCCCCGAACTGGTCGGCCTTGATCGAGTACACTCACTACGGCTTCGACAGCAAGCGCGTGGGGTTCGCCAATCCAGTCGCCGCCACCACCGCGTTGATCGATATTCGTCAGGACATCGATATCGTGAAGGTGGGCATCAACTATCGGTTCGGCGGGTCACCCATCGTCGCGAAGTACTGATTGATCGCTTGAGCAGACAAAGGGAGCGGCCGGGGCTCAACCTCGCGCCGCTTCCATGCGATTCACGATCCGCTGTCCGATCGGGCTCTTCAACCAGGCCTGGAAACCGGGCCGGTCCCAGGTCATCCGACGCAGCGCCAGAAGCGATCCATCTGTGTGCGATCGCACCGGTTTTTCGGGTTCGGGCTCGAGCGTCCATCCGAGCTTCGACAGATATTGAATGGTCGTCTGATTGCGCTCCAGCACGAAGGCGCGGATGCGGCTCAGCTTGAGATCGTCGAATACGAACCTGAGCAGCGGAATGAAGGTGTTCACCGTCGCTCCGGAATTGCGGTGCTCCTTTTCTCCGATCACGGCGCTGACGAGCGCCTCGCTCGCCGCCGCGTTGATGTCGAGGCGGATGAAGCCGACATGGATGCGGCTGCCACGCTCGAATATCCCGAGCAGGAGCCGTTCGCGCTGATCGAAGGATTTGATGTAGTCGGCGATCTCCGCCTTGGTCATCGCACGCGGTGACGTGTTGAGGACATGCACCGTCCAGGGATCGGACAACCAGTCCGCCCAGCGCTGCGAGGCGTCATCGCGCTTGATCGTGCGCAGAAAATAGCGCCCGGCCGGAAACCACAATTGCTGCTTGGGCAGACGTTCGACTTTCGGCGGCATGCCGCATCTAAGCAGTTTCGAGTCGGACGATCAATTTGGATGGCGCAACGTGCAGCTCTCGAGCGGCGACGCCGTCGTGGGCGCCGTTTCCGCGCTTCAGCAGACCGTCGGCAGCAGGCGCCGGACTTCGTCGAGCAGTTCGGGGACCGCCCTCTTGTCACCCGAGAGGTGCTTGAGCAGCGCACTCTGGAATAGACCGTCGAACAGCGCGTAGAGCGCGCCTGGCGACGACGCCGGCCGCTTGCCGCCGAGCTCGGCATAGCGAGAGGCAATGCGCCAGATCATCGCTTCCAGGCTCTTGTCGATCTCGAGGACATCCTTGCGAAACGCCGCCTCGAACATCGCCTGCGAGCGCAAATCGTACCAAAGCCGGTGCATGCGGGCTTCGTTCTGCAGCGTTGCTGCGAGCTTGGCGAGGAAGCCCTCCGTCAATTCGTCGCGGCTCGTTGCTGTCGCGACGACCTCGTCATAGCGCGTCACGCACTTGGCTTTGTAGTGGCGAACGCAGCAGCAGATCAGGTCGAGCTTGTCGCTGAAATAATAGTGGAACACGCCGTGCGTGAACGCCGAGTTCTGCGCGATCTCCCGCAGGCTGGTCCGGGCGAAGCCGAGCTCTCCAAGCGTTTCGAGCGCGGCCTCGGCAAGCTCGATGCGTCGCGCGTTGAACTTGTCGTCCCGCACGATCTCCGCCACGGCCTCCCGCTTCGCCGCTCCTGTCGCTTGCCGCGCCATCGTCGCGCTGTCTCCCGTCTCTTGGTCACCACGATCACGTCGTCGGTCATCGTCTACAGACCATCCTCTTTGACAACTGTCAAATTTTTTCCTTGACAACCGTCAAGTTCCGGGAGGAGTGTGCGCGCCAAGAAATTTGGACAGTCGTCAAGACGCCAGCAAATGGAGGAAATGCACCCACCGGCGCCGCGCCGCCGGAACGGACTCGCATGCCGTTGCGCAACCGCGCCGGCACCGTGCTGCCAATCGCAGCGCGCACCGATCATCAGCGAGCAGATCAGTCCAAAAGATCAGTCCAAGCAAAGGGAGGACGTGCGATGAGTGAGAAGAGCCTTGATGGCCGCAAAGCCCTGGTCACCGGCGGAGCCCGCGGGATAGGAGCGGCGATTGCGGAAGCACTGGCGCGCTCCGGTGCGGCGGTCATGATCGGCGACATTCTCGACGACGTCGGCAAGGACAGCGCCGGCCAGATCGCCAGGCTCGGTGTGAAGACCGGCTTCGTGCATCTCGATGTCGCCGACGATGCGCAGTGGGAGAAAGCGACTGCTGCGACGGTCGCCACCCTCGGCGGCTACGACATCCTCGTCAACAATGCCGGCATCGAGATCACGTCGCTGGTCAGCGAGATCAGGGCCGAGGATGCGCGGCGGATGTGCGACGTCAACATCGTCGGCACCGTGCTCGGCATGAAGCACGCCTTCCGCGCGATGCGGCCGGGCGGAGCGGCGGGCAAAGGCGGCGCGATCGTCAATATCGCGTCTGTCGCGGCGACGATCGCCTTCCCGAGCATCTCGGTCTATTCCGGCACGAAATCCGCGGTCGATCGCATGACACGGGTCGCTGCGATGGAGGCCGGCAAGCTCGGTTATGGCGTGCGCGTCAACTGCATCTATCCCGGCTTGATCCCGACCGACATGGGCCTGCAGCTGGCCAACGACATCGTCAAGATCGGTCTCGCGCCCGACGTCAACGCCGCGGTCGGCTCGGTCGTGGAGCAGACGCCGCTCGGCAAGCTCGCGGAGGTCGGCGACATCGCCAATGCTGCGGTGTTCCTGTGCTCGAACGAAGCCCGCTTCATCACCGGCATCGGACTGCCGGTCGATGGCGGCATGGGAATGTGAGCTGCAAACCCGACAACGAACATTTCGGAGGAACGACAATGAGCGCGAAGAAGCCCGTCATCGTCTATGGCGCGTCCGGCTACACCGGCCGGCTGGTCTGCGAATACTTACGCGAGTACAACATCCCCTTCATCGCCGCCGGACGCAGCGCGGAGAAGCTCAACGCCGCAATGAAAGCGAACGTGGCCGGTATCGAGACCGCCGACTACGAGGTGGTGGAAGTGCCGCACACCGTGAGCGCACTGACGGAGTTGTTCAACGGCGCCTCGGTGGTGCTCAACACCGTGGGCCCCTTCGCCAGGTTCGGCGGCGAGGTGGTGCAGGCCTGCTGGGCGTCCCGATGCCACTACACCGACACCACCGGCGAGCAGGACTGGCTGATCACGCTCGAGCAGGAATGGGGCACGAAGTTCGCCAATGCTGGCCTGCTGCTCGCGCCGGGCATCGCGCAGATGTACACCACCGGCGAGATCGCCGCGCAGCTGTGCCTGGAGACGCCCGGCCTCGACACGCTCGATATCGCCGTGTTCTGGGGCGGCAGCCCGACCATCGCCTCGACACAGACCATCCTGGTCAACGCCGCGATGGCCAAGGCCTACTATTTGGAGCAGAACAAGTATGTCGAGCATCAGGTGGATGCCGGTCTCTACAACCTCGCCATCCCCGGCCAGCATGAGCTCGCACTGGCGCTGCCCTGGGGCGGCACCTCGCATCCGGTGTGGTTCAAGCGCGATCCGCGCGTGGCCAACGTGAAGGTGCTGGGCGGCGTGTTCAACCGCGCGCTGATGCTGGGCGTGCCGCAGATCGTCGCCGCCGCGCTGGAGGCGACCAAGGACATGAACCCCGACGACCGCTACGCCGCATTGGCGCAGACCGCCGCCGGCGTGATGAACACCATGCCGCCGCGCGAAAACCCGCGCGTCAACAAGTCGCTGGATTCGGTGCATGCCTCCGGCCCATTGGGGCGCGCGCACTGCGTCATCAGCGGCAACAGCAATTACAAGCAGACCGGCCTGCTGCAGGCCTATGCAGCGGCGCACCTGCTGCAGCAGCCGCCCAAGCGCGTGGGCTTCGCCTCCGGTTGCCAGGCGTTCGGTCACCACGAACTGCTCGGCCAGCTGCGCAGCTTCGGGCTGGTCAGCAGACCGGTCCTCACCGTGCACGACTGAGCAAGATCACGGGTGGCGCGGCCGCGCGCCACCCGCCAGCTGCTTCCGGGATTGATCATGCGCTTCATCGATTACCTCGACAAAGGTGCCTCGCTCGGCCCCGATGCGCCGTGCCTGACCATGGACGGTCGCGATCTCAGCTATTGCGAGGTGCAGCAGCTGAGCTACCGCGTCGCGCGCGGGCTCGCGCGATCGGGTATTGCTGCCGGCGAGAAGGTCGCAATCCTTTCCGGCAACGATCCGGTCGCGTTTGCATGCGTGTTCGGCATTTCCCGGGCGGGCTCGGTTTGGTGCCCGATCAATCCGCGCAACGAGGCGGCCGAAAACCGGCTCGTCCTCGACCAATTTGACTGCAGCCTGCTGCTGTTTCATTCAAGCTTCGCGCCGATGGTCGAGGCGGTGCGGGCGGAGCTGCCGAAGCTGCGTGTCCTCGTCTGCCTCGATCGCGAACTGCCCTTCGCGCCCTCGTTCAACAGTTGGCTCGCTGGCCTTTCGGTCGACCAATATCAACGCGAGACGGTCGACGATCTCGCGATGATTCCCGGCACCGGCGGCACCACCGGAAAGCCGAAGGGAGTCATGCTGTCGGGCCGCAACATCGAAGCCATGACGGCGCTGACGCTGATGGGCTATCCCTTCAGGGGGCGTCCGGTCTATCTCGCGCTCGCGCCGTTGACCCATGCGGCCGGTGTGCTGTGTTTCCCGATCATGGCGCTCGGCGGCCGCATCGTGATCATGCATCGCCCCGACATCGCCGAATTCCTCGATTTGATTGAGCGCTACCATGTCACGCACACCTTCCTGCCGCCGACATTGATCTACATGCTGCTCGATCATCCCAAGCTCGACTCCGCGAAGCTCGGGTCTCTGCAATGCTTCTGGTACGGCGCGGCGCCGATCTCGGCCACACGGCTTGCGGAGGCGCTCCGGCGCATCGGGCCCATGGCGCAATTGTTCGGTCAGACTGAAGCGCCGATGATGATCTCGATGATGGCACCGGATCAGCATTACAATGCCGATGGCGCGATCGCGATGGAGCGCCTCGCCTCGGCGGGGCGGATCAGCCCGTTGGTGCAGGCCGGCATCATGGATGGCGACGGCAATCTGCTGCCGACCGGCTCACGCGGCGAGATCGTGGTTCGCGGCTCGCTGGTGATGCAAGGCTATTACAAGAATCCCGAAGCCACGGCGGAGGCCTCCGCGCATGGCTGGCACCACACCGGCGACATCGGCTACATCGACGACGATGGCTACCTCTACATCGTCGATCGCGCCAAGGACATGATCATCACCGGCGGGTTCAACGTCTACTCGATCGAGGTCGAGAACGCGCTGCGGGCGCATGAGGCGGTCCAGGATTGCGCCGTGGTTGGCCTTCCGGACGAGAAATGGGGTGAGCGTATCGTCGCCGTGGTGCAGCCCCGTGCCGGCCAGAGCGTCGACGCGACGGCGCTGGCGGCGTTCGTCAAGCAGCGGATCGGCAGCGTCAAGACACCGAAGCAGATCGAAGTCTGGGACGATCTGCCGCGGTCCAAGGTCGGCAAGGTGCTGAAGCCGGATATCCGCGCGCGGCTGGCCGGCCGCTCAGGCGGTTAGAGCGTGATGGGTGTAGGTTGAATCGATCGCCACGTGCTCGGTGCAAACCTCTCCCGCTTGCGGGAGAGGTCGCGCCGAAGGCGCGGGTGAGGGCTTTCTCCTCTTGCGGGCTATCCCACTGCGGAAACACCCTCTCCCCAACCCTCTCCCGCAAGCGGGAGAGGGGGCGCACTTATGTTGTAGCAATCAAACCTGGTCTCATCATTCTCTAGCCCGAAAGCCGCTCCAGCACGTCGCGCACCAGCCCTTGCAGGAGATCGAGCTTGTAGGCCGTCATCGGCAATGGCTTGGCACCCGAGCTCGCCGCTTTCGCCGCTTCTGCGATCGATGCCGCATTCGCAACCTTGCCGCTGAGCTGGACCTCCACGGCGGTGAGGCGGAGCGGCACGGGCGCGACGCCGCCTGCAGCGAGACGCACGAGCTCGAACTTGCCGCCGGCGATGACGACGCGGGCGCAGAGCTCCACCAGCGGCCATTCCGCATAGGTCCGGCTGATCGCCCGCTTGTAGGACGCGCGCTCGCCTTGAAGCGGAGCAGGAAGCGCAATGCTCTTGATCATCTCGCCTGCTGCGAGCGTATGATCGGCGTGCGAGAGCGAGCCGTCGCCGAGCAGGCCGGCAATCGTCAATCCGCTGCGCCGGTCGGTGGTGATGGTCGCATCATAGGCGAGCAGAGCCGCCGACATGGTCGATGGATGCGGCGCGACGCAGGCGCCGAGATCGAAGGCAACGCCATAGAGATGATTGCCGGACCGGGCAGGGCAGGTGCTGCCGCCTTTCTTCAGGCAATCGATGTCGGCCCGGCGGAAATACCAGCAGCGTGAACGCTGCGCGAGATTGCCGCCGAGCGTTGCAACCTGGCGCACCTGCGGCGTGGCGAGCCCTTGCGCGCTCGCCGCAATACCGGGATAGGCAGCGGCGATGCGCGCGTCGGTCGCGATCGTGGCGATGGTGGTGAGCGCGCCGATCTGGGCTGCTCCGTCGGCGTCCCAGGTGATCGTCTTGTCGCCGTTGGCCGAGATATCGATCAGCATTCCCTGCGACACGCCGCTGCGGCGGCGTTCGCTGAAGTCGGTGCCTCCGGCGCGGAATTCAGGCGTGAGATTGGCGGTCATGACGGCGACACTCATGCTGCATCCCTCCCTTTCAGCGCGGCCACAAGACGATCGGGCCGGAACGGAATTTCAGTCAGTCTCACGCCGATCGCATCGCGGATGGCGTTGGCGATCGCGGGCGAGGTCGGCACGGTGGCGACTTCGCCGATGCCGACGCTGCCGCCCGGCACATGCTCGAAACCGGCTTCGTCGAAATGCACCTCCAGTTTCGGCATGTCGGCAATCCCTGGGATGCGGTAATCCTCCATGCTGCCGCTCAGGACGTGGCCGCTCAAGGGATCGGTCTCCCGCGACTCATAGAGTGCGTAGCCGATGCCCTGGATCACCGCGCCCGCGGCCTGGCTTCGGGCCAGCGCCGGCGCGGCGAGCTTGCCGACCGCGAGGCCCGTATAGGCGTTGAGCACGCGCACATGGCCGAGCCAGGTATCAACCTCGACTTCCATCACCTGCACCGAGCTCGGCACGCCGGCGCCGACCACCATGTGGCTCATCAGACGCAGCACCCAACCGAACACCCGGCCCATGATGCCCGCCTCGTGCAGCGCGGGCCTGACGCCGGGCGGCGGCTTGCCGTCCTCCTGGCGTTTGGCCGACACGGCGATATCAGGGGAAGCCGCGATCATCTCGCGCCAGGGCGCGTTCGAGCCCGGAGCGGGTGTGCGAGACGCGGTGCGCCTGATTTCCGCTTTCAGCTTGTCGATGGCGAGCAAGGTCGGCGGCACCACCGAGGCGGTGACGCGGCTGCCGCCGGAGCCCGGTCCGCGGGGCAGGCTGGAGCGGCCGATGCGAACGTCCACATCCTGCGGCTCGAGATCGAACGCCTTCGCGACGGTGTTGGCGATCACGCTGCGCGTGCCCGTGCCGATATCCTGTACCGCGCAGCTTGCGACGATGCGGCCGCCCTTGATCGCGAGCTCGACCGAGGAGCCGGTCTGCCAGAGATAGAGCCAGTAGCCGGTGGCAACGCCGACGCCGCGCCGGTAGCGGCCGGTTTGCGAGGCGGCCGGCTTGCGGTTCTTCCAGACGTCGAGTCCGGCAGCCCAGTCGTACAATCGCTGGCGGTTAGGATCGGGGTCCCAGAGCTTGCGGAGGTGAATCGGATCCATCTTCATGCGCAGCGCCGCTTCGTCGACCGCCTGCTCCAGCGCAAACGACATCGGCGGACCGCCGGGGCCGCGGAACGGCGCGCCGGGCGGCAAATTGCTGAGCACGTCGAAGTCGACGAGCTCTTTTGCCTCGGCCGGATAGATCAGCCGCGCCAGACCCGCGATCAGCGAGTTCACGGCGGCGCCGGTGTCGGCATGGGCAGTGAGCGACAGCGCCTTGAGGCGGCCTTCCGCAGAAGGCAGCAAGGACAGCTTCAGCTCGGCGGCCGGACGATAGCCGGTGACGGAAAGCTCCTCTTCACGATCGAAGGCGACGCGCACCGGCGCTTTGGCGGCGCGCGCAAGCTCGATCGCGGCGATGGTCTCCAGCCCCAGGCTGCCCTTGGAGCCGAATCCGCCGCCGACATGATCGGCGATCACACGCACCTTGTCATGCGGAAGACCATAACGCTTGGCGATCTTCTCCATGCTCTCGTGGATGGCCTGGGTCGAGATGTGCACAATGAGCTGATCGCCATCGAACCTGGCCACGGCGGCATGTGGTTCGAGGCTTGCGTGCTGTTGCGTCGAGACGCGAAAGGTCTCCTCGACCAGCAGCGGATTGCGTTGCTGGCGCGCCTCGTCGAGCCAGCTCTTGGCGCGCTTGGCTTTCTGCGAGAACGGCGCCGAAGGCCCGCGCACATTGCCCTTCCACGACACCGGAGCGCCGCCTGCGCCCTCGGACACGTTGCCGGCACGCTTGCGGTCCTTCTTCTCGAACACGATTGGTGCATCGTCGCGTCGCGCTGCATCGAGCCCGATCACGGCGGGCAAAGGCTCGGGCTTGAAGCTGATCGCGGCGATGGCCTGCAGTGCGGTGCGACGATCCTTGGCCGCGACGGCTGCAATCGGCGCGCCGACAAAGCGGACCATGTTGTCATCGTCGAGCAGCGGAACGACCGCGGCAACACCGGCAATGGCGCGCGCCGGCGCCAGATCAAGCCCGGTGATCCTCGCATGCGCGACGGGCGCGCGCAGGATGACGCCTTCGAGCTGGCCGTCATGGTGGATGTCGACCGTGTAGCGGGCGAGGCCCGTCACCTTGTCGCGGGCCTCCAGCCGCGGCGCGATGGGCTCGTTGCCGTCGAAGCGGCCCGAGCATGCTTCGGCGACGGCGCGATAGATGCCTTCATAGGCGCCGCAGCGGCAGAGATGTCCCGATAGCGCGGCGGCGATCTCCTCGCGCGAGGGTGTCGCCGCGCCCTTGGTCGCGCGCCAGCCGTCATGGAAGGCGGCGGCTTCGACGACAAAGCCGGGTGTGCAGAAGCCGCATTGCAGGGCGTCGTGCGCCATGAACGCCTTCTGCACCGGATGCAATCCGGCGCTACCTATGCCCTCGATGGTCGTCAGCGATTTGTCGGCGGCCGCCTGCGCCGGCAACAGGCAGCTCACGACCGGTGTGCCGTCGAGCAGCACGGTGCAGGCGCCGCAGACGCCGGAGCCGCAGACGAGTTTGGTGCCGGTGAGGCCGCCATCGCGGATCACGTCGATCAAGAGCGCATCCGGATCGTCGGGCAGCACCAGAGGCCGTCCATTAATGGTCGTGCTGGTCATTTTCGAACTCCCGTTTTGCGTTGGGACTTCTTTGCCGACGGCGCCATCGCGCCGGCGATCAGCATGCGCAGCATGGTCTCGAGCTGCTTCAGGAACGCGTCGACCGGCTGCATGGCGGGGAAAGCGGATTTGGTGCCGTGGATCGCCATCTCGACGCAGCGCGCGAGCTCGCGCACGCTGACGCCGCTTTCGAGCTTGAGCTTTCGCTTGCGGCACACCCGCGTGATCGTGGTTGCGATCTCCTCGGTGAACCGGCTGGAATAGCTCTGGTAGAGGTCGCGCGCCTGCGCGAGGTGCTCGGAAAACAGCTCTTCGGTGTGGGGCGAATCCCTGAGCGAAGCGAGCAGCGACTGCATCCGCGCGCCGATCTCGGCGACCAGGATGTCGGCAAGCTCGAGGCCGGATTCTTCCGCCGCCTTCGCGGCCGCGATTTCGGCAGCGAGCCCCTGCGCGTAGATCCGCTCGAGCACGGCGCGAAACAGCGCCTCCTTGGAGGCGAAGTGATGATAGAGCGCCTGCCGCGTCAGTCCGGCTTCCTCCGCCGCCTGCTCGATCGAGGAGCGGCGGAAGCCGTGGCGCCGGAACACGCGCAAGGCGGCGTCGAGGATCCGGTCCTGGGGAGGGGCCTTGGCCTGCATTTTGTCAGATTTGACAAAGAAGAACGAAATGTCAAATCACGGATTGATGACGGTCTCGTGCGCGCATGAGCCAAGGCCGCCCGCACGCGCAGGAGAGGTCATTGCATCGGAATTTCGAGAGCCCGTCATGCCCGGGCTTGTCCCGGGCATCCACGTTCTTTGTGCTGCATGGAAAGGCGTGGATGGCCGGGACAAGCCCGGCCATGACGCCGTGGACCAGTCGGTGTCCCAGCCACGTCTAACATGCGATAGCCCTGCCGCACGCGGGCAGGGGCATCGCCGAGTTCCCGTTGGCTGCCGATGGCGACGCGAACACCTCGCCGCCCAATTGAAAACGGGCACGCCTTCTTGCGAAGGCATGCCCGCTTGAAACTCTTCCTGCGACGCGCGCGTGCTCAGTGCACGCTCACCGCTTGCAGCTCGTTGCTCCAGGCGTTGGCGACCGCGGCTTCGCGGCTGTCGGTCAGCATGATCGGCGTGCCGTCGGCGGCGTGGAGCGCGAAAAGCTTGAGGCCCGGCGCGATCCTGGGCGCCTCGGGGAACAGGCCCGGCACGTCCTCGGAGCGGATCTGCTTCACATAGGCGATATGGCCTTCGCCCAGGGTTGCCAGCGTCTCCGGAGAGACGTTCTTGGCTTCGTATTCGAACGCAACGTGACCTTCACTCATGGTCTCGACTCCTCTGGAACACTAAGCGGTCGAGTCCGCTACTCGTTCCATTATTCGTGCTCATTGATAGCGATTGTCTTAACGATCCGCTCCGGTTCAGGCCGGGCCAGATCGATCGACAACAACCCGTTCTTCAGATCCGCGCCCAGCACCAGCATCCCCTCCGCCAGCACGAAGGTGCGCTGGAAGTGGCGCGCGGCGATGCCGCGATGGATGTATTGCCGGGTCTTGTCGTCCTGCTGTCGCCCGCGGATCACGAGCTGGTTTTCCTCAATGGTTACATCGAGTTGGTCGCGCGTAAATCCGGCGACCGCCAGCGTGATGCGCAAACGCTCGGGCTGGCCGTCCGTGCGGTCGCACCTCTCGATATTGTAGGGAGGATAACCGTCGGCGCCTTTGACGACCCGATCGAGCACGCGCTCGATCTCGTCAAAGCCCAGCAGGAAGGGACTGGAGAGCGTTGGAACACGAGACATAGTTTACAAAGTCCTCGCAGAAAGCGACTTTGGTGCATCAGGGCCCGCGAGCGGCGCCCCTTGATCAGCAATATGGGCATGTTCCCCTGTGGGTTCAAGGACGTAGCGGGGGAGGTTGTGGACGGGCCCCTTTCCGCCATCGCCCGAATGCCTGGTTCGTCATGGTTGGCATGACGCTTCGTGAGAGGCGATTTATCCCAACAAAAACAAACCCCCTTCTACTGTGCATGGGGTTGTTTTCGCACTTTTGTCGTCGGGCCCCGGAGCCGCTCAGCCCTTAAGCCGCGTCCGCCCGTCGTCACTGAACAGATGCAGCTTGGCCCGCACCGCCGCGACCCGGATTCTCGCGCCGATGGCGGGCGCTTGGGTTCCGGGAATGCGGACGATGACCTCGCCGGGCGGCAGCTCGCCGGGCGTGGCGGCGACGCGCTGATCCTCCTGCTCCCGCGAGCCGTAGACGAAGGTCTCGGCGCCGACGCGCTCGATGGCTTCGACGGTGAGCGGCAGGGCGACGCCGCCGGCCGGCGTCTCGTCGGTGATGACAAAATCCTCCGGGCGGATGCCGACGATGCCGGCGTCGGCTGCGGCGCTGCCGGCGAGCTGCGACCGGATCTCCTCGGGCCGCGTCGACATCAAGTTCATCGGCGGCGCGCCGATGAAGGAGGCGACGAAGGTCGTCGCCGGCTTCTCGTAGATATCAAGCGGATTGCCGACCTGCTCGACCTGGCCGCCGTTCATCACGACAAGAATGTCGGCGAGCGTCATCGCCTCGAGCTGGTCATGGGTGACGTAGATCGACGTCGTGTTGAGCCGGCGCTGCAATTTGCGGATCTCGACCCGCATCGCGATGCGCAGCTTGGCGTCGAGGTTGGAGAGCGGCTCGTCGAACAGGAACACTTTCGGCTGGCGCACGATGGCGCGCCCCATGGCGACGCGCTGGCGCTGGCCGCCGGAGAGCTGACGCGGCTTGCGCTCCAGCATCGACGTGAGCTCGAGGATGCGCGCGGCCTCGTCGACGCGGGTTCTGATCTCGGCTTCCGCCATGCCGCGGTTGCGCAGGCCGTAGGCCATGTTGTTGTAGACGCTCATATGCGGATAGAGCGCGTAGTTCTGGAACACCATCGCAATGTCGCGATCGGCGGGCTCTACTCCGTTGACGATGCGGCCGCCGATGTCGATCTCGCCGCCGGTGACCGTCTCCAGCCCCGCGACCATGCGCAGCAGCGTGGACTTGCCGCAGCCGCTTGGTCCGACCAGCACGCAGAACTGTCCGTCGCCGACATCGACATCGACGCCCTTGATGGCCTCGAAGCCGCCGGGATAGGTCTTGCGGACGCTGCGCAGGGTGACGTTAGCCATGGGTTGCACCAGCGAATAGCGAGTAGGGAATGGCGAATGGGGACTTGTTAGCACGCAACGCGGACGCAGCGACCCCATTCGCCACTCGCCATTCACTATTCGCCATCTTCACTTTTCCGTCTCGACCAGGCCGCGCACGAACAATTTCTGCATGGCGACGACGACGACCACCGGCGGCAGCATGGCCAGCACGGCGGTTGCCATCACGATCGGCCATTCGGTCAGCGCGTCGGTGGTGGTGATCATCTTGCGGATGCCGATCTGGATGGTCTGCATGTCGTCGCGCGTGGTGATCAACAGCGGCCAGAGATATTGATTCCAGCCAAGGATGAACAGGATCACGAACAGCGCCGCCATGTTGGTGCGCGACAGCGGCAAGAGCGTATCCCAGAAGAAGCGGAAGGGGCCGGCGCCGTCGATGCGCGAGGCTTCCAGCAATTCGTCCGGCACCGTCATGAAGAATTGGCGGAACAGCAGCGTCGCGGTGGCCGATGCGATCAGCGGCAGCGACAGGCCGGCATAGCTGTCGAGCATGTGCAGGTCGGCGACGATCTTGTAGGTCGGATAGATGCGCACCTCGACGGGCAGCATCAAAGTGATGAAGATGATCCAGAAGATCGCCATCCGGAACGGAAAGCGGAAATAGACGATCGCATAGGCGGAGATGATCGAGACCGCGATCTTGCCGAGCGCGATCAGCATCGCCATCACCAGCGAGTTCAGCATCATGTTGCCGACCGGCTCGCGGGTGGAGCCGCTCGTGCCGATGAAGATCGTCTTATAGTAGGTTTCGAGAAAATGGCCACCCGGCAGCAGCGACATCTGCCCGTTGGCGATCACCGCGTTGTCCTGGGTTGAGGCCACGAAAGCGAGATAGACCGGGAAGGCGACGATCGCGATCCCGATCCAGAGGATGATATGGGCAATGTAGCGCCGAAAGCCTTCTTCCTCGACCATCAGTAGGTCACCTTGCGTTCGACGAAGCGGAACTGGATGCCCGTCAGCACGATGACCATGATCATCAGGATCACCGATTGCGCCGCGGAGCTGCCGAGGTTGCCGCCGAGCAGGCCGTCGGTATAGACCTTGTAGACCAGCGTCTCCGTCGACTTGCCCGGACCGCCGCGGGTCATGGTGTCGATGATGCCGAACGTGTCGAAGAAGGCGTAGACGATGTTGACGACCAGCAGGAAGAAGATTGTCGGCGACAGCAGCGGGAAGATCACGGTCCAGAACCTGCGCATCGGGCGGGCGCCGTCGATCGCAGCCGCCTCGATCACGCTGCGCGGGATGCTCTGGAGGCCGGCGAGGAAGAACAGGAAGTTGTAGGAGATCTGCTTCCAGGCGGCCGCCATGATGATCAGGGCAGCTGCCTGATTGCCGTCGAGCAGCGGATTCCAGTCGATACCTAGGGTGCGCAAGTAGCGCGCGAGCACGCCGAGCGAAGGGTGCAGCATGAAGATCCAGAGCACGCCGACGACCGGCGGCGCCACCGCATAGGGCCAGATCAGCAGCGTGCGGTAAAGCGTGCCGCCACGCAGCGGCTTGTCGGCCATGACCGCGAGCAGCAGCGCGAATGACAGCGACGAGATCGCGATGGCGAACGAGAAGAAGAAGGTGCGGACGATCGCCTCGAAATAGGCGCGCTCCTTGAACAGGTCGATATAGTTCTCGAACCAGACGAAGCTGGTTGACAGGCCGAAGGCGTCCTGGAGCAGGAAGGACTGGATTACCGCCTGCAAGGCCGGCCAGTAGAAGAATATCAGGACGATCGCGAGCTGCGGCGCAACCAGCGCATAGGGCAACAGCTTCGATTGGAAAATGGCTTGCTTTTGCATGATGCCCGCGGGGGGCGGCAGGCCGGCTGACCGGCCTGCCGCTTGTCGCCTTACTTCACGGCGGTCTTTTCGAACTGGCGCAGCATGGTGTTGCCGCGCTCGACGGCCGCGTCCAGCGCCTGCTTGGCGGTCTTCTTGCCGGCCAGCGCCTGCTCGATCTCCTCCGCCCAGACGTCACGGAGCTGCACCATGTTGCCGAGGCGCAGGCCGCGCGAATTCTCGGTCGGCTCCTTGTTGGTCAGCTCGAGCAGCGGCGTTTCGAGATAGGGCTGGTCCTTGTAGAAGCCATCCGCCTTGGCCTTGTCATAGGCCGCCTTGGTGATCGGCAGATAGCCCGAGGCCTTGTGGATGTAGACTTGGCGATCGGTGTCCGAGAGGAAGGAGAAGAATTTGGCGACGCCCTTGTACTCGTCGGCCGACTTGCCGCCCATCACCCAGAGCGAGGCACCGCCGATGATCGAGTTCTGCGGCGCGCCCTTGGCGTCCGGGTAATAGGGCATCGGCACCGCGGTGAAGGCGAACTTGGCCTGCGCCTTGACGTTGCCGAAGAACGCCGACGAGGTCAGGTAGAGCGGGCATTCACCCGACGTGAAGCGGCCTTCGCCGGTGTTGGTGCGGCCGGCATAGTCGTAGGTCTTGTCCTTCTGGAGCTCGACCAGATTTTCGAGATGCTTGACCTGGAGCGGACCGCTGAAGGACAGCACGGTGTCGAAACCGTCGAGGCCGTTGGCCTTGCTGGCGAGCGGCACGTTGTGCCAGGCGGAGAGCTGCTCGAGATTGACCCAGGTGACCCAGGAGTTGGAGAAGCCGCAGGTGGCGTGCCCGGCCGCCTTCAGCTTCTTGGCGGCGTCGAATACTTCGGGCCAGGTCTTCGGGATCTCGACATTCGCTTTCTTCAGCGCGTCGAGATTGACCCACATCACCGTCGAGGACGAGTTGAACGGGAAGGACAGCATCTCGCCCTTCGAGGTCGAGTAGTAGCCGGTGATCGCGGGCAAGTAGGCCTTCGGATCGAACTTCTCGCCGGTCTCGGCCATCAGCTTGTAGACCGGCTTCACGGCGCCGGTGGCCGCCATCATGGTGGCGGTGCCGACCTCGAACACCTGCATGATGTGCGGCGCGTTGCCGGCGCGGAACGCGGCGATGCCGGCGTTCATCGTATCGGCGTAGTTGCCCTTGTAGGTCGGGATCACCTTGTAGTCGCTCTGCGTGGTGTTGAAATCGTTGGCGAGCCTGACGATGACGTCGTTATTGGCGCCGGTCATGGCGTGCCACCACTGGATTTCGGTTACCGCGAGTGCCGGCGAGGCGCCGAGACCAATTGTGAGTGCGACGGCCGCCGCCGTGCCAAAATGTCGAAGAGCCATCAAGAACCTCCCTTGCCCGTCACTAAAAAGAAGCGCTTGCGCTAGCAGCGCCATATGACGTTCACATGACTGTGTAAGCGGGAGAAACGAAAGCAGCAAGCGCGGCCAGATGGGAAGTCGTCAAATAGGCCAAGACGGAGCCGTCAGCCAACTCCGTTCGCGCTGCACATACGTGCGCGCGCCGCAGTGCGGCATCGGTTGATGCGGAGTAATTAGCCGCGGGCTCAGAAACCTCTCCCGCTTGCGGGAGAGGTCGGCGCGTCCGGGCGATGCGAAGCATCGTCCCGCGCGCCGGGTGAAGGTTCTATCCTCTAGGGGGATTGTCCCCAATGCGGAGGCACCCTCTCCCCAACCCTCTCCCGCAAGCGGGAGAGGGAGCGCACCACCGTTGACGCTCGCCTTAGCTCAGCGTTTCCGCTCGGGACCGCAGACCGTGCCCTTTTCGACCATCGCGTCGATCTCGGCCTTGGAGTAGCCGAACTCGCCCAGCACCTCGGCCGCGTGCTGGCTGAATTTCGGCGGCACGCGGCGCAGGCTCGGCTTGCTGCGATCGAGCCGGATCGGCGAGGCCACGCCCTTGTACCAGTCCTTCTCGATAATATCGCCACGCGCGATCGTGTGCGGGTTCGTCAACGCCTGGTCGATCTTCTGCACCGGCCCCGCGGGCAGGCCCGCCGCGAGCAGGCGGTTGCACAGCGGCTCGGCCTCGTGCTGGCTGAACACGGCGGCAAGCTCGGCGCGCAGTGCCTCGCGATTGGCGATGCGGTCCTTGTTACGGGCAAAGCGTGGATCGGTGCCGAGCTCGGGCTTGCCGATCTCTTTCGCCAGCTTGCGGAAGGTGCCGTCATTGCCGACGCCGATGAAGATGTTGTCGGTCTTGGTCGGAAAGATCGCGTAAGGGACGAGGTTCGGATGCTCGTTGCCGGTGAGACCAGGCGGCTTGCCATGCATGAAATAATTCGCGGTGTGCGGATGCATGATGGCAAGGCCGGTCTCGTACAGCGTCGTCTCCAGGAACTGGCCCTTGCCCGACCGCTGCCGCTCCGACAGCGCCATCAGGATGCCGATCGCCGCATAAAGTCCGGTGGTGATGTCGACCAAGGGCACGCCGATCCGCATCGGCCCGCTCTCGGGCGAGCCGGTCGCCGCGATCATGCCGGTCATGGCCTGGATGATGGCATCATAGCCGGGGTTGCCGCCGCGCGGGCCGTCGGCGCCGAAGCCGCAGATCCGGCAATGCACGAGGCGGGGATATTTCTTGCTGAGGACGTCGTTGCCGATGCCCCATTTCTCCAGCGTGCCCGGCTTGAAATTCTCGATCAGGACGTCGGCGGTCTCCAGCATCTTGAGCAGCACGATTCGGCCGCCCTCGGAGGCGAGGTCGAGGCCGATCGAGCGCTTGTTGCGGTTGATGCCGACGAAATAGGCCGCATCCTCTTCGTGGAACGGAGGGCCCCATTCGCGCACCTCGTCGCCCGCGGGCGGCTCGACCTTGATCACGTCGGCGCCGTGGTCGGCGAGGATCTGGGTGCAGTAGGGACCGCCGAGCACGCGCGTGAGATCGATGACGCGCAGTCCGCTCATGGCGCCCGTTGCTGCTTCAGTCATGCCTTCGCTTCCCTGTGTCGATCATTGGATCACAGGCCTAGCGAGGTTTGTTTGCGCCAGCAATGGCGCCGAGCGTGGAGCCGTATGCGCCGCCGTGCAGCCATGCCGCGGGGTGGCAAATTTCCTCGTAAGTGGCCGGCCCGAGGAGGCCCCGGGCCAGCCGATCCGCGCTGCCGATCAGACCACCGTCAGGCGAACGTCAACGTTGCCGCGCGTGGCATTGGAGTACGGGCACACCTGGTGCGCCTTCGCCACCAGCGCCTCGGCATCTGCACGGGCAAGGCCCGGCAGCGAGACCGCAAGGTCGATATCGAGGCCGAAGCCGCCCTCGGAGCGAGGGCCGATGCCGACGGTCGAGGTGACCGAGGCATCCGCAGGCACCTTCGGGCCGCCCTGCGAGGCCACGAACTTCATCGCGCCGATGAAGCAGGCGGCATAGCCGGCCGCGAACAGCTGCTCGGGATTGTTGCCAGCGCCGCCGCCACCGCCGAGCTCCTTCGGCGTGGTGAGCTTGACGTCGAGCGCGCCGTCGAGGGTCGCAGCATGGCCGTCGCGGCCGCCGGTGGCCTTGGCGCTGGTCTTGTAGAGGACGTTCACAGACATTTTCGTCTCCTCGGGTCTTTCCGGGTTGGGGTGCAAGCTTTATCGCAGACAATTAGATTGCGCGCAATCTAATTCGTCGCGCCTCACATTTAATTGTTCGCAATTGAATGTGCCGCCGGCCGGGCCCAGAATGAGAGAAACGCGCGAGATTCGTCATGGCCCGGAAATCAACGGTGGTAGACCCGCTTCGCCTCGACAACCAGATCTGCTTTGCGGTCTATTCCGCCACGCACGCCTTCAACCGCGTCTACAAGCCGCTGCTCGATCGGCTCGGCCTGACCTATCCGCAATATCTGGTCATGCTGGTGCTGTGGGAGCGGGACGACGTGCCGGTCAAGGAGATCGGCGAGAAGCTGTTCCTGGATTCGGGCACGCTGACGCCGCTGCTCAAACGGCTCGAGGCTGCCCATCTCGTCAGGCGCACCCGCTCGCGCGAGGACGAGCGCCAGGTCCTGATCGCCCTGACGGCGCAGGGCCATGCGCTGAAGGAGAAGGCGCGCAACGTGCCGCAATCGATCCTGGCGGCGTCGGACTGCTCGGTGTCAGAACTGGTCGCGATGAAGGACGAGATCGTGGCGCTGAGGGATCGGCTGAATGCGGTGATCGGGGAGTAGGGGGCTAAAGCCGCTTCTTGGCGAAGGCGCGGCCTGATGCCGACTTCAAGTACTTTTCGAATGCGACGGCCTGCTTCTCGTCGCTGAATGCGACGTAAGTCTTGAGCCGCCAAGGTCCGTATTTCGAAGTGTGGGGCACCTCGCCAGCATTGTGCTTTGTCAGTCGGGCGCGGAGGTCGTCGGTGATCCCGACGTAGAAATGGAGGGAATCGAGGCTCTCCAAGATGTAGACGTACTTCATCGCACTCCCCCCGGTTGTCGAAGAGAGTTTACACCCGCCCTTGTTTTGCTGAAGCCCGGCTTCGCCCTTCGGGCTACGCCGCGGCAGCCTTCGCTAGCTTCGCCACGAGGGAGCGGAGCTGGCTTGCCGAGCCGAAGCTGGCGAAGCCAGCGAAGGCTGGTGGAGCCAGGCGGGATCGAACCGCCGACCTCTTGCATGCCATGCAAGCGCTCTCCCAGCTGAGCTATGGCCCCTTAACCCTAGATGGAGTGAACCTGGTCGATCACCCCGGACCGGCGAGCCTTCCGACTCGCGCGGTGCACCCTTTTTCACAGATCAGGGCTGATCTCAAGTCTCTTCATCACCGCCGACATCACCAATGATGTCGGTCACGTCCTCATCGCCCTCTTCCTCGTCCGCAATGAAGGTCGAATCGTCGTCATCATCGTCGTCGAGGGTCTCGTCGACCTCGATATCGTCCTCCGATTCGGGCACGACCGCCTTGACCTTGCCGGTGTTCTCCTCGGCATCGGCCTCCTCGAGCGAGACCAACTCCTCGGCCTCCGCCGGCTCCGGCGCGTTGTCCTGGGCCATGTTGCGGGCCTCGGCCGCACGGGGCCCGCGGGCAGGAGCGACCGGGGCGATCGGCACCACTTCGCCGGTATAGGGCGAGATCACCGGATTCTTGTTGAGGTCATAGAATTTCTTGCCCGTGGTCGGGCAAATACGTTTGGTTCCGAGTTCGGACTTGGCCACGGCAGGAATCCTGGGAATGTCTGAAAAGCGGTGCTTCACTTGGCTAGTTGGCGGCCCGCTGTCAATAGCGCATTACGGGAGAACGACATGCCCGTGACGGGGCGCGGACCATGTGGTACCTGCGCGCCAGCCCACCGGGCCTATTCAAGGACACAATCTTGACCCATTCCGACCAACCGAGGCCGCTCCAGTCTCGCGCCAGCGGTCTCCTGACCGGGAAAGTACGGGTGCCCGGCGACAAGTCGATCTCCCACCGCGCCCTGATCCTGGGCGCGCTCGCGGTCGGCGAGACCAGGATTTCGGGCCTGCTCGAGGGCGAGGACGTCCTCAACACCGCCAAATCGATGCAGGCGCTGGGCGCCAGGGTCGAGCGCACCGGCGATTTCGCCTGGACCGTCAACGGCGTCGGGGTAGGAGGCTTCGCCCAGCCCAAGGCAGCACTGGATTTCGGCAATTCCGGCACCGGCTGCCGGCTGGTCATGGGCGCCGTCGCCGGCTGCCCGATTTCGGCGGTGTTCGACGGCGACGCCTCGCTGCGCAGCCGTCCGATGCGCCGGATCCTCGATCCGCTGGAGAAGATGGGTGCCAGGGTCACCGCCGGCGGCGAGGGCGGGCGCCTGCCGCTGACCCTCCAGGGCGCGCGCGACCCCCTGCCGATCGTCTACAAGACCCCTGTGGCCTCGGCCCAGATCAAATCCGCCGTGCTGCTGGCGGGCCTCGCCGCTCCCGGCACCACCACGGTCATCGAGACCGAGGCCAGCCGCGACCACACCGAGCTGATGCTGAAGCATTTCGGCGCCGACATCACCTCGGTCCAGGAAGGCCGGCACGGCCGCCGCATCACGCTGGTGGGCCAGCCCGAGCTGCATGGCGCCAATGTCGTGGTGCCCGCCGATCCCTCTTCGGCCGCCTTCCCGATCGTCGCGGCGCTGATCGCGGAGGGCTCCGATGTCGTGCTGTCCGACGTCATGACCAATCCGCTGCGCACCGGGCTGTTCACCACGCTGCGCGAAATGGGCGCCTCCATCGAGGAGAGCGAAGTGCGCGGCGATGCCGGCGAGCCGATGGCGCGCTTGCGCGTGCGGGCGTCGAAGCTGCGCGGCGTCGAGGTGCCGCCCGAGCGCGCGCCGTCGATGATCGACGAATATCTGGTGCTGGCGGTGGCGGCGTCGTTCGCCGAAGGCACCACGATCATGCGCGGCCTGCAGGAGCTGCGTGTCAAGGAATCCGACCGGCTTGAAGCCACGGCCGCCATGCTGCGCGTCAACGGCGTCAAGGTCGAGGTCTCCGGCGACGATCTGATCGTGGAGGGTCGCGGCCACGTCCCGGGCGGCGGCACTGTCGCCACCCATATGGACCATCGCATCGCGATGTCCGCGCTGGTGATGGGCTGCGCCTCCGATCAGCCCGTGACCGTCGACGACACCGCCTTCATCGCCACCAGCTTTCCGGATTTCATTCCGATGATGCGTTCGCTAGGGGCCGAGTTCTCATGATCATCGCCATCGACGGGCCCGCGGCTTCGGGCAAGGGGACGCTCGGCAAGCGTCTCGCCCACCATTACGGCTATCGTCATCTCGATACCGGCGTGATCTATCGCGCGGTCGCCTATGCCCTGATGCAGTCGGGGCACGATCTCAACGACGAGGCGGCTGCGGTGCAGGCCGCGCTGGAGCTCGATCCCGAAAAGTTCGGCAATCCTGCGCTGAAGACCCAGAAGGCCGGCGAGGGTGCCTCGATCGTCTCGGCAATCCCTCGGGTTCGCGAGGTTCTGGTCAATTTCCAGCGCCAGTTCGCGGCCGATCCGCCCGGCGCCGTGCTCGACGGCCGGGATATTGGAACCGTGATCTGTCCCCATGCCGACGTGAAGATCTTCGTGGTCGCCGACCCCAGGGTCCGCGCGCGGCGCCGCACCATGGAGGCCAAAGCGCGGGGCGAGGAGGCGGACGAGGCGGCCGTGCTCGCCGACATCCTCCAGCGTGACGAACGTGACAAGAATCGGTCGATTGCGCCTTTGAAACCGGCCCCGGATGCTTACTTGCTAGATAACTCCCAACTGGATATAGAAGGCGGCGTCCGGGCCGCCATCGACATTATCGAGGCTGTCCGAGCGGGCCGGTCGCGGGGTTAAGCCGCCGCCGTCATTGGAGGAAGTGCCCGCTCCCGCTCTTTGAGGTCGATACGCTTCGTCCCGGTTTCGGGACCGGCGCGATCCAGGTTCCGGACAAGCTTTCAACGTATCGAACGCGCGGGCCTCAGCCGGCCCGCTTCCGCTGTTCTGGTCGCTAGATCGGGGCAACGAGCGGTCGCTCGAAGGTCTTGCGGACCTTCCGACACTGCGCGCGCGATGCGCCCATGAACCCAACGGCCGGCAAGACATCCGCAACTGGAGAACAAATGGCTTCGACTTCTGCTGATACCTATAGCCCGTCGCGCGATGATTTCGCCGCGATGCTCGACGAGTCCTTTGCAGGCGGCAACCTGCAGGAAAGCTCCGTCGTCAAGGGCAAGGTGGTTGCAATTGAAAAGGACATGGCCGTCATCGACGTCGGCCTGAAGACCGAGGGCCGCGTCGCGCTGCGCGAATTTTCCGGCCCCGGCCGTGAGAGCGACCTCAAGGTCGGCGACGAGGTGGAAGTGTTCCTCGATCGCATCGAAAACGCCCTCGGCGAAGCCGTGCTGTCGCGCGACAAGGCGCGACGCGAAGAGAGCTGGGGCAAGCTGGAGAAGGCGTTCCAGAACAACGAGAAGGTCAACGGCGTCATCTTCAACCAGGTCAAGGGCGGCTTCACCGTCGACCTCGACGGTGCCGTGGCCTTCCTGCCGCGCTCGCAGGTCGACATCCGTCCGATCCGCGACGTTGCGCCGCTGATGAACAACTCGCAGCCGTTCCAGATCCTGAAGATGGACCGCCGCCGCGGCAACATCGTCGTGTCCCGCCGCACGGTGCTCGAAGAGACCCGGGCCGAGCAGCGCCAGGAGCTGGTGCAGAACCTCGAAGAGGGTCAGGTCATCGACGGCGTGGTCAAGAACATCACCGATTACGGTGCGTTCGTTGACCTCGGCGGCATCGACGGCCTCCTGCACGTCACCGACATCGCGTGGCGCCGCGTCAACCACCCGACCGAGGTGCTCTCGATCGGCCAGACCGTGAAGGTCAAGATCATCAAGATCAACCACGAGACGCACCGCATCTCGCTGGGCATGAAGCAGCTGCTGGACGATCCGTGGCAGGGCATCGAAGCCAAGTACCCGCTGGGTGCCCGCTTCACCGGCCGCGTCACCAACATCACCGACTACGGTGCGTTCGTCGAGCTCGAGCCGGGCATCGAAGGCCTGATCCACGTCTCCGAGATGTCGTGGACCAAGAAGAACATGCACCCCGGCAAGATCGTGTCGACCTCGCAGGAAGTCGACGTGCAGGTGCTGGAAGTGGATTCCGTCAAGCGCCGCATCTCGCTCGGCCTCAAGCAGACCATGCGCAACCCCTGGGAGGTCTTCGTCGAGAAGCACCCGACCGGTTCGGTGGTCGAGGGCGAGGTCAAGAACAAGACCGAGTTCGGCCTGTTCCTGGGCCTCGAGGGCGACGTCGACGGCATGGTCCACCTCTCCGATCTCGACTGGAAGCTTCCGGGCGAGCAGGTGATCGACAACTACAAGAAGGGCGACATGGTGAAGGCCGTGGTGCTCGATGTGGACGTCGAGAAGGAGCGCATCTCGCTCGGCATCAAGCAGCTCGAAGGCGACCCCTTCGCCGAGCCGGGCGATGTCAAGAAGGGTGCGGTCGTGACCTGCGAAGTGCTCGAAGTGAAGGAAAGCGGTATCGAGGTGAAGATCGCCGGTACCGACTTCACCACCTTCATCAAACGCTCCGAGCTCGCCCGTGACCGCAACGACCAGCGCGCCGAACGCTTCGCCGTCGGCGAGAAGGTCGATGCCCGCGTGATCCAGTTCGACAAGAAGGCCCGCAAGGTCCAGGTGTCGATCAAGGCGCTCGAAGTCGCCGAAGAGAAGGAAGCCATCGCGCAGTACGGCTCCTCGGATTCGGGTGCGACGCTGGGCGACATCCTCGGCACCGCGCTGAAGAACCGCGACAGCAAGTAAGCGAAACGCAAGTTTTGCTGCATCAAGGCCCCGGCGCGAGCCGGGGCTTTTTTGTTGCTGTCTCCACGAACTCCGCTGTCGTCCCGGACAAGCGACGCGAGGCGGAGCGCCGATCCGGGACCCATAACCCCAGGGAGGAGTTTGACGAAGACTCGGAGTTGCCAGCTCGCCTCGACGACTCCTCCTTGAGGTTATGGATCCCCGCCCCCGTGCGCAATTGCGCGCACTAGGCGGGGATGACGACTGAGTCTGCGGCGACTTGCTCGCCCCACACCAGGCCTTGTTTTCTTCAAATTGGCCCGCAATTGATGTATCGAGATAAGCCAATGGTCACGCCGTGACGGCACAACGCGCCTTCATTTGGAGATATTCCGATGTCGCTGGATTCGGACATCATCGTCGATCGCCGCAGGATCCGCCGCAAGCTGACGTTCTGGCGGGTGACGGCGGCACTGATCGCGATCGCGGCGATTGCAAGCTTCGCGCTGATTGCGACGCCCGGTGCACGCGGCACCCTCGCATCCGCCGGCTCGATCGCGCGCGTCCAGATCGAGGGATTGATCCGCAGCGATTCCGACCGCACGCAGGCGCTGGAGCGGCTCGAGAATTCGCAGGCCGCCGCCGTCATCGTTCACATCAACTCGCCCGGCGGCACCACCGCCGGCTCCGAGCAGCTCTATGACTCGCTGGTCCGTCTCAAGGCGAAAAAGCCGCTGGTGGTGGTGGTGGAGGGGCTGGCCGCCTCCGGGGGCTACATCACCGCGATTGCGAGCGACCACATCGTCGCCCAGCAAAGCTCCCTGGTCGGCTCCATCGGCGTGCTGTTCCAGTACCCCAACCTCTCCGAACTCATGAAGACCATCGGCGTCAAGGTCGAGGAGGTGAAGTCCTCGCCGCTGAAGGCGGCGCCCAACGGTTTTGAGCCGACCAGTCCCGAGGCGCGCGCCGCGCTCGATGCGCTGGTGAAGGATTCCTATGCCTGGTTCAAGGGAATGGTGAAGGAGCGGCGTGGCATGGATGACACGCAGCTCGAAAAAGTCGCCGACGGCCGTGTCTTCACCGGGCGCCAGGCGATTGATCTGAAGCTGATCGACCAGATCGGCGACGAGAAGACGGCCGTGACCTGGCTGGTCGAGCAGAAGGGCGTCAAGAAGGGGCTACCGGTGCGCGATTACAAGCTTCAGCCGCGCTTCGGCGACCTGCCGTTCCTGAAGACCGCGGCCGCATTGACGCTGGAAGCGCTCGGTTTGGGCTCGATCGCGCACCAGATCGGGCAAACCGGCGTCGCGCAGGCTGTGGATCGGCTCGGAATGGATGGAATGCTGGCCTTGTGGCAGCCGGCTGCGTCCAACTGACCGTCGGCAGGCGAGTTCCAGAGCTTTTTCGCGTCTGACGCGTGCTGGTGAAGCCTGCTTTTTCGGCATTTGTCACGCATTTTCACGACGCCCATCCTTGATTTAGCGTCTTGACAGATCACGGTATTTTCACGGAAATGGTCATCCGCACGCTCCCGGGTCCTATCTCTCGATGATCAAATCCGAACTTGTTCAGCGTATCGCCGAGCACAACCCGCATCTGTACCAGCGGGATGTCGAGAACATTGTGAATGCGATTCTCGAAGAGATCGTAGCGGCGCTTGCACGCGGTGATCGCGTGGAGCTGCGCGGCTTCGGTGCCTTCTCGGTCAAGCACCGCCCTGCGCGCGCAGGGCGCAATCCACGCACCGGCGCCCATGTGCCCGTCGATCAGAAGAGCGTTCCGTTCTTCAAGACCGGCAAGGAGATGCGCGAGCGGCTGAACCGCGACCATCCGGATCCCGGCGGCGCAGACTGAAGCGCGACGTGAGCGCGCTTTGGGGTTTTTCGCGGTCGCACAGGATGCGGCCGCAAGCTTGATTCAAGGCGAGCGAAGCCAGATGCGAAAGTTCCTGACCGCGCTGATCGTACTTCCGCTGGGCCTCATCCTGGTGGCGTTCGCCGTCGCCAACAGGCATTTCGTCACGGTCTCCTTCGACCCCTTCATTGCCGACGACCCCTCGCTGTCGATCACCCTGCCGCTGTTCCTGTTGCTGATCCTGGCGGCGGCCCTGGGCGTTGTCGCGGGCGGCTCCGCCGTCTGGTTCGGCCAGCGGCGCTGGCGGCGCGCGGCGCGCCGGAATGACGCGGAGGCCCGGGCCGTCAGGGCCGAACTGGCCGATCTGCGGGCCCAGGCGACTGCAGCGAAGGCGGAGTCCCAGCGCCTTCCCGTTCCCTCCGGGATGGGCCTGTACGGGCCCGTCGGGCGAGACAAGCAGCGCGCGACGTTGTAGAAGCGGCCCCGACCGAAAAGCCCCGTTTTCCGGCCGCGGACCCCGCGGCCTCTACCCGCTTTGAGACCATGTCCCTGCTCGTCAAGATCTGCGGCCTGTCCACGCGCGAGACGCTCGAAACGGCGCTCGAGGCAGGCGCCGACATGGTCGGGTTCGTGTTCTTCCCGCCGTCGCCCCGGCACCTGTCCCTGGAGCTCGGCCGTGACCTCGGCCGTCAGGTCAACCGGCGCGCGCTCAAGGTGGCGCTCACGGTCGATGCCGATGACGCAACGCTCGACAACATCATGGACGCGCTGTCGCCGGACATCTTCCAGCTCCACGGCGGGGAGAGCGTGGCGCGGCTGCGCGACATCAAGCAACGCTTCGGCCGCCCGGTGATGAAGGCGGTGCCGGTCGCGACAGCGGCCGATCTCGCGGTGCTGCCCGGCTACGCCGCGGTCGCCGACCGCATCCTGTTCGATGCGCGCGCGCCGAAGGACGCGACGCGGCCCGGCGGTCTCGGGGAGCCCTTCGACTGGCACCTGCTCGAAAAGCTCGATCTGAAACTGCCCTATATGGTTTCGGGGGGGCTGCACGCCGACAATCTGGCCGAGGCACTCCGCGTCACCCGCGCCGGCGGCGTCGACGTGTCCTCGGGCGTCGAGATCGCGCCCGGCGTCAAGGATCCTGACATGATCAAGGCCTTCATCCGCGCCGCGCGCGGCACCCAAGAGTTGAGCGTACGATGAACATCGCCAAACCAAACTCCTACCGCAGCGGCCCCGACGATCGCGGTCATTTCGGCATTTTCGGCGGACGCTTCGTCGCCGAAACCTTGATGCCGCTGATCCTCGACCTGGAGAAGGCCTACACCGCGGCCAAGGCCGATCCGGCGTTTCAGGCCGAGATGAACGGCTATCTCAAGAACTATGTCGGCCGGCCCTCGCCGCTCTATTTCGCCGAGCGCCTGACCGAACATCTCGGCGGCGCCAAGATCTACCTCAAGCGTGAAGAGCTCAACCACACCGGCTCGCACAAGGTGAACAACGTGCTCGGCCAGATCATGCTGGCACGGCGCATGGGCAAGAAGCGCATCATCGCCGAGACCGGCGCGGGCCAGCACGGCGTTGCCACCGCGACGCTGTGCGCGCGCTTTGGCCTCGAATGCGTGGTCTATATGGGCGCTGTCGACGTCGAGCGGCAGCAGCCCAACGTCATCCGCATGGAGATGCTGGGTGCCAAGGTGATGCCGGTGCAGTCGGGCACGCGCACGCTGAAGGACGCCATGAACGAGGCGCTGCGCGACTGGGTCACCAACGTGCATAACACGTTCTATTGCATCGGCACGGTGGCGGGTCCGCATCCCTATCCGACCTTGGTGCGCGATTTCCAGTCGATCATCGGCAACGAGACCAAGGCACAGATGCAGGAGATCGAGGGACGCCTGCCGGATTCGCTGGTGGCCTGCATCGGCGGCGGCTCGAATGCGATGGGCCTGTTCCATCCGTTCCTCGATGATCCCTCCGTCGAGATCTTCGGCGTCGAAGCCGCCGGCCATGGCCTGACGCAGCTGCATGCGGCCTCGATCGCGGGCGGCCGTCCCGGCGTTCTCCACGGCAACCGCACCTATCTCTTGATGGATGCCGACGGCCAGATCCAGGACGCGCATTCGATCTCAGCCGGTCTCGATTATCCCGGCATCGGCCCCGAGCATTCCTGGCTGCACGAGGTCGGGCGCGTCAATTATCTCTCCGCAACCGATGACGAGGCGCTCGCCGCGTTCCAGCTGCTGTCAAAGCTCGAAGGCATCATCCCCGCGCTCGAGCCCGCGCATGCCATCGCCAAGGTGATGGAGCTCGCGCCGAAGCGGCCGCGGGACCACCTGATGGTCGTCAATCTCTCCGGCCGCGGCGACAAGGACGTCCCGCAGGTCGGCGACATCCTGAGGGGCAAGAAGTGACCACGCGTATCGACACCCGTTTTGCCGAGCTGAAAAGCCAAGGCCGCGCGGCCTTCGTTACCTACGTGATGGCCGGCGATCCCGATCCCGCGACCTCGCTCGCGATCGTCAAGGCGCTGCCGAAGTCCGGCGCCGACGTCATCGAACTCGGCATTCCTTTCACCGATCCGATGGCGGATGGTCCCTCGATTCAGGCTGCAGGCCTGCGTGCGCTCAAGATCGGCATGACCTTGAAGAAGACGCTGGAGCTGGTGCGCGACTTCCGCAAGGACGACAATGTCACGCCGCTGGTGCTGATGGGCTATTACAATCCGATCTACATCTACGGCGTCGACAAGTTCTTGGCTGATGCCAAGACATCAGGCGTCGACGGCCTGATCATCGTCGATTTGCCACCGGAGGAAGACGACGAGCTCTGCATTCCCGCGCTGAAGGCGGGGCTCAACTTCATTCGCCTGGCGACGCCGACCACCGACGACAAGCGCCTGCCTGCGGTGCTCGCGAACACATCAGGCTTCGTCTATTACGTCTCGATCGCCGGCATTACCGGTGCAGCGGCGGCGGACGCCAATGCCGTCGGCGAAGCTGTCGCGCGCATCAAGCGGCATACCAGGCTGCCGATCTGTGTCGGTTTCGGCATCCGCACGCCGGAGGCGGCGCGCGCCATTGCCGAGAAGGCCGATGGTTCGGTGGTTGGCACCGCGCTGGTCGACGCCCTCAAGAACAGCCTCGACGCCGAGGGACGGGCGACCGCCAAAACCGTTAACGCAGTCGCCGAATTGACGGCCGCTCTGGCCCAGGGCGTCAAGGGCGCGCAGCAGGCGGCGGAATAGGCCATAATTCCGCTGTAGCTCTTTAATTTGAGCATGATCCGGTCGGAAAACCGCTTCACACTTTCCGGATCATGCTCAACGCGGGCGACACGGCGGCTTGCCGGGCAGATGTCCGGCCGCCATATATCCTTCAGGCGATTCCCAGCGGGATCGCACATCGGAGCAAACCATGAACTGGCTTACCAATGTGGTCCGGCCGAAGATCCGCAACATGCTGCGGCGGGAGACGCCGGAGAATCTGTGGATCAAGTGCCCGGATTCCGGACAGCTCGTGTTCTACAAGGACGTCGAGGCCAACCAGTTCGTCATCCCCGGCTCTAACTACCACATGCGCATGGGCGCGGTGGCGCGTCTCAAGTCGATCTTCGACAACGAGACCTGGTTCGACGTGGCGCTGCCCGAGGTCACGCCTGACCCGCTCAAGTTCCGTGATGAGAAGAAATACGTCGACCGCGTCAAGGACGCGCGGGCGCGGACCAATCTGAACGACGCTGTCAAGGTCGGCTACGGCAAGCTCGAAGGCGCCGCCGTCGTCGTCGCCGTGCAGGACTTTGACTTCATGGGCGGTTCGCTCGGCATGGCTGCGGGCGAGGCGATCGTGCGCGGGATGGAGCTCGCGGTCGAGAAGAAGTCGCCGTTCATCGTGTTCGCCGCGAGCGGCGGCGCCCGCATGCAGGAAGGCATTTTGTCCCTGATGCAGATGCCGCGCACCACCGTTGCGGTGCAGATGCTGCGCGAGGCAAAGCTGCCCTATATCGTCGTGCTGACGAATCCCACCACCGGCGGCGTCACCGCGTCCTACGCGATGCTCGGCGACGTCCAGATCGCCGAGCCCGGCGCGCTGATCGGCTTTGCCGGCGCGCGCGTGATCGAGCAGACCATCCGCGAGAAGCTGCCTGAAGGTTTCCAGCGCGCCGAGTACCTCAAGGAGCACGGCATGGTCGACATGGTCGTGCATCGCCACGAGCTGCGGCCGACGCTGGCGCGGCTCTGCCGCCTCTTGACCAAGGCGCCGGCGCAGGAAGGTGCATCGAAGCCGGCGCAGCCGGTGGCGAGCCCGGCGCAGATCGTATCCGCCGCCGAGACGGCGCCGGCAGCGCCGCACGCGTGAACGTCTCCCCTGACAGTGCAAAGACGCCGCTCGACGAAGTGATCGGGCGGCTGTCGGCTCTGCATCAGAAGCGCATCGATCTCGGGCTGGAGCGGATGCACCGCCTGCTCGAACGGCTCGGCCACCCCGAACGCAAGCTGCCGCCGGTGATCCACATCGCCGGCACCAATGGCAAGGGCTCGACGCTCGCTTATCTGCGCGCGACGCTGGAGGCATCAGGTCTTCGCGTCCACGCCTACACCTCGCCCTATCTCGTCCGCATCAACGAATGCTTCCGGCTCGGCCGCCTCAGTGGCGGCGTGCTCGTTGGCGACGACGAGCTGCGCGCGGCGTTGGAAGAGGTCGAGCGCGTCAATGCCGGCGAGGCCGCGACATTATTTGAGCTGAAGACGGCGGCTGCCTTCCTGCTGTTCGCGCAGAACCCGGCCGACATCGTGCTGCTCGAAGTCGGCCTCGGCGGCCGGCTGGATTCGACCAATGTGGTCGATGCGCCGGCGGCCTCTGTGATCACGCCCGTCAGCATGGATCACATGGAGTTCCTCGGCGATACGCTGGCGTCGATTGCCGGCGAAAAGGCCGCGATCATCAAGCGCGGGGTGCCCGTGATTTGCGCCGAGCAGATGCCGGAAGCGATGGCCGTGATCGACGCGCAGGCGAGACGCATGCATGCGCCGCTGTTCGCCGCAGGCGAGAGCTGGCACGTCAGTGTCGAGCGCGGGCGCCTGGTCTATTCCGACGATCGCGGCTTGATGGACCTGCCGGCGCCGCGTCTGTTCGGGCGCCACCAATTCGCCAATGCAGGGCTCGCGATCGCGACGCTGCGCGCGCTGCCGACCATCAAGGTCAACCACGCCGCGTTCGAGGCCGGCATCGTCGGTGCCGACTGGCCGGCGCGGATGCAGCGCCTCACCTCGGGCGAGTTGCTGTCCTGGGGTCCGCAGGGCTCGGAAATCTGGCTCGACGGCGGCCACAATGCCGACGGCGGCCGCGTGGCGGCCGCCGCGCTCGGCGATCTCGAAGAGCGGGTGTCGCGGCCGCTGGTGATCATCGCCGGCATGATGGCCAACAAGGATGCGCACGCCTTCCTCGCCAATTTCGCCGGCCTCACCCGTCACATCATCGCAGTGCCGATTCCCGACACCGAGAATGCGATGCCGGTCGACCGTCTCGCTGACGCCGCGCGCAGCCTCGGCATGCGCGTCGAGCCCGCCCCCGGCGTCGAAGCCGCTCTGCGTGCGCTGGCGCATCTCGCCTACGAGCTGCCGCCGCGCATCCTGATCACGGGCTCGCTGTATCTCGCCGGCCACGTGCTGGCAATCAACGGCACGCCGCCTGCATAGATGGTCTCGTGTCCCGGACAAGGCGCATCGCGCAAGACGTGCTGCGCTGCGTCCGGGCACGAGAGGAGAGATAGCAACAATGCGCTTTGCCGCGATTGCCGATATTCACGGGAATTACCTCGCGCTGGAGGCCGTACTCGCCGACATCCGCGCGCTCGGTATTGCCGACATCGTCAATCTCGGCGACATGCTGAGTGGCCCGCTCGATGCGCGCCGCACCATTGAGATCCTGATGCCGCTCGACGCCGTGCACGTGCTTGGCAATCACGACCGTTATTTGCTCGACCGTCCGCCGGAGAAAATGGGTTCGTGGGATCGTCTTGCCTACGAACAGCTCGACGCCGCCCACCTCGACTGGCTGCGCGCGCAGCCGATGACGCGTGTCTTCCGTGAGCAGGTGTTCCTGTGCCACGCGACGCCAGATAATGACGAGGTGTACTGGCTCGACAGCGTGCATCCCGACGGCACGGTGGCGCTGTCCGCGCTCGACCACATCGAGCAACTCGCCCAAGGAATCACGCAATCGCTGATCCTGTGCGCCCACACCCATCTCGCACGCGCGGTGCGCCTGCGCGACGGCCGGCTGATCGTCAATCCCGGCAGCGTCGGCAGCCCCGGCTATCGCGACAAGCATCCGTACCCGCATGTGGTCGAGGCCGGCACGCCGCACGCGCGCTATGCGATCCTCGAACGCGTCGAGGCTGCCTGGCAGGTGACGTTCCGCCACGTCGCCTACGATCACGAGGCCATGGCCGCGCTGGCGCGCCGCAACGGTCAGCCGGAGCTTGCCAACGCGCTGGCAACGGGGTGGATCAGCTAGAACATGTCGTGTCCCGGACAAGGTGCATCGCTCAAGCGATGAGCCGCAGAGCCGGGACCCAGCTCGTGGTTCTGGGCCCCGGCTCTGCAGCGCTTCGCGCTGCGTCCGGGGCACGAGACCGCATCACTTCAACAGCTTCATCGGATCGGCCGCCTTCTGCTTCAACTGCTCGAACGTGCATTGACGCGGCGCCTTGTCCGGGCGCCAGCGCAGGATCGAGGTGCCGTGGCGGAAGCGTTCGCCGCTGAAATGGTCGTAGCAGACCTCGATCACCAGCTTCGGCTTCAGCGGACACCACTTTGCGGAGCGCTCGGTCGACCAGCGGCTCGGCCCGCCCGGCGCGTTGCCGGTGAAGCCGGGCTCACCGATCAGTGCTTCGAGCCGATCGGTCAAGGCTGGCTTCTCATCCGCCTTGATCGCCGAGGTGAAGCCGACATGGTGCAGCAGGCCGTCATCTTCGTAGAGCCCGAGCAGCAGCGAGCCGACAACGTTCCGGCCGGCGATCTTGTTGCTGGCATAGCGGAAGCCGCCGACCACGCAATCGGCGCTGCGGAATTTCTTGATCTTCTGCATGCCGTCGCGATTGCCCGCCTGGTAGGGCAGGTCGATGCGCTTGGCGATGACGCCGTCCGAGCCGCCGCCGGATTGCGCCAGCCACTTTTTGGCTGTGGCGTAGCTCGTCGTCGCCGGTGAGAGGCGGAAGAGGCTGTTCTTGAGGTTGGCTTTCGCGAAGGCTTCCAGCGCCGGCCGGCGCTCGCGCAGCGACTTCTCAGCCAGGCCCTTCTGTCCGGATGTCGCGAGCAGATCGAAGACGAGGTAGAGCGCCGGTGTCTCCACTGAGAGCTTCTTCACGCGGCTGGCCGCCGGATGGATTCGTTGCAGCAGCGCGTCGAAGGAAAAGCTCTTGCCGTGCGGCACGACGATTTCGCCGTCGAGCGTGAAGCGGTCGGCCTTCAGCGCCAAGGCCGCAGTGACGACTTCCGGGAAATAGCGCGCGAGGTCTTCGCCGGATTTGGAGCGCAGATCGACGTTGCTGCCGTTGCGCGCCAGCAGGCAGCGGAAGCCGTCCCACTTGGGTTCATATTGCCATTCACCGCCGCGCGGGATCGCGTCGACAGAACGCGCCTCCATTGCGGCGAGAGAGGTGGGCTTGCGGTCGCGCTTTCGCGGAGGAGCAGGCAAGGGCGGGACTCGTCATACGCTGAACACGTCCCATCAACGCCAAACGGCCGGCTTTCGCCGGCCGTTGCCGAAAATAATCTTGCGCCAATAATCCCGCGCCGGTGGATCAGACCGCGGAGGTGATCCACTGCTGCAGCTTCGCCTTCGGCGCCGCGCCGACCTGGCGCGAAGCCATCTCGCCGCCCTTGAAGATCATCAGGGTCGGGATCGACATCACGCCATACTTCGAGGCGGTCTTCGGGCTCTCGTCGACATTGAGCTTCACGATCTTGACCTTGTCGCCCATCGCGCCGGCGATCTCGTCGAGAGCGGGTGCGATCATGCGGCAGGGGCCGCACCATTCGGCCCAGAAATCGACGACCACGGGGCCGTTCGCCTTGAGCACTTCGGCTTCGAAATCGGCGTCGGAAACCTTGCTAACGGCCATTGGGAGTACCTCACTCGGTTGAAAGAGAATCGGCGCGACCTGGAATCGCGCCCGGGATCATGCGGTCAACCTATGAACGGCCCCTTGCCGGGTCAAGGACGCTCACACCGAGATGAAGGGATGCCAGCGCCGCGTCCAGCGCGGGGGACGAAATCTCCATATATTCAAGGGCCTCGGTCCAGAGCAGGACGGCCCTGACCGGCTTTTGGGGATAAAGCCGCGACAGCACCGCCCGGTACAGCGCAAGCTGGCGGACATAGGTCGCCGGCGCCTCGGCCGCGCTTTTGGGCGCTGCCTGGTTGGTCTTGAAGTCGACGATCAGGACCTCCTCGGGGCGCACGACCAGCCGGTCGATCTGCCCCGACACCAGGGCCGGCGTGCGGCCCGGCCGCTCCAGCCGGCCGGCGATCGCGACCTCTGCCCGGCTGCCGGCGGCAAAGACGGGCGCGAAACGCGGCTCCGTGATCAGGGCGAGCACCTTGTCGGCCAGTGCGACGCGATCGGCCACCGGCCAGTCCGCGGCGTTGCGCGCCATGAAGCCGAGCGCGGCCTCGCGCCGGCGCTCGCCGGCGATCTCGGGCAGCGATTGCAACAGCCGATGCACCAGCGTGCCGCGTTGCAACGCCAGCGCGCGCGACTGCACCGATTCGCCCGATCGGACGCTGCGGCCCTCCTCGGCAGACTGGCCTGAGGGGCGCACGGAATCCTCGTCGATGGTCTCGCGCGGGGCCGGTGTCCGCAGCCAGTCCGGCAGCGCGATGGTCTGGTGCACGGAGGCCGCCGGCGCGCCCAGCGCCGCGACGTCCTCGGGACGGGCGAACCGCGTCACCTTGCCGAGCGGCGTTTCGATCACCTGCTTGTCGAGGCCCGAGCCGGCAAGGCCGGTGTCAACGAGGTCGTACCAGCTCAGCTTGCGCACCGTCTTCATGTTGCCGGGCATGCAGCCGCCGACGATCAGCCGGTCGGCCGCGCGCGTCATCGCGACGTAGAGCAGGCGGCGATATTCGTCCTCGGTCTCCTCCAGCATCGCCTTGCGCGCCTCGGCGACAGGCCTGGGATCGTCGGCCTTGCGGCCGGCCCAGACCACGACCTCGCCGCCATTGCCGCGGGGCACCTGGATCAGCCGCAGCCGCTGCGAGTCCGCGGGCGAAGACGTGGTGTCGACCATGAACACGACCGAGGCCTCCAGGCCCTTGGCGCCGTGCACGGTCATTACCCGCACCTCGTCGCGCGAGATCTCCATGTCGCGCTTCACCTCGGTGTCGGCCGAGCGGAGCCAGGCCATGAAGCCCTGCAGCGAGGCCGGCGCCTTGCGCTCGTAGTTCAGCGCGAGCTCCAGGAATTCGTCGAGCGCGTCGTTGGCCTCGTGGCCGAGCCGGCGCAGGATGCGCGCGCGTCCGCCATCGCCGCCCAGCAGCCAGGCGTAGAACGCGAACGGCGTCTCCTCGCGGGCGCGGATCTCGCAGGCTTCCAGGCGACGCAGCACGGTCGTGAACTTCTCGTTGCCAGCCGCATGGTCGCCGAGCGCGCGGCGCAGCGATCCCTTGCGGTCCCACGCGAGCTGGAATAAATCGTCGTCATCGAGCCCGAACAGCGGGCTCTTCAGCGCCACCGCGAGCGCGAGATCGTCCTGCGGCAGCAGCAGCGCGTCGGCAAGGTTCATCAAGTCGATGATGGCGATGTGCTCGGTGAGCTTGAGCCGGTCGGCGCCGGCGACCGGGATGCCAGCGTGCTTCAGCGCCTGGATCACGGCATCGAATGCGTTGCCGCGCCGGCGCACCAGGATCAGCATGTCGCCATAGCGCAAGGGACGGCGCTCGCCCTCGTGCCCTGTCAGCGTGCCGCTCTCGACCAGCCGCTTGATCTCGGCCTGGATGCGTCGCGCAAGCTTGACCTCGGGGCTGGTCACGGCGACGCCGTCGAACGGCGCACGCCAGCCCTCGATGTCCTGCCGATCGTCGGCCTCGGCGAGATCCCACAGCTCGATCACGCTCGGGCCGGCATCGCTGAGCGCGTTGTGCAGGGGATGGCCGATCTCGACCGAATGGATGCTCTTGTAGATCGCGGGATCGCGGAAGACGTGGTCGACCGAATGCAGGATCGTCGCGCCCGAACGGAACGAATAGGTGAAGGCGACCGGATCGAATTTCAGCCCGGCGGCGGTGAACTTGCGGTGCAGCTCGCGCCTCCGCGCGTCGAACTCGTGGGGCGCCGCGCCCTGGAACGAGAAGATCGACTGCTTCTCGTCGCCGACGGCGAAGATGGTGCGGTTCAGCCCCTCGCGCGCACCTTCGCCGGCCGTGAACTCGGAGATGATGTGCGCGATGATGTCCCATTGCCGCGGGCTGGTATCCTGCGCCTCGTCGATCAGCACGTGATCGACGCCACGGTCGAGCTTGTAATGCACCCAGCCCGAGGCGATGCGGTCCAGCATCGCCAGCGTCTTGTCGATGAGGTCGTCGTAGTCGAGCAGCCCGCGTTCCTGCTTCTCGCGGCGGTAATTCGCGGCGGCCGCTGTCGCGATATGCAGCAGGGCCGCGGTGCGGTCCCGAACCGTCACGGCGCGGCGCTTTTCGATCAGCCCTGCAAGGCGCTGCGCCTCGGCTTCGAACAGGCGGGCCACGGACGGATTGTGATCGCAGAACTTCTTGGTCAGCACTGCCTTGCGCGGCAGCTTGTCGTCGGTGAGGAAGACGGACAGATAGGCGTCGACCTGATCGCTGCCGGAAAACACCTTTGCCGCGCGCAGCCGCCCGGCCTGGTCATTGTCGGATTTGCTGCCGTCCTCCAACGCGAAGGCAATGTCGTCCCAGCGCGCGCGCGGCAGGAACGGGCCGTCGAGAATTTCCGTCTCGACGGCTTCGATACGGTCGCCGATGTCAACGCCCAGCACCGCAGCCATCTGCGCCGCTGCGGCTTCCGCGTTGCCGGCCTCGTCGGTCCAGGCCATGAAATGATCGCGGCTGAGGCACGCCTCGCGCACGACCTCCTTGAAGGTGACATCGGCGGCGCTCGCCATCGCCGTCAGCAGCGCGCGGCCGGTCACGCTCTCCGGATCGCGCGCGGCTTCCAGCAGCACCTTCAGATTGGCGCGTTCCATCATGTCGGTCTGGTCGCGCTCGTCGATCACGGCGAAGCGCGCGGGAACATTGGCCTCGAACGGAAATTGCTGGAGCAGGCGGGTGCACAGCGCGTGGATGGTCTGCACCTTCAGCCCGCCTGGCGTCTCCAACGCGCAGGCGAACAGCTTTCGCGCATCGCGGCGCAGCTTTGCGCCGGGATGCGGGATGCCGACCGCGCGGATCGCCGCGTCGAGCGCATTATCGTCCAGCGTCACCCAATGGCCGAGCGTGGTGAACACGCGCTCGGCCATGTTGGCGGCGGCAGCTTTTGTGAAGGTGATGCAGAGGATTTTCTCCGGCGGCACGCCCGAGAGCAGCAGGCGGATCACGCGCTGCACCAGCACATGCGTCTTGCCCGAGCCGGCATTGGCCGAGACGAAGGCCGATGCAGTCGGATCGGAGGCGCGCGCCTGCCGCGCGCGCACCTCGTCGGGGATGGGGCGCGGCGCCTTCACCATTCCTCGATCCCCAATCCGCCGGCCGCGGACCATTCCTTGATCCGGGCAAGGTCGTCATAGGTGCCGTAGCGATTCGCCCACATCGGCAGGTTCAGCGATGTATAGGCCTGATTTTCGTCCTCGAAGGCGCGGATCAGCGCTTCCAGCTTGGCTCTTGCCTCGGCCGCCGCGGTGTCCGGCGGCTGCGGCTCGTCGCCCGGCTTGAACTTGAGCTCGAGGATACGCTCCTCGCCGGGCGGATTGTTGCCGCTGAGGCGGACATAGACGAGCTGGCTCACGGAGGCGCCGGCGTCGATACCGGGAAAGCCGCCCTCGCGCAGGATCGCGGCTTCCAACGTCAGCTGCGGCGACAGGCCCATGCGGACCTGCTTGCCGGTCGGCGGCTGACCGGTCTTGTAGTCGAGGATGGCGTAGCCGCCGCCCTGGCGGCGTTCGATGCGGTCGGCGCGCGCGGAAAGGCGGAAGCTGCGCTGAGGATCGAGCATGATCGAGATCTCGCCACGGGTCTCCGCGACGATCGCCGCGATCGCCTCGCGCCGTGCCGTCTCCCATTCGCCGAACCAGCGCGCGATACGCTGGAAGCGCGGCCACCACAGCGCCCGTGCTTCGGGCCGCTCCATCAGCGGTGCAAAGTGCTTCTCGCCGATCGCGCGCAGCACCCGCGCGGGATCATCGGGCAGACGCGCCGCATAGCTTTCCGTAAATTCGCCGATGGCATCGTGAATCGCCGAACCGCGATCGGCGGCCGAGAGCGGCATGTCGACGGGGTCGAGCGCATCGAGCCGCAAGATGCGTTTGGCGTAGATCGTGTAGGGATCGCGTAGCCAGTCTTCGATCTCGGTGACGGACATCCTGAGCGGCCGTGTCGCGCGGGGCGGTCGCGGTTCCGGCTGCTTGATCGGCTTGACCGCGTCGGGCTGGTCGAGTGCCGCAGCGAACTGCACGTATGTCTCGCCGGCGCGAATGGCCGCCGTCCAGAGCTCGTCGCCGGCCACTGCCTCCAGCCGATGCAGGAAGCGCGAGGCCACCGCCGGCGCGCCGCCGGCCTTGGCGGAATGAGTGAGAATGACCTCATCGCCGCCGAGCAATTGCGCGAAGTCATGGGCGGACAGGCCAATGCGGCGTTCCGGCAGATCGAGCCCAAGCTCGTGCCGCATCGGCCGGCTCAGCCAGGGGTCGATGCGCGGCGCCGGCGGCCAGACGCCTTCGATCAGGCCGCCGATGATGATGCGGTCGGCCTGCATCAGGCGTGACTCCAGCGGGCCGTAGATCTGCAAGCGCGCGCCCGGCTTGTCGCGCCGCCGCACCGCGCGATCGCCGAAGGCGGTCTGGAAGACGTCCGCATAGTCCGGCAGCGCTACCGGCAATCCGCTGGTCGTGCCGCCACGCAGGAGATCGTCGAACGCGCCGGCGAGCGCGAGACCATCGCGATCCTCGAAGGCGAGCGGAATACCCTGCTCGTCGCGCGACAGCTCGATCATGATCTCGCGATGCCGATGCGCGAGCTCGGCGAAATCATACGGCTTCGAGGGCGGCAGGCTCTCGATCGGCGCCAATGCTTTTTGCAGGGCGTCGATCAGAGCCTGGATGCGATCGAGATCCTCGGCCTTGAGACGCGCCCGCGGCTCGGCGCGATGCAGTGCGGAGACCTCGCTGCGCCACAGCTTTGCCAGCTCCTCGCGGAAGCGGTTGAATTCGCGGAGGAGGCCGGCCGTGCCCACAGGCGGACGCGTGCCGCGCAGCACCGCAAGCTCCAGGCTCTCGATCGCCATCTTCCATGCGCCCGGCGCGCGGCCGAGCCGGCACAGCGGATGCTTCAGCATCGCCAGCAGCGTCGGCGGCTCCAGGCCCTTGGTTGCCGCCTCTGCCGCAAGGCGCGCAAACGTGCCAGCGGAGGTTTCCATCAAGACGTCGCCGCCGGAATCATCGAAGGCGAGATCCCATCGGGTCAGCGCCGCCATCACCCGCCGCGCCAGCGCGCGGTCGGGCGTGACCAGCGCCGCGGATTTGTCCAGGTGCCTGGCCTCGCGCATCGCGATGGCGATGGCGAGCGCTTCCATTTCAGGATTGGGCGCTTCGACCACGGCGAGGTTCTTCATGCCGCCCGCGATCTTCGCGGCGACATCGGGCTGCTTCAGCCGGTCGTGCCAGACCTCGGTCTTGGCGGACGGCCGCATCGATTCCGACGCAAGCAGGTCGCGGCCGTCTTCCGCCGGCGGCTGAAGAATCTCGACATCGCTGCGCTTGATGCCGAAGCGATCGAGCAGAGCGTTCATGGCGTATTGCGGATGGTTCGAGGCCGGATGCTCCGCGAACTTGCCGAGCGCATCGCGCACGCCGCCGATGCTGCGCCAGGCGTCGTCGTCGAGATCGGTGTCTAGGCCCGGCAGCACCACGGCGCCATGCGGCAGAGAAGCGACCGCATGGAGAAATCTTGCGGTGGCCGGCATCGATCCGGTCGAACCCGCCGCGACCACGGGTCCATTTGGATGCGCGGTCAAGCGCCTCGCTTCCGCGGCGATCAGTTGGTCGCGTCGCGCGGCTGGCTCGATCCGGTTGATCTCGGCGAGATGATTGGGCCAGGCGATGCGGGCGATGCGCAGGAATTCGAGCGAGTGCTGCCAGTAGCGGTCGAGGTTATCAGGCACGAGGCCATCAAGGGCGCTCCAGTCGACGCCGCGCGTCACCATGTCGTCGATCAGGCGCGCGAGATCGGACGCCAGCGCCAGCGTCGAGGCGGGGCCGCCGACGACCAGCGGCGCCAGCACCGGACCCTTGGCCCAGGCGGCGACGAGCTGCGCCAGCGTCAGCCGCCGTTCGAGCTCGCCCAGCCGCGGCGGAATGTCGAGCGGCGCGGTCCCGGAAAACTGCTCGCTCTCGCCCGCGAAAGCGAGCTCGTCCTCGTCGATGTCGCCGAGCGCGACGATGCGCGGCAGCACGACGGCATCCGCTTTCATCTCGTCGAGGAAGATCTCGCGCACGATCCGCATGGCGCGCCGCGTCGGCAGATACAGCGTGGCGTCCGCCAGCCGCGCCGGTTCCTTGCGCGCCTCGAATCCCTCCACCAGCCGCCCATCGAGCAGGGCCGTGACGACCGTGCGCAGGAACGGAACTGAGATGGGAACGCTGAAGACGCGCATGAGCTGCCTGATTCGAAGGATCAGGCAATATAGGGAGACGGGGTCAATTGGTCATGGGTGCGGGCGAGTAGTCCCCGCTGTTCGCCGGACCGAAACAGGTCTCGTAGGGTGGGCAAAGCGAAGCGTGCCCACGTATTTTTTGGAGAGAGATGGTGGGCACGGCGCAAGGGCGCCTTTGCCCACCCTACGGCACCGTCTTCGAGGCAGCCCCTAAGCCACGCTCTCCAGAAACGCCTCTTCCGCGGCGCGCACGGCGTCGGGCGTGCCGACATGCATCCAGACGCCGTCGAGGCGCAGGCCGAACAGCCGTTCCTGCTCGTTGGCGCGGTCGAACATTTTGGTCAGCGAGAATTCGCCCTTGGGTGCGTCCGCGAAGATCGCGGGCGACATGATCGCGGCGCCGGCATAGACGAACGGAACGACCTCCTTCTCCTTGCGCTTGCGCAAGGCGCCGTCGGGCAGCATGCCGTAATCGCCGCGGCCGCCATAGCCGATGCTGGTCGCGGTCGGCGCCATCAGCAGCAGGATGTCCATGCGATCGGGATCGAAGTTTTCGGCGAGCCGCGTCAGGTTCGAGCGCACGCCGTCGATCCACAGCGTGTCGGAATTGACATGGAAGAACGGCGCATCGCCGAGCAGCGGCAGCGCCTTGACGACGCCGCCGCCGGTGCCGAGCACCTGGTTGCGCTCGTCGGAGATCGTCACGCGCGGAAGCTGGCGTGATGCGACGTGGTCGATGATCTGGTCCGGCAAATAGTGCACGTTGACCACCGCCTCCGTCACGCCGGCCTGGCCGAGCTTGTCGAGCACGTGGTCGAGCAACGGCTGGCCTGCGACCGGCACCATCGGCTTCGGCATCTTGTCCGTCAGGGGGCGCATGCGCAGGCCAAACCCTGCGGCGAGCACCATGGCTTTGGTCGGTTTGACGGACATCCTTCGCTTTCTCAGACCTTTCGCGTTCGCAATCCTAACACGAGGCTCGAATTGCCGCACCGCATCTCGACCGCCTTAACCACCCGTCGTGACGGTTGTACGACGGGTGTTGCCGTCACGCCCCAACGGCTGTGGAACGTACCTTTTTCTTCTTGTCGCCGACTTTCAGGAAATTGACGCCGATCTGGTCGCCATTGACCCAGGCCAGCTCGCAACGCCGGTAGGCGAGCCCCGTGGAGGACAGCAGGAGAAAGAATTCCTTCAGATGCAGGCCTTCGACCGAGCCGTCTATGGTCAGCTTGGCGCCGGTCTCGGAGACGTCCTCCATGGTGCAGTCGCGCCGCCAGGTGCCGTCGATTCCCATCATCTGGGCCGAAAACCCGCGCTCGAAAATAACCCGGCTATTTCCGCGCTGATCCGCTTTCGCTGCCATCTGCCCCGCTCCAGCCCCGCAATGTTCCGGCTCCCTCGGCGCCAGAATAGCGACATCTTGGCTAACGGCCGGTAAATCGGTCCTGTATCAGCCCGGCGGCGGGACGTTGGCGAGATACCAGTCGCGCAGATGGGCGAGCGTGGGATGCGCCAGCGAGCGCTGGAGATAGGTCCAGATCCGCGGCTGGTGGCGCAGATAATGCGGCTTGCCGTCGCGGCGGTTGAGCCGGGCGAAGGTGCCGAGCAGGCGCGTGTTCCGCTGCGCCGACATGATCGCGTAGCTCTCGGCGAAGCCGACGGCGTCGAAGCTCGAATCCTGCGCCCGCCGCGCCTTGATGTAGCGCGACAGCAGCGTCAGCTCGAGAGTTTCAGGGACGTCGAGACGAGCATCCTGCAGCAGCGATACCACGTCATAAGAGTGCGGCCCGAGCACGGTGTCCTGGAAGTCGATCACGCCGACGCGTTTGATGGCGTCGCGGTCAGCGAGCCAGATCAAGTTCGGCGAGTGATAATCGCGGATGACCCACGTCCTCGGCCCGGCCAACGGCTTTTTCAGCAACTCGCGCCACATCGCGAAGAACTCTGCGCGCTTCGCATCGCTCAGCGGCGCGTTGCGATCGGGCAGATACCATTCCGGCATCAACCCGATCTCGATCAGTAGCGCCTCGGTGTCGAAGGCAGGAATGGTGTAGGTCTGATCCGGCAGCTGCAGCGTCTCCGGCAACGTCCTTCTGTGCAGCACGGCCAGCACGTCTGTCGCAGCTTCGTAACGTTCGGCGATCGGGCGCGGCGGGTCACCTTCGATCACGCCTTCACTGCCGAAATCCTCTGAGATCAGGAAGCCGTGGTCGAGATCGTAATGGTGGATCGCGGGCGCCGAGATCCCCACCACGCGCAAGCCTTCGTCCATGGCAACGAAAGGCCTGATGTTCTCGGCCAGATGCACCGCGGCGCTGTAGGATTTTCCGTTGTAGAGCGCCGCGCCGTCGGGCCGCTGCGGGAAGTTCATGAGGATGACGATCTCCTCATCGCGCACGAGCCGCGCGTAGGAGCGTGTCGAGGCGTCGCCCGGCATGCGTCTGCGCGTCGCATCGATGTAACCGGATGCGTCGAGGAATTCGCGCAGCGCCTTCAGCCGCGCGACTGTAGCTGCGCTCTGGCCATGGCCTGTGATGTCGGCGGCACGCGCGCTCGCGCCCAGCGCCGGCCGGTGCGTCAGCGCGATGTCGATGCGGTCCTCGGGCATCGCCGACGGAGCGCGCTCCGGCCATTCGATCAGCACCAGCGTGGCATCGGGCAGCGGCGACAGCCCGATCTCCTCGAGCTCGCTCTCGTCCTCGACGCGGTAGAGATCGGCATGCAGCACCGGGAAGGGTGGCAGCTCGTAGCCCTGCACCAGCGTGAAGGTCGGGCTCGGCACTTCCAGCGCATCGTCGGCGGCGAGATAGCGGATCAGGCTGCGCGCCGCCGCGGTCTTGCCGGCGCCGAGATCGCCGGTGAGGGTGATGACGTCCCCGGGGCCGACCAGCAGCGCGAGGTCGGCCATCAGCTGCGCCGTGGCCGTCTCGTTGTGAAGCGCGACGGAGAATGTGGTTGTTTCCGTCATTCGGCGGCGTCGCGATGCGCCGCCTGGTCGGTCGGGAAATCGCAAATCACGACCGTGCCGCGGCCGACGATCGAATCCACCCGCACCTTGCCGCCATGCAGCTCGACGAAGGAGCGCACCAGCGACAGGCCGAGCCCGGCGCCGCGGTGACGCGAGCCTTGCGAGCGGCTTTCGAACCAGTTGAACACCTTGTCCTTCATGTCGGCAGGTATTCCAGGGCCGGAATCTGTCACGGTGAAGACCACGCTGCGTTCGGTGCGCCGCGCGCTGATGCCGACGGTGGAATCCTGTGGAGAAAACCCGACGGCGTTGGCGAGGAGGTTATAGAGCACCTGCACCACGCGCTTCTCGTCGCCGACGAAGCTGCCGACGTCGGGCGCGATCTCGACCTTGAGGCGGATGCGGTCGGTGGCGAGCCGGTCCTGGATGCCCTCGGCGGCAAGCTCGATGGCCTTGCTGACGTCGACCTGTCCGAGTTCCAGCTTCATCGCGCCGGCGTCGATGGTGGCGAGATCCAGGATGTTGTTGGTGAGCGCGAGCAGAGCGTTGGTCGATTTGGTGACGTAGTCGAGATATTCGGCCTGCTTCGGCGTCAGCGGTCCGGTCGAGGGATCGCTGAGGAAATGCGCAAAGCCGATGATGGTGGTGAGCGGCGAGCGCAGCTCGTAGGAGACGTGGTGGACGAAATCCACCTTCATCTGGTCGGCCGCCTCCAGCGCCTCGTTGCGCTCGCGCAGCGCGCGCTCGACATTCTCGGTGTCGGTGATGTCCTGGAAGGTCAGCATGGTTGCGCCGTCCGGCAGCGGCCGGATCATGCCGTCGAGCACGCTGCCGTCCTTGCGCTCCAGCTTCAGCGGCACGTCGGCGCGGTTCTCGATCGAGGTGATGGCCTCGCGGATCTGGCGCCAGACTTGCGGATCGTCGAACAGCTGATGGCACCAGCCTTCGACGGTCTGGATATGCGGCTCGTCGCGCATCGCATCGCTCGACAGCTTCCACATCCGCACGAAGGCCGGATTGAACAGCTGCGCCTTGCCGTTGCTGCCGAACACCGCGACGCCCTCGGCGAGGCTGTCCAGCGTCTCGCGCTGGACGCGGATCAGGCCGTCGAAGCGGCGGGCGAGGTCGAGACTTTCGGTGACGTCGTCGAACAGATAGGTGACGCCTCCTTCCGGGTTCGGCGTGGTGACGACCGAGAGCGCGCGGCCGTCAGGCAGGAACCAGGTGTCCTTGGCGGTCTCGACCGCGCGATAGGCCTCGTGCAGCTTGGCCTTCCAGGCGCGGAAATCCGACTGCTCCGGTAATTTGCGCGCGGCGCGGAGCTGGTCGAGCACGCTGGAATCATCCGGATGGGCGTCGAGGAAGTTGCGATCGAGATCCCACAGCCGGCGATAGGAATCGTTGTAGAAGGCAAGGCGCCGCTGGCCGTCGAACACGGCAACGCCGGAGGAGAGCTGGTCGAGCGTGCGGCGGTGCGCCTCCGCCATGCGCACCAGCGCCGAGCTCAGCGCATCCGCCTCGCTGGCATCGATCGCGACGCCGACGCTGCCGCTGCCGACATTGACGGCGCGCACGTCGTAGATGCGCCGTTCGCCGCCGACCACGATCGGCAGCCGCGAGGTGAAATTGGCGGCGTCCTTGAGCCCCCGCTCCATCGCATTGCGGTCGTCGCTGTCGAGCAGCTCGAGCTTGCGCTCCTGGGCATCGATGGCGCTGGCCGCCTCGGTGGCGCGCACATAGGCCGGGTTGGCGTAGGTCAGCGTGCCGTTTTCGCCCTTCGCCCAGATCGGCCACGGTGCGGCCGCGGCAAAGCCGCGAAGCATCTCGGTCTCGTCGGAGAGTGCCTTGTAGCGCAGATTGGTCTCGGCCAGATCGCGGCGGAGGCCCGAGAGCTCGCGAATGCGGACGATGGCCTGGCCGCCGATGGCGCGCCCGATCGCTTCCAGCATATGGCCGTGCGCGGTGGTCAGCGTCAGCTGGAACCCGTCGCCGCGCTCGCGCAGCGCATCGACCGCATGGTCCATCAGCAGCGCCGGTTCCGGCGGCAGCCAGGTTCCGAACGCCAGCACACGCTGCGGCGAGGAATCGCGCGGCAGCACCAGCGCGATTTCGCCGGAGATCTGCGCGCGGTTGTCGCCCGCCGGCCATGAGATCAGGATCTGCGGCTCGGCGAACAACAGCGCGCCGAAGCGGTCGGCCTGGAGCTGAAGTTCCCCGATCCGCGCGCGCAGCCGCGCCTCGTTCTTCGCCGTGCGCACCCGCGTGCGCATCAACAAGATCGCGGCCATCACCGAGAAGCCGAGCAGGGCCAGCGCGGTGGCGAGCACCGCGAGTTCCTGCCGGTTGAGATCCATCACAAGGGCGAGGGTGTCGACGAGGTCGGCGGCCTTGGCCGGCGCAGCCGGCAGCAGCGCTGCGAGAGCGCCTCCCACCAAGCCGTTGCGCGCCAGCGATGTGCACGACAACAGCGTCCGACGCATCGACACGATCACGCCTGACATAGTTGCCCCAAGACGCGGAAATTCAAGACCGCACGAATCTGCGCGCGGCGACCCCCGTCGCGCGCGAATCAAAAGACAATACCCTCACCGCGACTCCGCCGGTAAGAGTCCAGATCGTGAACGCAAAGGCCGCCCCAAAAAAATGCCCCGCGCGTTGTTCCAACGCACGTGATTCTGCGGATGATTCGGCTGGAGCTGTCTTGGGTTAGCGCCCCGTCGAGCCGAAGCCGCCGGCGCCGCGGTCGGTCGACGACAACGTGGCGACGGGAACCAGCGCGGCCTGCAGCACCGGCGCGATCACCATCTGGGCGATGCGCTCGCCGCGCTTGATCACGAAAGGCGCGGTGCCGTGATTGATCAGGATCACCTTGATCTCGCCGCGGTAGTCCGCATCGATCGTGCCCGGCGAATTCAGCACGGTGACGCCGTGCTTGGCCGCCAGCCCCGAACGCGGCCGCACCTGCGCCTCGTGTCCGGGCGGCAAGGCGATGGCAAGGCCGGTCGGCACCAGCGCGTATTGGCCTGGTGCGAGCGTCATGGGCTCGTTGTCCGGCACCGCCGCCATCAGATCGAGGCCGGCGGCCTCGCTGGTCTGATAGGCCGGCAGCGGCAGGCCCTCGGCGTGGGCGAGGCGTTGCAGCTCGACGGTAACCTTCGTGCTCAAGATGCGGACTCCAGGGATTTGCCGGTCACGCTCTTCGCGATATGCGCGACCAGTTCGATGGCGACCTGTTCCTTGGTCATCGCCGGCCAGGAATCAACTGCAATCTCGCCGTCCGGCGCACCGGTCTTGCGGCTGAGCAGGTGGACCGTGTTGCGGTCGCCGCCCATCACGCCGGTGGCGGGCGAGACGTCGTTGGCGACGATCCAGTCGCAGCCCTTGCGCGCGAATTTTGCTTTGGCGTTGTCGATGAGGTGCTCGGTCTCGGCGGCAAAGCCGATCACGAGCCTCGGGCGGTTGTCGGCGAGCTTGGAGATGGTGGCGAGAATGTCGGGGTTCTCGACCAATTGCAGCGGCGGCATGCCGGCCGCGGTTTTCTTCAGCTTCTGCTCGCCTTCATTGGCGACGCGCCAGTCGGCGACTGCGGCGGCGAAGATCGCGACGTCGGTGGGAAGCGCGGCCTTGACCTGCTCCAGCATCTGCCGCGCCGATTCGACATGCTTCACCGTCACGCCCGGGGGATCGTCGAGATCGACCGGACCGCTCACCAGAACAACCTCGGCGCCCGCGGCCTGCGCAGCGGCGGCAATGGCAAAGCCCTGCTTGCCGGAGGAACGGTTGGCGATATAGCGCACGGGGTCGATCGCCTCATGGGTGGGACCGGCGGTGATCAGCATGCGCGTGCCCGCGAGCGGCTTCGGCGTCGGCGGCCGCAGCAGGCGCTCGGCGGCATTGGCGATCTCGATGGCTTCCGACATGCGGCCCGTTCCGGCTTCACCGGCTTCGGCCATCTCGCCCGCATTCGGGCCGATCAGCACCACGCCGTCGCGCTGGAGCTGGGCGACGTTGCGGCGCGTCGCCGCGTTGCTCCACATCAGCGGATTCATCGCCGGCGCCAGCAGCACCTTGCGGTTGGTCGCGAGCAGGATGGCGCTGGCGAGATCGTCGGCATGACCGTTCGCCATCTTCGCCATCAGGTCGGCGGTGGCCGGCGCCACCACGATCAGGTCGCAGTCGCGCGCGAGGCGTATATGGCCGGCATCGAACTCGCTCTGCGGGTCGAACAGGTCGGTATAGACGCGCTCATGCGACAGGGCGCTCGCGGCCAGCGGCGTCACGAATTGCTGGGCCGCCTTGGTCAGCACGCAGCGGACCTCGATGCGGCGCTCCTTCAGCCTGCGGATCAGGTCGAGCGACTTATAGGCCGCAATCCCGCCGCCGATGATCAGGGTGACGCTGGCCTCGGGAACGGCGCCGCTGCGCTGCGGCGTCGGGGCGGCGGAGGGCACCGCAAACGGCGTCAGCGGCTCCTCACGGCCCTCGATCAGCTCCCGCAGGATGACCCGGACCTCCTCTTCGACCGACCTGTGGTTCTTGGCCGAGCGCAGCCGCAGATAGGTTTTGACGGCGTCGTCGAGCTTGCGGATGGTCAGGCTGGCCATGACGCCCTCCGGAACGGAATGATAGCAATGCTATCACCAGCGTGATTGCAGTGCAATCACAGATTCCGGACGGCGATCAGAATCCCGATGAAGGTCGCGGCGATGATCCAGAGCGCCACGGTGCGCCAGCGGTTCTTGCGGCCCTCGCTGCGTCCCATGGCGGCGATGCTCTCCGGCGACAGCCTGATGCCCTCCCGCGTCATGGTCTCGAGCTGCTCAAGCACCTTCACGGACCGCTCGGCGATCTCAGGCAGGCGCATCAAGACCCGCGCGATGTCCCCGGTCCCCGCGAGCGCGCCCTCGATGCGGCCGATGGGTCCGAGGTTGCGCTCGATCCATTCGCGCACCACGGGGTCGGCGATCCGCCAGATGTCGAGCTTGGGATCGAAGCCGCGCGCCACGCCCTCGACCACCACCATGGTCTTCTGCAGCAGGATCAGCTCGGGCCGCGTCGTCATGTCGAACAGGCCGGTGACCTCGAGCAGCAGCGTGAGCAGCCGCGCCATCGAGATCTCCTCGGCGGTGCGGTTGTGGATCGGCTCGCCGATGGCGCGGATGGCTTGCGCAAAATTCTCGACCGAATGATGCGCGGGCACATAGCCGGCCTCGAAATGCACCTCGGCCACGCGGCGATAATCGCGGGTGATGAAGCCGAGCAGGATCTCGGCGAGAAAGCGCCGCTCCTTCATGCCGAGCCGGCCCATGATGCCGAAATCGACCGCGACGAGGCGGCCGGCGTCATCCAGGAACAGATTGCCCGGATGCATGTCGGCATGGAAGAAGCCGTCGCGCAGCGCGTGGCGCAGGAAGCTCTGGATCACCTTGCGGCCGAGATCGGGCAGGTCGACCCGCGCCTCGGCGAGGCGCTTGTGATCGTTCAGCGCGATGCCGTCGATCCACTCCATCGTCAGCACGTTGTGCGTGGTGCGGTCCCAGTCGACGGCGGGCACGCGGAAATCGGGATCGTCGCGCGTGTTCTCCGCCATCTCCGACAGCGCGGCAGCCTCGAGCCGCAGGTCCATCTCCATCGCGACCGAGCGCGACATGGTGTTGATGACCTCGATCAGGCGCAGGCGCCGCGCCTCGGCCGAATAGGCCTCGGCCTTGTGCGCGACGTAGAAGAAATCGGAGAGATCGCGGCGGAAGCGCGCGGCGACGTTGGGTCTCAGCACCTTGATCGCAACGGACTTGCGGATGCCGTCGCGCACCACCTCGCCGCGATGCACCTGCGCGATCGAGGCCGCCGCGACCGGCGGGCCGAAGCTCACAAAGATGTCCGTCAGCGGCCGCTCCAGCGAGGTCGCGATCGTGGCCTCGGCTTCCTGCTGCGGAAACGGCGGCAGGCGGTCCTGCAGGCTTTCGAGATCGCGCGCCATGATGACGCCGACCACATCGGGGCGCGTGGCCAGGAACTGGCCGAGCTTGAGATAGGCCGGGCCCATCCGCGTCAGCGCGCGCGAGATCCGCGGTCCCTGCTTGGCGCCACGGCGCTCGATGATGCGCGCCAGCTTCAGCGCGAGCTGTCCCGGCGGCGGCACCAGGCTCGGATCGACCGCGCCGAACACGCCTTCGTGCGCAAACACGAACGCGGCGCGGATCAGGCGCGCAATGTGGGTGACGGCAGAGATCACAAACGCCAGCCCGAATGCAGTGCGACGATGCCGCCGGAGAGTGTCTGCCAGCTGACGCGGGCAAAGCCGGCCTCGCGGATCATGTCGGCGAAGGCGGCCGGCCTTGGAAATTTGCGAATGGACTCGACGAGATATTGGTACGATTCGGCGTCGCCCGTGACCATGCGCCCGAGCGGCGGGATCACCTTGAACGAGAACAGATCATAGAGCTTGTCGAGGCCGGGCATCTCGACGGTGGAGAATTCCAAACACAGGAAGCGGCTGCCGGGCCTCAGCACGCGATAGGCCTCGCGCAGCGCAAGGTCGATCCGCGGCACGTTGCGGATGCCGAAAGCGATCGTGTAGGCATCGAAGCTGCGGTCGGCGAAGCCAAGCGCCTCGGCGTTGCCTTCGACGAAATCGACCTGGGTGTCCAAATGACGCTTGGCGGCGCGTTCGCGCCCCACGGCCAGCATGTTTGCATTGATGTCGCACACCGTGGCGTGGAAGCCGGGGCCGGCTGCCTTGGCGGCGCGGAACGAGATGTCGCCGGTGCCGCCGGCGACGTCAAGCAGCGCGAACGGCCGGTCGCCCCTCGGCGGATCCAGCGCGGTGATCATGATGTCCTTCCAGACCCGGTGCAGGCCGCCGGACATCAAATCGTTCATCAGGTCATAGCGCGACGCCACGCTGCGAAACACATCGTTCACCAGCGTCTGCTTGTCCCCGAGGGGAACGTCCCTGAAGCCAAAATGCGTGGTTTCGCCCGGCCGATCCATTACTCTACTCCACTCGACGGACCATAGCCCGCCCGCCGCAATGGCGCTATCACACCGCCCTCATAAGGTGAATGCCCGACCATGCCTGAATTGCCCGAAGTCGAGACCGTCCGCCGCGGCCTTCAGCCCGTGATGGAGGGTGCGAAAATCCTCGACGCGGAGGCCCGCCGGCCAGATTTGCGCTTTCCGTTCCAGCCCGACTTCGTGGCCCGGCTCAAGGGGCAGGTCGTCACGGGGCTGGGGCGCCGTGCAAAATATCTCATGGCCGATCTCGCCTCCGGCGACGTGCTCCTGATGCATCTGGGCATGTCGGGCTCGTTCCGCGTCATCAAGCCGGACAACGAGGCTCAGCCGGGCGAGTTTCATTATCCGAAGGCCAAAGACTCCGCGCACGACCACGTGCTGTTTCGGATGTCCTCGGGCGCCGACATCGTCTTCAACGATCCGCGCCGCTTCGGATACATGAAAGTGATTGCGCGTGGCGCGCTCGAAGACGATCCGCTGCTGCGCGGGCTCGGCCCCGAGCCGCTCGGCAATGAATTCGACGCGGCGATGCTGGCGCGCTCCTGCCAAGGCAAGACCACGAGCCTGAAGGCCGCGCTGCTCGACCAGCGCGTGGTGGCCGGGCTCGGCAACATCTATGTCTGCGAGGCGCTGCACCGCTCGCATCTGTCGCCGCGGCGCATTGCAGCGACCCTATCCACCAGGAAGGGCGAGCCGACGGATCATGCCAAGCGCTTGGTCGGCGCGATCCACACCGTGCTGAACGACGCCATCAAGGCCGGCGGCTCCAGCTTGCGCGATCACCGCCAGACCTCGGGCGAGCTCGGCTATTTCCAGCATTCGTTCAGGGTCTATGACCGCGAAGGCGAAAAATGCACGACGCCGCGCTGCGGCGGCACGATCAAGCGGTTCGTGCAGAACGGTCGTTCGACCTTCTGGTGCCCGAAATGTCAGAAGTGACCATCGGGATTGCCGCAGCGTCGTAGCCCGGATGGAGCGCAGCGTAATCCGGGGCCGGCCTCTCCGCGGAGAGACCTTCCTGGATTGCGCTTCGCTTCATCCAGGCTACGGGAGCCCTCGCTACAACGCGCGAGGCGAAGCAATCCGGCCGGGCTGGTGGCCGGACTGCTTCGTCGCTTGGGCTCTTTCACCGGATGGCGAAGAGCCCGACTGTCGTCCGAGCGATCGCCCCGCTCAGGACGCCAGTGTCGTGGTCTCGTCCGACGCCTTGCCTGCAGCGATCTGCAGCATGCCGTGCGTAGCCGAGATGACCTGGTCGATCAGGACATTGGTGGTGGCTTCGAGCTCGAGCCGGGTCTCGATCCAGCGCCAGAGGCCGCGGATCTCGTCCGCCGATTTGCCGTTCGGCGCGAATTCATTCACGGCAAGGCCGCTCGCAAGCGCGTCCTGGTGATCGTTGCGCATCACGATCAGCGGACGCGCGAGCACCTCGGCAAGATCGAGCGCGGCTTCCTCGGCGAGCGCGGTCGCGGCGTTGTCGATGCGCTGGCCGCGGATCGGCGTCTGGTTGAGCACGAAGCTGTAAGGCCGCTTCCAGGCACGGGCGACGCTGAGCGTCGAGACGGTCGCCTCGATGTCGGCGACGCTGGGACGGGCCGGGATCAGGCAGAGGTCGGAATGGCGGATCGCGGCGGTGGTGGCGGCGCTGAGGCCGGCGGCAGTGTCGACGATCGCGAGCTGGAGGCCGCTCCCGGCGAGCATCTTGAGACGCGGCTCGATATCGGCGGCGTGATAGATCGGCTCGACGACGAGATCGTCGGTAGAGCGGCGGCGCTGCCAGTTGGAGAGGGTGCCCTGCGGGTCGGTCTCGATCAGGCGGACGGTGAAGCCGGCCTGCTTGGCGGCCAGAGCGAGGCCGATGGCAAGCGTGCTCTTGCCGCTGCCGCCCTTTTGGGTGGCCAGTACGATCGTGTGCATTGAAGGTCAATCCTTTGGAGTGCTGGGTCAGGGATACGCCACGCGAACGTGCATCGCTTCTGGATGCTGAGCGCTTCTCGCTCAGGACGTGCCGGCCCGATCCAAAGGGGATCGCGGAGGTCCGAATCAACGGTAACGATGATGGCGGAATCGCGAATGCCAGCGAATCCGTACCATTACCGGCTCCGTAATCGTACGTGAGGCGGTCCGTGCCCCGGACAAAGCGCAACGCGATAGCGGTGGGCTGCAGAGCCGGGGCCCAGAAGCCACAAGCGCGACTGTTGAAATATGGGTCCCGGCTCAGCGGAGCGGCATTTCATGCCGCACCGCGTCCGGGACACGAGGATTGAGATGCCGGCAGCGCCTTATTTCCGCACGCAGATCACGCGCACGACGGCGGCTTTGGCGTCTGTCGACGTGCCATTCGGGCTGACGCCCTTCGCCTTGAGAAACCCGCGCACCGCCTCGGCAGAGACCATCATCGCCTGTGATGCCGACGTCGCGGGTCCCGCGACCACCGCCGGCTTCAGCAGCGCGATGCCGGCGAACTTGCCGTCGCCGTCGACGGCCGGGCTGCCGGAGAAGCCGACCGGCGGCGGCGGCGAGAGCGCGGAATTGCTGCTCGTCGCCGGCGTCAGCGCGGCCTTGAGGTTCGACACGGCGGCCGCGCCGCCCTGGCTTTGCGGATCGGCGATGCCGACGACATCGACATTGGTCTTCGCGGCCCCTCCGGCGAGGCTGAGCGGCCTCAGGTCGCGCGCGCCGTAGATGCGCAGCAGCGCGAGATCGTGCTCCTTGTCCTCGGCGAGACGGTCGGCGCTGCCATGGCCGGCGATCGTGATCGCAAGGCAGCCATCGGTGACGAGGCGGTCGGTGACGATCGCGCCGTCCTCGCTGACGACGACGCCGGTGCCGTATTCGACGGTCTTGCGCGGCGGCGGCCCGGCCAGCGGTCCCGACGGAAACGCGTTGAACGCGCTCGACATCGCGATCACGACCGGCTCGACAGTATTCTCTGTCGCCTGGTCGTAGATGATCGTCATGGTGCGGACCTCGTCGCCCTTGAAGGTGCCGCGGACGTAGAACTTCTTCTCGCCCTGCAAGCCCGACAGCACGAAGAAATCCGGCTTCACCACGGTGTAATCGACCTTGCGGCCGGACGGCTCCTTCTCGAGATCGGCGAGCTTGGCCGAGGTCGGGTTCGTCTCCTTGCGGCGGCTGAGAACCACCTGCACCGTCCCTGTCGGCGAGGTCCATTTCGAGCCGTTGGCGTCGCTTGCCTGCTGCGGCACCAGCTTGCCGGGAATGCCGAGCCGGGCGCCGCTGGTCGGCTCCGTCACGATCTTCCAGCCGACGCTCTCCTGCTTCTTGCGTGCCGCCTCAGTGAGCGCGGTGCGCTCCTGCGGATTGAGCACGCCGGTCGGCTTGCCGCCCTTGGCCTTCTGGTACTCCTTGATGGCGTTGACCATGCGCTCGCTGACGTCGCCGGTGATGGCGCCGTTATATTGTCCGACCCAGGCGAGGTCGGACTGCAGGGCCAGCCGCTCGGCTTTGGCCATGGCATCGGCCGTCGCGGACGGCGTCTGCATCGCAGGGGGCTTGACCGGAACGGTCTGGACCGTCTTCGGGGTGGCGCCTGGCACTTGGGGCGTCGTCATCTGGGCGTGCGCGCCCGTGGCAGCCGCCAACATCAGTGTTGCCGCAAGCATCGATCTCATGACAAATCCAGCCAGCCCGTTGAACGCCAAAACATTGAAAAGCATGCGATTGAAGCACATCTCGTTGGTCGCGAACAATGTTGCGGCGGTTCAGGCCTAAGGTCGGGCCGTGTACACAGGTCCTCATCCTGAGGAGCGGCCGAAGGCCGCGTCTCGAAGGATGGCCCCGGGTGAGATCCGGGCCTGCATGGTTCGAGACGCGCGTTCCGCGCTCCTCACCATGAGGCGTGAAAGCGATGGCTTGGTAGGAGAGGCGTAAGACGATGCTGAGCCCGGACGAACTCGAACGCTATGCCCGCCACATCGTGTTGCGCGACGTCGGCGGCCCCGGCCAGGCGGCGCTGAAGCGGGCCTCGGTACTGGTGATCGGCGCCGGTGGGCTCGGCGCGCCTGCGCTGATGTATCTGGCCGCCGCCGGCATTGGCACGCTCGGCGTGGTCGACGACGACGTGGTGTCGCTGTCCAACCTGCAGCGCCAGGTGATCCATACGACGCCCGATATCGGGCGGCACAAGGTCGAGAGTGCCGCCGAGCGGATCGCGGCGCTCAACCCACATGTCCGCTTCATCGGTCACGCCACCTGGCTCAACGCGGATAACGCGCTCAGCCTGATCGGCGATTACGACCTCGTGCTCGACGGCTCCGACAATTTCTCGACACGCTATCTCGTTTCCGACGCCTGCTTCTTCGCCAAGCGGCCGCTGATATCAGCGGCGCTCGGCACCTTCGACGGCTCGCTGACCACCATCCGCGCGCATGAGACGAACGAGCAGGGCGAGTTCAATCCGACCTACCGCTGCCTGTTTCCGGAAGCGCCGCCGCCCGGCACGGTGCCGGCCTGTGCGGAGGCCGGCGTCATGGGCGCGCTCGCGGGCGTGCTCGGCTCGATGATGGCGCTGGAGGCGATCCGCGAGATCGTCGGCTTCGGCGACGGCCTCGTCGGCCGCCTCCTGATGATCGATGCGCGCGCGATGCGCTTCGAGACGCTGCGCTATTCACGCGATCCCGCCAATCCGCTCAACGGCGACGGGCCCGTGTTCGAGGATCTCAGCTTCCATCGCAGCTGATTGCTACGGTCACGCCGTCGCCGGCTTCTCGCTGTCGAGATGCGCCATATGCTCGGCCGGGTAGCGCGTGCCGGCCGCGATATCGGGCGGAAACGCCTTGGCCAGCGCCTCGAGATGCGCCGGCGTCAGCGTCACCTTCGTTGCGCCAAGCGCTTCGCTGAGGCGGTTGCGGGTGCGGGCGCCAACCAGCGGCACGATCGCGTTGTCCTGTGCCGCGACCCAGGCGATCGCAACCTGTGCCGGCGTTGCGCCGATCTCATTTGCGATTGCGCGCAGCTGCTCCACCAGCGCGAGATTGGTGTCGAGGTTCGCACCCTGGAAGCGCGGCGTCATCAGCCGGTAGTCACGGCCGGCCTTGCCTGAGTCCTTCGACCAGTGGCCGCTGATCAGGCCGCGCGCGAGCACGCCGTAAGCGGTGATGCCAATGCCGAGCTCGCGGCAGGTCTTCAGGATACCGCGTTCGATGCCGCGCTCGATCAGCGAATATTCGATCTGGAGATCGGCGATCGGATGCACCGCATGCGCGCGGCGGATGGTGTCGGAGCCGACCTCGGACAGGCCGATATGCCTGACATAGCCGGCCTTCACGAGCTCGGCGAGACCACCGATGGTCTCCTCGATCGGCACATTGGGATCGAGACGCGCGGGACGGTAGATGTCGACATAGTCGGTGCCGAGGCGCTGCAGCGAATAGGCGAGGAAGTTTTTTGTCGCCGCCGGCCTCGTGTCCATTCCCGCGAATTCGCCGGCCGGCCCGCGCAGCGCGCCGTACTTGACGCTGAGCTGCACCTTTTCGCGCGGCACCTCCTTCAGGGCTTCCCGCAACAGCGTCTCGTTGTGCCCCATGGCGTAGAAATCGCCGGTGTCGAGCAGGGTGATGCCGGCATCGAGCGCCGCGTGCACCGTGGCGATGGCCTCGCCGCGATCGGCGGCGCCGTAGACCTCCGACATGCCCATGCAGCCGAGGCCGAATGTGGAGACGGTCGGGCCGGTTGAACCGAGTTTGCGCTGTTCCATGATTTTTCTCCTCGAGAAGGCGGCTGGGCCGCGTCACGAGGCCAGATATGAGCCGGAGCGATTGCGCCGATAAGCTGGACAATCCAGAACGCCTTGTTCACATTGGCGAACAATGGCCGAGCCCGATCTGCGCGATCTCGATGTCTTCGTGGCGGTTGCCCGCACCCGCAATTTCCGGCGGGCGGCGGTCGAAATTCGCGTGTCCGTATCGAGCCTTAGCCAACGGCTGCGGGACCTGGAGGAACGTCTCGGCGTGCGCCTGATGAACCGCACCACCCGCAGCGTCGCGCTGACCGAGGCGGGTGAGCTGCTGCTGTCGCGCGTCGCACCGGCGCTGCGCGATGTCGGCGATGCCCTGGAGCAGGTGCGGGGCCTGCGCGAGGTCGCCTCGGGCCGCCTGCGCATCAATGCGCCGCCGCCCGCGGTCGATCTGGTGCTGGCGCCGCTGGCCGGGCCGTTCCTGCGCGCCCATCCGCAGGTCGATCTCGACATCGTCAGCGAAAGCGGCTTCGTCGACATCGTGAGCGGGGGCTATGACGCCGGCGTGCGCTATGGCGAGCATCTCGCGCAGGACATGGTGGCGATCCCGCTGAGCGGCCCGCAGCGCTATGTCGTGGTCGCTTCGCCCGGTTACATCGCGCGGCGCGGCAGGCCGCTTCATCCGAAGGACCTGCTCGACCATGATTGCATCCGCGCGCGCTATTCGAGCGGCGTCATGCACGATCTGGAATTCGAGAGAGCCGGGCAGGTCGTGAAGGTCGATCCGCCGGCGAAGCTGATCTCGACCAATATGAATCTTGCGATGCGCGCCGCGCTCGACGGCGTCGGCATCTGGGCCACGCTCGACGGCTATGTCGGCGATGCCGTGAAGTCCGGCGATCTGATCAGCCTGATGGAAGAATGGTGCGAGCCGTTTCCGGGCCCGTTCCTGTATTATCCGAGCCGGCGCCAGACGCCGCCGGCGCTGCGCGCGTTCATCGATTTCGTTGCGGATTGGCGCAAGCGCGAAGGGCGCGGGAAGTAAACCTCAAAGCATGCTCGGCAGCACGCGGTCCGGCGGTTTGTGGGCGTCGAGGAAGGTGCGGATGTTGATGATCACCTTCTCGCCCATCTCGACGCGGCCTTCGATCGTGGCCGAGCCCATATGCGGCAGCAGCGTCACCTTGCCGGCCCTGGCGAGCCGCACCAGCTTCGGGTTGACCGCGGGCTCGTGCTCGTAGACGTCGAGGCCGGCGCCGCCGATCTCGCCGCCTTCGATTAGCTTGATCAGCGTGTCCTCGTCGGTGACCTCGCCGCGCGCAGTGTTGACGATGTAGGCGTCCTTGCGGATCAGCTTCAGCCGCCGCGCCGAGAGCAGGTGATAGGTCGCCGGCGTGTGCGGACAATTCACCGAGATGATGTCCATCCGCGCCAGCATCTGGTCGAGGCTTTCCCAATAGGTCGCCCCTAACTCCTCGGCGATGACGGGGGCGACGGGACGGCGGTTGTGATAGTGGATCTGCAGGCCGAAGGCGCGGGCGCGGCGCGCCACCGCCTGGCCGATGCGGCCCATGCCGATGATGCCGAGGCGTTTGCCCCCGATGCGGTGACCGAGCATCCAGGTCGGCGACCAGCCGGGCCAGGGCTTGCCTTCGGTCAGGATCGAGGCGCCTTCGATCATTCGCCGCGGCACCGCCAGGATCAGCGCCATGGTCATGTCGGCGGTGTCTTCGGTCAGGACCTTCGGCGTGTTGGTGACGGTGATGCCGCGGGCATGGGCGGCTGCGACGTCGATATTGTCGACGCCGTTGCCGAAATTTGCGATCAGGCGGAGCTTGCAGTCGGGCTGGTTCACCACCTCGGCGCTGATGTGATCGGTCACGGTCGGAACCAGCACGTCGGCGGTGCGGGCGGCTTCCGCGATCTGCTCGGGCGACATCGGCGTGTCGTCGAGATTGATCCGCGCGTCGAACAGCTCGCGCATCCGCGTCTCGATCGAATCCGGCAGCTTGCGCGTCACCACGACGAGGGGCTTTTTCTTCACCGACATGTCCTGCTCTCATGAGGCATCGCAGGCCGCCTCTGTCGCCAAAGGCCGGTCGTTGAGGCCTCATTAACCCGGTTGTTCGACACTGCCCTTGCCGTGTCCGTCCCCGGCGTTTCCTCCAAGCTCACCCGACATTTCCGGCCGGAAAATCGGGGCCAATTGGTTGCTCAAATGCCCGTTCTCTCTAGCAGAAGGCCGGGCCAAGACAAGAACCACGGCTCAAGGCTTGGAACCCGCGTGGGGCGGGAGAGGGAGCGGGTGCGGCAGGGTTTGAAGTTGGGGTGAAGGTCCGGTCTGCCGGGTCCTTGAAGGAGACGGGTTGATGGCGTTGGGGCGTTTTTGTTCGGTGATGGCGCTCGTTTGCATGTGGTTGAGCGCCTCGGTCGACCCCTCGCATTCGAAGGACAATACCCCGCAGGCCAGCAGCGGCTTGCCGGTGCCGCGCTATGTCAGCCTCAAATCGGATCACGTGAACGTCCGCGCCGGCCCGACCAAGGACAACGACGTCGCCTGGGTCTACACCCGCGCCGGCCTGCCGGTCGAAATTACCGCCGAGTTCGAGAACTGGCGCCGGGTGCGCGATTCCGAAGGCGCCGAGGGCTGGGTCTATCACTCGCTGCTGTCGGGCCGCCGCACCGCGGTCGTCACCATGAAGCACAAGGACGATCTCGCTCCGATCTATGACCGGCCCGATCCCGACAGCGCGGTTGCGGCCAAGCTCCAGGCCGGCGTCGTCACCCAGGTCAAGAAATGCGCCGCAGGCTGGTGCCGTGTCATCGGCAACGGCTTCGACGGCTGGATTCAGCAGGAGCGCCTCTGGGGCGTCTACGCCGACGAGCAGGTGAATTGAGGACAATAGGCGGAGGGCGCGCTCGCCGCTCCAACGTCATGCCCGGGCTTGTCCCGGGCATCCACGTCCTTCACGCCCAGTCCAAAAACGTGGATGGCCGGGACAAGCCCGGCCATGACGGCAAACTCGGCAGTTTGAATCGATCTCAGCGCTTCTTGCGCAGGCGCACGACCATGTCGATGCGGGAGATCTCGTAGCCCTCGGGCACCTCCGGCATCTTGGACAGCGCCAGATGCGGATCCTCGATGTCGACCAGCTCGTGGCTGTTCTCGAGATAATAGTGGTGGTGGGTGGTGACGTTGGTGTCGAAATAGGTCTTGGTGCCGTCGACGCTGACCTGGCGCAGCAGACCGGCATCGGTGAGCTGGTTCAGCGTGTTGTAGACGGTCGCCAGCGACACCGGGACCTTGGCGAGGGTGGCTTCCTCGTAGAGCATTTCAGCCGTGAGGTGGCGTGCGCCCTTGCCGAACAGCAGCCAGCCCAGCGCCATGCGCTGGCGCGTCGGCCGCAACCCCGCGGACTGCAGCATTTCGTTGACGTCGTGCCAGGGACACCCGGTCAGGGCCGGCTGGCGGCCGGACAGGAGGGCCGCGGCATGGTCGTCGTCGTGTTGGGACGCGGTATTCTCGTTCATTTCCAAGATTTCGGGCACGCGTGAACAATATCTCCCTGTAACATAAGAAGAGAAAGATGCAGATGCAAGTTTCTCGCAACTAGAGACGTTCTAATCAGGCTCGGAACCGGTTGGGGAGCGCGTCATTTTACCTTCATCTCTGCGCTTTGCCACCCGAAATGGCGTGTGTTAGAGAGCGCGCGGTTCCGCTTAGCCGATTTTGGCGCAGCCGGGCATGGAGGCCCGGTCGGCAATCCATGCGAAGCTTGCGCAAGTCGCGGCCGGCGGTGGCGATTGGCGGTCCGATCAGACGGGCCCATTTTCGCCAGGAACGCCGCTCAATCGGGATTTGAACAGAGGCTCGTGAATGCTGAACAGGCGCAACGGTTACGACTACGAAGATCTGCTGGCCTGTGCCCGCGGCGAGATGTTCGGCCCAGGCAACGCCCAGCTGCCGCTGCCGCCGATGCTGATGTTCGACCGCATCACTGACATCAACGACAATGGCGGTGAGTTCGGCAAGGGTCTGGTGCGCGCCGAGCTCGACGTGAAGCCCGACCTCTGGTTCTTCGGCTGCCATTTCAAGAACGATCCGGTCATGCCCGGCTGCCTCGGACTCGATGCGCTGTGGCAGATGGTCGGCTTCTACCTCGGCTGGAGCGGGGGGGAAGGCCGCGGCCGGGCGCTTGGCCTGAGCGAGCTGAAGTTCGGCGGCCAGGTGCTGACCGACGCCCGCAAGGTTGTGTACAACGTCGATATCAAGCGCGTGATGCGTTCGAAGCTCGTGCTCGGCATCGCCGACGGGTGGCTTTCGGTCGATGACCAGATTATCTATCGCGCCAAGGATCTGAAGGTCGGCCTGTTCAAGCAGGGCACGAGCCTGGGCTGAGCGCATCACTAAGAAGACAACGATTGAGGCGAGGCTGTCATGAGGCGGGTTGTGGTCACCGGGATGGGCATCGTCTCGTCGATCGGAAACAACACCCAGGAAGTGCTTGCGAGCCTTCACGAGGCGAAGTCGGGCATTTCGCGGGCTGAGAAATATGCCGAGCTCGGCTTCCGTTCGCAGGTGCAAGGCGAGCCGTCGCTCGATCCGTCGACGGTGGTCGACCGCCGTGCGATGCGCTTCCTCGGCCAGGGCGCGGCGTGGAATCACATCGCGATGGAGCAGGCGATCCAGGATTCCGGCCTGTCGCCCGACGAAGTCTCCAACATCCGCACCGGCATCATCATGGGCTCCGGCGGCCCCTCGGCGCGCACCATCGTCGAAGCCGCCGACATCACCCGCTCCAAGGGACCGAAGCGCGTCGGCCCGTTTGCGGTGCCGAAGGCGATGTCCTCCACGGCGTCCGCGACGCTCGCGACCTGGTTCAAGATCAAGGGCGTGAACTATTCGATCTCCTCGGCCTGCGCGACCTCGAACCATTGCGTCGGCAATGCCTATGAGACCATCCAGATCGGCAAGCAGGACGTCATCTTCGCCGGCGGCTGCGAGGAGCTGGACTGGTCGCTGTCGGTGCTGTTCGACGCCATGGGCGCGATGTCCTCGAAGTACAACGACACGCCGGCCACGGCCTCGCGTCCCTACGACCTCAATCGCGACGGCTTCGTCATCGCCGGCGGCGCCGGCGTCTTGGTGCTGGAAGAGCTCGAGCATGCCAAGGCGCGCGGCGCGCGCATCTACGGCGAGGTCGTCGGCTATGGCGCGACCTCTGACGGCCACGACATGGTGGCGCCGTCGGGCGAAGGCGCCGAGCGCTGCATGCGCATGGCGATGTCGACGGTGAAGACCAAGGTCGACTACATCAACCCGCACGCGACCTCGACGCCGGCCGGCGACCCGCCGGAGATCGAGGCGATCCGCAAAGTATTCGGCGTCGGCGAGAAGTGCCCGCCGATCTCGGCGACCAAGGCACTGACCGGCCACTCCCTCGGCGCCACCGGCGTGCAGGAAGCGATCTATTCGCTGCTGATGATGAACAACGGTTTCATCTGCGAGAGCGCGCACATCCAGGAGCTCGATCCCGTGTTCGCCGACATGCCGATCGTGCGCAAGCGCATCGACAACGCCAAGATCGGCACGGTGCTGTCGAACTCGTTCGGCTTCGGCGGCACCAACGCGACCCTGGTGTTCAGCCGGCTGGATGCGTGATTTCAGCGACGCTGTCGTGCCCCGCGAAGGCGGGGCATCCAGTACGCCGTGCCCTCACGACTACCACGACTGTCTCGGAATACTGGATCGCCCGCCTGCGCGGGCGATGACGTCGGAATGATAAGGAGCCGCGAGGCAATGGAAGGTCTGATGAAAGGCAAGCGCGGTTTGATCATGGGCATTGCCAATGATCATTCCATCGCCTGGGGCATGGCGAGGACGCTGCATGCCCACGGCGCCGAGCTTGCCTTCACCTTCCAGGGCGAGGCGCTCGGCAAGCGCGTCAAGCCGCTGGCAGAGCAGCTCGGCGTCGATCTGGTGCTGCCTTGCGACGTCGAGGACATCGCCAGCGTCGATGCCACCTTCGCGGTGCTCCGCGAAAAGTGGGGCGGGCTCGACTTCGTGATCCATGCGATCGGCTTTGCCGACAAGAACGAGCTGAAGGGCCGCTACGCCGACACCAGCCGCGAGAATTTTTCGCGCACCATGGTGATCTCCTGTTTCTCGTTCACGGAGGTCGCAAAGCGCGCCGCCGAGCTGATGACGGAAGGCGGCAGCATGATCACGCTGACCTTCGGCGCCTCGGAGCGCGCGATGCCGAACTACAACGTGATGGGCGTGGCCAAGGCGGCGCTGGAGGCTTCCGTGCGCTATCTCGCCGCTGATTTCGGACCGCGCGGCATCCGCGTCAATGCGATCTCCGCCGGCCCCATCCGCACCCTCGCCGGCTCCGGTATCGGTGAGGCGCGCGCAATGTTCGCCTTCATGCAGAAGCACGCGCCGCTCCGCCGCGGCGTCACGCTCGACGAGCTCGGCGGCTCGGCGCTGTATCTGCTGTCGGATCTGTCCGGCGGCGTGACCGGCGAGATCCATTATGTGGATTCGGGCTACAACGTCATCCTGATGCCGCGGCCGGATGATTTGAAGTCGGAATAGGATGCTTTCGTAGCTCTTGTAGGGTGGGCAAAGGCGCGCCCTTCGCGCCGTGCCCACGAGCTCTCAAGGATCGCGACGCAAGGTGGTGGGCACGCTTCGCTTTGCCCACCCTACAAATCCTGAGCTTGTCTATCCCGCCGCGATCTTCTCCGCGCGCTGGAACGCCGGCCGCGCCGTGCAGCGCGCGAGGTAAGCATCGAACGCGGGGCGCGACGGCACCATCTTGAACAGGCGTACCGCGAAATTCAGGCCGGCGCCGATCACGACGTCGGCGGCGGAAAATTCCTCGCCGAGAATCCACGGACCCTTTTCGAGCGCGGCTTCCAGCACGTCGAACACCTGCGTGGCGCTGCCCCAGGCCGCCGTCGAGGTCGGGATCTCGATCTTGGTGAAGATCTGGGTGATGGCCGGCTCGATGCAGCCCGGAGAGAAGAACAGCCATTGCAAGTAGCGCGCGCGGCGCGGGTCGGTCACGGCGGGTGCGAGCTTGGTCTCGGGATAGCGGTCTGCGATGTAGGCGCAGATCGCCGCGGCTTCGGCGAGCGCGGCATCGCCGTCGGTCAGCGCCGGCACCTTGCCCATCGGGTTGATCTTCAGATAGTCCGGCGCCTTCTGCGCGCCGGTCGAGATGTCGGTCAGCACGCGCTCATAGGGCAGGCCGCTCTCCTCCATCAGCCAGAGCGTCGTGAACGAGCGCGAGCGGGGCGACCAATAGAGCTTGATCATGGCGGGGAACCTTCATTGCTGGAGCAGCTGAGGTAGCGTCTTGTCGAGACTCGTCGTCAGCAGCGTGCGGACACCATCGCGCAGCGCGTGGTTGCCCGCCACCTCGTTGGCAGACGCCGGAAAGGCCGTCTCATCCAATTCCTTGTTGGGGCCGCTGATCGGGTTGATCCCGATCAAGCGTGATATCATGGGTTCGGCATCCGTTGACGCCGCGCCTTTCTTGACGACCTCGAACGACTGTCCGTCGTACACGGTGATATAGGTCAGCGCGAACAGGAACGTGCGTCGCTTGATGGGATTGCCCCACTTCACGATGCCAAATCCCTCGACAGATTGGTTCGTGTTGCTGAAGCCGTTCTGGAATCTCTCGACCAGGACATAGAGCTGACATTTGGTGCCTGCCGCGCTCTGCTGAACGAATTCCTGTCGCTCCTGGTTTCGTCTCAGCATCGGCGATCCGGATCCACCGGCCTGCGCCCAGGCGCTCGGCGAATAAGCGAGGCGCTTGACGGATTTGCCGGACGCGGCCGCGCGAACCCGCGACATGACGATGTCATCAAGTCTCCAACCATCGATCGCGACGGGCGCGTACTCGTTGCCAAACATGGTGAAGCCAACCTGCTGAACACCGAACCGGTTGCCGACGACGGAAATAAGGCCAATCCCGCACGGTCCTGCATCCGCAGCGGCAGGCTGTTTGGAGCTCGAGGGGGCTTTCGGCGTGGCGCTCTTGGCTGGCCGAGCCGGTGATGGAGCGGATTGGGCCGCCGCGCCTGCGATGAGCCCGAACAGAAAGATCGTAGTCAAGCAGATGCGAAACATGGGACGGCTGATGCGGGTTGCGGCTTCCGGTATATTCTCGTCGACGAGAGACATCTACTAGTGCGGGCCGATTGCAACCGCAAGGTGAAGACCCGCTCGTCCTACCCGCCGCCTGGCCGTGGCCGGTTCCACCGGTAACACTTCATCACGAACCCGTTCGACGGCTCGATCTCTTCCTTCTCGAGCACAAAGCCTTCGCGTTCGTACCAGCGCCAGGCCTTTTCGTTCTCGCGGACGCAGCGCAGATACATCTCGTCGGGCATTTGCGTGCGCGTGAAGGCGAGCAGCTTCCGCCCGAGGGATTGCCCCTGATAGGCGGGCGCGACGAACAGCATGTCGAGATAGAGCTTTGGCAGATGCAGCGCCAGCATCGCGGCGATCGTGCCGCGATCGTCGGCGACGAACAGGCTCCAGCCGTTCTCGATCTCGCGCCGTATGCGCGCCCGCAGGTTCGCCAGCAGGAAGTCGCTGGCTTCGGCGAGCCCGGTCGAGACCCAGCTCTCCATCCAGACGCGCCCGATCTCGTCGTACTCATCCGCGCGGGCGGGGCGGATGACCGGATGCGACATCCGCCGATCAAGCCTTCTGGCTGCGCAGGGATTGCCGCGCGCGCACCTTGCCGGCCGACAGGCACACCACCTCGGAAATCTGCAGCAGCTGCCGCGCCAACGGGCTGGTCTTGCGCCAGACCATGCCGATGGTGCGCGACGGCTCGGGGTCGCGGAAGCGCGCCAGCGAGACCGAGGCGGACCGCGTCTCCACCGGCACCGCCATCTCCGGGATCAGGGTGACGCCGATGCCGGCGCTGACCATCTGCACCAGCGTCGACAGCGAGTTCGCATCCAGCATCTCGCGCGGCGGCGCGGCCTGCATGTTGCAGAACGACAGCGCCTGGTCGCGGAAACAGTGCCCCTCCTCGAGCAGCAGAAGCCGCATCTCGCGCATCATCTCGCGTGACGGCACCGGTGTGCCTTCATCGGCGCCCGGCCGCACCAGCAGAAATTTCTCCTCGAACAGCGCGACCTCGGTGAGCGAGGGCTCCGACACCGGCAGCGCCACGATGGCGGTGTCGAGCCGTCCTTCCACCAGTTCCTGGATCAGCCGCGGCGTCATGGTCTCGCGCACGCGGATGTCGAGCTCCGGATGCATGCGCGTGAGATTCTTGGTGATCTTGGGCAGCAGGTAGGGTGCGATGGTCGGGATCATGCCGATGCGCAGGCGGCCGGCGAAGCGGTCTTGCGAAGCGCGCGCAAAATCGCCGAGCTCGTCGACCGAGCGCAGGATGTCGCGGACCCGTTGCGCCAGCTCCTCGCCGAACCGGGTCAGCGCGACCTGGCGGGCGCTGCGCTCCAGCAGCAGGCCGCCCAGCGCCTCCTCCAGCTCCTTGATCTGCATTGACAGGGCCGGCTGCGAGATCGAGCAGGACTCGGCCGCGCGGCCGAAATGGCCGTGACGGGCCAGCGCGTCGAAATACCGGAGCTGGCGCAGCGTCAGATTTATCATCAGAAAATCCTATCGCAGCGATCACTAAAGTCAACTTCCCCTGATAGGACGCTGCGCTTAGAGTGGTTCTACCTGGTCAAGGGCGCGAGTTCGACGCCGCCAGAGGAGGTATTCATGGACGACACTTCGAAGTGCCCGTTTTCGGGCGGAAAACCCACGCGCACAAACCGCGATTGGTGGCCGACGCAGCTCAACATCGAGGTGCTGCACAAGAATTCGGACAAGTCCGATCCGATGGACAAGGACTTCGATTATGCCAAGGAGTTCAAGTCACTCGACCTGAATGCGGTCATCAAGGACCTGACCGCCCTGATGACGGACTCGCAGGAATGGTGGCCCGCCGACTTCGGCCACTATGGCGGTCTCATGATCCGCATGGCCTGGCACAGCGCGGGCACCTACCGCACCACCGACGGCCGCGGTGGCGCCGGCGCCGGTCAGCAGCGTTTCGCCCCGCTCAACAGCTGGCCCGACAACGCCAACCTCGACAAGGCACGCCGTCTGCTGTGGCCGATCAAGCAGAAATACGGCCGCAAGATTTCCTGGGCCGATCTGATGGTGCTCGCCGGCAACGTCGCGCTGGAATCGATGGGCTTCAAGACGTTCGGCTTTGCGGGCGGCCGCGTCGACGTCTGGGAGCCGGAAGAACTCTATTGGGGTCCCGAAGGCACCTGGCTCGGCGATGAGCGCTACAGCGGCGAACGCCAGCTCGCCGAGCCGCTCGGCGCCGTGCAGATGGGCCTCATCTACGTCAATCCGGAAGGTCCGAACGGCAAGCCGGACCCGGTCGCCGCAGCCAAGGACATTCGCGAGACCTTCGCCCGCATGGCGATGAACGACGAGGAGACCGTCGCGCTGATCGCCGGCGGCCACAGCTTCGGCAAGACCCATGGCGCCGGCGATCCCTCGCTGGTCGGCCCGGAGCCGGAAGCCGGCGCGCTGGAAGATCAGGGCCTCGGCTGGAAGAGTAAGCACGCCACGGGCCACTCGGGTGATGCGATCACCAGCGGTCTCGAGGTCACGTGGACGAAGACGCCGACGAAGTGGAGCAACAACTTCTTCGAGAACCTGTTCAACTTCGAATGGGAGCTGACCAAGAGCCCGGGCGGCGCCAACCAGTGGGTGGCCAAGAACGCGGAGGCGATCATCCCCGATGCTTTCGACAAGTCGAAGAAGCATCGGCCGACCATGCTGACGACGGACCTCTCGCTGCGCTTCGATCCCGCCTACGAGAAGATCTCGCGTCGCTTCCTGGAGAACCCGGATCAGTTCGCGGACGCCTTCGCCCGTGCTTGGTTCAAGCTCACCCATCGCGACATGGGGCCGATCCAGCGCTATCTCGGCCCGCTGGTGCCGAAGGAGACGCTGATCTGGCAAGATCCGATTCCGGCCGTGAACCACGAGCTGGTCAGTGAGCAGGACATCGCGGCTCTCAAGTCGAAGATCCTGGCCTCGGGCCTGACGGTGCCGGAGTTGGTCTCGACGGCCTGGGCCTCGGCCTCGACGTTCCGCGGCTCGGACAAGCGCGGCGGCGCCAACGGTGCGCGCATCCGCCTTGCTCCGCAGAAGGACTGGGAGGTCAACGAGCCGGCCCAGCTCGCCAAGGTGCTCGGCAAGCTCGAAGCCATCCAGAAGGACTTCAACGCGTCGTCTGGCGCCAAGAAGGTCTCACTGGCGGACCTGATCGTGCTCGGCGGCACCGCCGCAGTCGAGAAGGCTGCCAAGGATGCCGGCGTCGACGTCAAGGTCGGCTTCACGCCGGGCCGCATGGATGCTTCGCAGGAGCAGACGGACGCGGCCTCGTTCGCACCGCTGGAGCCGCGCGCCGATGGCTTCCGCAACTACATCGGCAAGCGGCATCAGTTCATGCAGCAGGAGGAAGCTCTGGTCGATCGCGCGCAGCTGCTCAGACTCACAGGTCCCGAGATGACGGTTCTGGTCGGCGGCCTGCGTGTGCTCGGCGCCAACGCGAACGGTTCGAAGCACGGCGTGCTCACCACCAAGGTGGGAACGCTGAGCAACGACTTCTTCGTCAACCTGCTCGACATGAGCGCGCAGTGGACGGCCGCTGCCGATGGCACCTATGAGGCACGCGATCGCAAGACCAATGCGGTGAAGTGGACCGGCACCCGCGTCGATCTCATCTTCGGCGCACACTCCCAGCTTCGCGCCTTCGCCGAGGTCTATGCCACCTCGGACTCCAAGGAGAAGTTCGTCAAGGATTTCGCCAAGGCCTGGACCAAGGTGATGAACCTCGACCGCTACGACCTCGCGGCGTGAGGATGACACCTCTCCCGCTTGCGAGAGAGAGCGCAGTAGTCACGAGAAAGGGCGGCCGAGAGGCCGCCCTTTTTATGGTTTCCGATTGTGCTCACACGTCGAGTGTGCCGGCCTTCGCGGCAGCGTAGCGCTCGCCCACCGCCTTCCAGTTCACCGTGTTCCACCATGCCTTGAGATAGTCGGCGCGCCGGTTCTGGTAGTTCAGATAGTAGGCGTGCTCCCAGACGTCATTGCCGAGCAGCGCCCGCTTGCCGTCCATCATCGGATTGTCCTGGTTGGGTCGCGTTTCGATGGCGAGCTTGCCATCCTTGCTGACAGTCACGAACACCCAGCCCGAGCCGAAGACCCGTCCGCCGGCAGCGTTGAAGTCGGTTTGCAATTTCTCCATGCCACCGAGATCGCTGTCGATCGCGGCGAGCAGGGCGCCTTCCGGCTTGCCGCCGTTCGGTCCCATGATCTGCCAGAACATCGTGTGGTTGGCGTGGCCTCCCATGTTGTTGCGGACGCCGGTGCGGATCGCGTCGGGTACGGCGCCGAGATTGCCGAGCACCTCGCCGACCGGCTTTCCAGCGATCTGGGGATTGTCCTTCGCGAAATTGTTCAGGTTGGTAATGAACGCCTGGTGATGGCGGCCGTGATGAATCTCCATCGTCTTGGCATCGATATGCGGTTCCAGCGCATTCGCCGGATAGGCCAAAGGATCGAGCTTGAACGGCCCTGCGGACGCCGCGGCGGCTTGCGCAAACGCCATGCGCGGGGCAGCGGCAGCCGCGACGAGGCCGGTTGCAGTGAACATGAGGCGGCGCCGGGATATGGACGTCATTTGGTTCTCCTGTCTTGGGACGATCCGCTGATGAAGCGTACGGCGGTACGATAGTTACGCAACACCAGCCATTCCGGGTTTCGAACGCGGTCACTCCGACGCTGCGGCGGAAGCGCGCATGGCCTGCGATGATGCAGGCGGCACGGCAAAGAAAAAGGGCGGCCTCTCGGCCGCCCTTCGCGTTTCCGGACTGTCGCGAGGCCTTACTCGCCGGCGGCTTCGCGCGGGGCCTTCTCGCCCTCGCCGCCCTTGTCCTTGCCTTCGAGGTCTTCGCCCGTGGTCTGGTCGACCACCTTCATCGACAGGCGGGTCTTGCCGCGGTCGTCGAAGCCGAGCAGCTTGACCTTGACCTTGTCGCCTTCCTTGACGACGTCGGAGGTCTTCTGCACGCGGTTGGCCGCGAGCTGGCTGATGTGGACGAGACCATCCTTGGAACCGAAGAAGTTCACGAAGGCGCCGAACTCCATCACCTTGACGACAGTGCCGTCATAGATCTGGCCGACTTCCGGATCGGACGCGATCGACTTGATCCACTTGATCGCCGCCTTCATCGCCTCGCCGTCGCTGGAGGCGACCTTCACGGTGCCGTCGTCCTCGATGTTGACCTTGGCGCCGGTCTTCTCGACGATCTCGCGGATCACCTTGCCGCCGGTGCCGATCACTTCGCGGATCTTGTCGGTGGCGATCTTGAAGGTCTCGATGCGCGGCGCGTATTCGCCGAGCTCGGCGCGGGCCGCGGTGAGGGCCTTGGCCATCTCGCCGAGGATATGGATGCGGCCGTCCTTGGCCTGAGCCAGCGCGACCTTCATGATCTCTTCGGTGATGCCCTCGATCTTGATGTCCATCTGGAGCGAGGTGATGCCCGCTTCCGTGCCGGCGACCTTGAAGTCCATGTCGCCGAGATGGTCCTCGTCGCCGAGGATGTCCGAGAGAACCGCAAAGCGCTTGTCTTCGAGGATCAGGCCCATCGCGATGCCCGCGGTCGGCCGCTTCAGCGGCACGCCCGCATCCATCAGCGCCAGCGAGGCGCCGCAGACCGAAGCCATCGAGGACGAGCCGTTGGACTCGGTGATCTCCGACACCACGCGCGTGGTGTAGGGGAATTCATGGTGCGGCGGCAGCACCGGACGAATCGCGCGCCAGGCCAGCTTGCCGTGGCCGATCTCGCGGCGCTTGGTGCCGCCGAGGCGGCCGGTCTCGCCGACCGAATAGGGCGGGAAGTTGTAGTGCAGCAGGAACGTTTCCTTGTAGGTTCCGGACAGCGCGTCGATGTACTGCTCGTCCTCGCCGGTGCCGAGCGTGGTCACGACCATCGCCTGGGTCTCGCCGCGGGTGAACAACGCCGAGCCGTGGGCGCGGGGCAGCACGCCGACTTCGGCGACGATGTTGCGCACCGTCTTGCTGTCGCGGCCGTCGATGCGCTTGCCAGTGTCGAGGATGTTCCAGCGAACGATCTTGGCCTCGAGCTCCTTGAACACGCCGGCGACACGGAGCTTGTCGTATTTCGACTCCTGGCCCTCCGGGAAGTAGTGGGCCATCACCTTTTCCTTGGCGACGCCGACGGCGGCATAACGCTCCTGCTTGATCGGAATCGCGTAGGCGGCGCGCAGCTCCTGCTCGACCAGGCCGAGCATCTCCTTCTCGAGCGCGGCGTTGTCGATGACGGTGACTTCGCGCGGCTCCTTGGCGGCCTTCTCGGCGAGCTCGATGATCGCGTTGATGACCGGCTGGAAGTGGCGGTGACCGAACATCACCGCGCCGAGCATGATGTCTTCGTTCAGTTCCTTGGCTTCCGATTCCACCATCAGCACGGCGTCGGCAGTGCCGGCGACGACGAGGTCGAGCTGGGTGTCGACCATCTCGTCGAGCGTCGGGTTGAGAATGAACTCGTCATTGGCGAAGCCGACGCGGGCCGCGCCGATCGGGCCCTTGAACGGCACGCCGGACAGCGTCAGCGCCGCGGAGGCCGCGACCATCGCCACGACGTCGGGATCGTTCTCCATGTCGTGCGACAGCACGGTGACGATCACCTGGGTCTCGTTGCGCCAACCGTCGACGAATAGCGGGCGTATCGGTCGGTCGATCAGGCGGGAGACCAGCGTCTCCTTCTCGGTCGGACGGCCCTCGCGCTTGAAATAGCCGCCGGGAATGCGGCCCGCAGCGTAGGCCTTTTCCTGGTAATCGACCGTCAGCGGCAGGAAGTCGACGCCTTCGCGCGGCGCCTTCGCCGCGACGACGGTGGCGAGCACCACGGTCTCGCCATAGGTGGCGACGACGGCGCCGTCGGCCTGGCGGGCGATCTTGCCGGTTTCGAGCTTGAGTGGGCGTCCGCCCCAGTCGATCTCGACTGAATGCTTATTGAACATAGAGGTCTTCTTTCATGGGTTCTCGAAAGAAGGGACGGCTCTCGAAAAACAAAAACCATGCGCAAGATTGCGGGACGCTGATCGGAGCGGATGATCAGCGTCCTGCGATCCTGCCATGGTTTTTGGATGTCGGATGGCGTCCATCCTTTCGGGTCATACGGGCGCCTTGCCCGTTGTGCCCAGCCGCCGGATTGCTGCTGGACTGTCAGTCGGCACGAATGCGAACACCGAAACTTCGATCTTCGCTCATCATGCCCGGAGGCGAATCAACAATCCGCATCCGACTTGCGCGCAACCTCGATCAAAAAGCTTAAAACAAGCGCTTTCGTTCGAAACCACGCGCGAAAACGCGCGCCGGTGGCGCGCGCAGGAACTCTTAACGACGAATATTGTGCTTCTCGAGCAGCGCCTTGTACCGCGCCTCGTCCTTCTTCTTGAGATAGTCGAGGAGCGAGCGGCGGGTCGAGACCAGCTTCAAGAGGCCGCGACGCGAATGGTTGTCCTTCACGTGGGTCTTGAAATGGTTGGTGAGGTTGTTGATGCGTTCCGACAGGATCGCGACCTGAACCTCGGGCGAGCCGGTGTCGCCGGCCTTGGTGGCATTCGTCTTGATGACTTCCGCTTTGCGTTCTGCGGCAATCGACATCGTCAATTTCTCTCGTTGCGACCGGGGCTGGCAGTCAGGCCGGTCAGGTTGAACACACGCTTGGGGATGATTTCGCCATTGCCAACTTCGGCAAGCGCCAAAAGACGGCCTGCCACCGTGACATAGACTGTGCCGCTACAAGTGGGCGCATCCCGTCCGCGCAACAAAACGGCCTGGCCCCGATGGAGCCTTGCCGCATCAGCCCGAGTGACGGCCAGTGCCGGGATGTCGTCCAGCGCGGTCTCAACGGGCAAAAGCGCGTCGGCGAGGCTGCCCTCGCCGGACGCGGCTCTATCGCACAAAGCCTCCAACTGATCCAGCGGAATCATGTCGTTTTCGCCAAATGGGCCGACCAGGGTCCGCCGCAGCGCGCAAATATGGCCGTAAGTGCCGAGAATCCGGCCCATATCGCGGGCGAGCGCCCGGACATAGGTGCCCTTGCCGCATTCGGCCTCGAACACGGCCCGGTCGTTATCTGGTTGATCGACAAGGGTTAAATGGTGAATCTCGACCGGGCGGGGGGCCAGTTCCACGACTTCGCCGTCGCGGGCGAGATCATAGGCGCGCTCGCCCTGGACCTTGATCGCCGAATAGCGCGGCGGGATCTGCTCGATCACCCCGGTGAAGCGGGGCAGCAGGGCCAGGATCGCCTCCCGGCTCGGGCGCTGGTCCGAGGTCGCGGTCACCCGGCCCTCGATGTCGTCGGTGTCGCGCTCCTCGCCCCAGCAGACCGTGAAGCGGTAGCGCTTGCGGCCGTCCATCACGAAGGGGACGGTCTTGGTGGCTTCCCCGAGTGCGATCGGCAAGCCGCCCGAGGCGAGCGGATCGAGCGTGCCGGCGTGTCCGGCGCGCTTGGCGTTGAACAGGCGCTTGAGCACGGCGACCGCCTGCGTCGAGGTCATGCCGATCGGCTTGTCGAGCACGACCCAGCCATGGACGTCGCGGCGGTCGCGGCGGACCTGGTTGCCCTTCTGCTGCTTGGCCCGCGGATCGTTGTTGACGCGGCGCGGCTCCTGATGCGGCTGCGAATTGCCGCCCATCTCCGCGAAATCGTTGGTCTGCGCGTCGCGCTGATCGGTGTCGTTGCCGCCGATCGTGCCGTGAGCGGGGTCCATGGTCATTGCTCTTCTTCCCGATCCGAATCCGGATCCTGTTCCAAATCCTTCTGCACCGCAGGCGTTCGCAAAAGCTTCTCGATCCGTTCCGCTTCGTCGAATCGTTCGTCGACGCGGAAGCGAATGTCAGGTGCAAATTTCAGGTTAACGCGCCGCGCGACCTCGCCGCGCAAGAACTTCTTGTTGCGCTCGAGCGCAGCGATGACGATCTCGGCGTCGCGGCCACCGAGCGGCATCACGTAGACCGTCGCGAGCTTCAGGTCGGGCGACATCCGTACCTCCGGCACGGTGATGATGTGACCTTCGAGGTCGGCATCATGCACATTGCCTTGCGCCAGAATATCGGCCATCGCGTGGCGAACCTGCTCGCCGACGCGCAACTGACGCTGCGAGCCGCCGGGCGCGGAACTCTTCTTCTGATGATGCCGTGGCATTATTCGAATATCACCTCGTCATGTCCGCATCTGGGACACGGGCATTGTCATTTGTCCTGTTGAAACGAAGAGGGGTGGATGGCCGGAAAAATCCGGCCATCGCACTCCCGCAATCTCAGTTCAAAAAGATCCGAACGCTTCGGTAAGATTTGGACTTACAGGGAGCGCTGGATCGTCTCCACGCGATAACACTCGATCACGTCACCGGCACGCATGTCGTGGTAGTTCTCGAAGGCCATGCCGCATTCCTGGCCGGACTGGACTTCCTTCACTTCGTCCTTGAAGCGCTTCAGCGTCGACAGCTTGCCTTCGTGCACGACGACGTTGTCGCGGATCAGGCGCACATTGGCGCCGCGTTCCACGGTGCCGTCGGTGACGCGGCAGCCGGCGACCTTGCCGACCTTGGAGATGTTGAAGATCTCCAGGATCTCGGCATTGCCCAGCATGGTTTCGCGCAAGGTCGGCGCGAGCAGACCGCTCATCGCCTTCTTCACGTCGTCCACGAGGTCGTAGATGATGTTGTAGTAGCGGATCTCGATGCCGTTGCGCTTGGCGGCCGCAGCGGCCTCCTTGTTGGCGCGAACCGAGAAGCCGATGATCGCGGCGTTGAAGCCTTCGGCCAGCGTCACGTCGGATTCCGAGATGCCGCCAACGCCGGCATGCAGGATGCGGGCGGCGACCTCGTCGGTGCCGAGCTTCTCCAGCGAGCCGAGGATGGCTTCCAGCGAACCCTGCACGTCGGCCTTGACGATCAGCGGGAATTCCTTGCGGCCCGCCGTCTTCAATTGCGACATCATCTGCTCGAGCGAGCCGCGCATGCCGGAGATCGAGGCTGCCGCGTTCTCGCGCTTCTGGTGCGCGCGGTAACTGGTGACCTGGCGGGCGCGGGCTTCGTTCTCGACCACCGCGAGACGATCGCCAGCCTCGGGCGGGCCGTTGAAGCCGAGCACCTCGACCGGCACCGAGGGGCCGGCCTCCTGCACGGTCTCGCCCTGATCGGAGATCAGCGCGCGGACGCGGCCCATTTCGGCACCGGCGACGATGATGTCGCCGACGCGAAGCGTGCCGCGCTGCACCAGCACGGTCGCGACCGGACCACGGCCGCGATCGAGCTTGGCCTCGATCACGGTGCCTTCGGCCGGACGCTCCGAATTGGTCTTGAGGTCGAGGATTTCGGCCTGCAGCGCGATCATCTCGAGCAGCTTGTCGAGATTGGTCTTGTTCTTGGCGGACACCTCGACGTCGACGACTTCGCCGCCGAAAGATTCCACCTGCACCTCGTGCTGGAGCAGCTCGGTGCGCACGCGCTCGGGCTTGGCATCGGGCTTGTCGATCTTGTTGATGGCAACGATGATCGGCACGCCGGCCGCCTTGGCGTGATTGATGGCTTCGACCGTCTGCGGCATCACGCCGTCATCGGCCGCGACCACCAGCACGACGATGTCAGTCACCTTGGCGCCGCGGGCGCGCATCGCGGTGAACGCTGCGTGGCCGGGCGTGTCGATGAAGGTGATCTTCTTGCCGGTTTCAGGCGATGTCACCTGATAGGCGCCGATGTGCTGGGTGATGCCGCCGGCTTCGCCGGAGACCACGTTGGCGTGACGGAGCGCGTCGAGCAGCGAAGTCTTGCCGTGGTCGACGTGGCCCATGACGGTCACCACCGGCGAGCGGGTCTCGGTGTCGGTCGAATCGTCGGTAGCGTCGAACAGACCTTCTTCAACGTCGGACGCAGCAACGCGCTTGACGGTGTGGCCGAGCTCTTCGGCAATCAGCTGCGCGGTGTCGGCGTCGATCACGTCGGTGATCTTGTGCATCGCGCCCTGCTTCATCAGCATGCGGATGACGTCGACCGCGCGCTCGGACATGCGGTTGGCGAGTTCCTGGATCGTGATCGCTTCCGGAATGACCACTTCGCGGATGAGCTTTTCCTTCGGCTCATTCGAGGCGTGCCCCTTCAGGCGCTGGGTGCGGCGGCGGAACGAGGCGATCGAGCGCTCGCGCACCTCATCGGCATTGAGCGCGGTGACGACGGTCAGGCGGCCGCGCTCCTTCTGCGGGCCGGGCTTGTGGGTGGGCTTGGGGGCTACCACGGGACGCGCGGCGCCGCCGGGACCGCGACGGATCTGGCGCGGCGCCTCGTCGTCGTCAGCTTCGGCCGCAACGGCGGGGCCGCGGCCAGCCGGTCCACCCGGACGCTGCGCGGTCGTGGTTGCAGGACGCGCCGTCGTGGTTCCCGGGCGCGCTGTGGTAGTGGTTCCAGGCCGGGACGCAGGCGCACCGGGGCGCGGTGCGGAAGCGGCGGGTGTTGCGGTCGCGGAGCGCGCGGCGGATGTCGGCTGCTCACCCTCGCCGAAACGCTTCTTGGCCTCGGTCTCGGCCTTGCGCTTGGCTTCGTCCTCGTGACGGTGGCGCTCTTCCTCGGCCTTGCGGCGGGATTCGGCGGCTTCGCGCTCGGCGCGCTCGGCAGCCTCACGGGCGGCGCGGCGCTGAGCCTCTTCCTCGGCCTGGCGGCGCTCCTCGACTTCGCGCAGCTTGGCGTCGGCCAGCGCGCTGGCACGGGCCGAACGCTCATCTTCGGTCAGCGTGCGAAGCACCACGCCGGAACCGGCGTTGCGCGGCGGGGGCGGAGCCGGACGCGGCGGCGCGGCGGGTGCGGCCGGCGCGGGCTTTGCCGTCACCTCGGGCGCGTGCGGCTCGGGTCCGTCGCCAATGCGGCGCTTGCCGCGCTTCTCGACCACGACCTGCTTGCTGCGGCCATGGCTGAAGCTCTGGCGCACGGTGCCCGTTTCGACGCGCGGCTTGAGCGATAGCGTCTTGCTCGGAACGCTCAGCTTCTTGTCGCCAGGGGTCTTGGTATCAACCATTCAGCAGTCCTAATCCTGATTTATCAGTGTTGTGCGTTGCCGCACCATCCAATCGGGTCGTCGTTGTCTCTCAGAAATCCTGGCCGGGTTTTTCGGCAGTCTTGTCGTCGTCCGCCATCCGGTATCGGACCAGGATCTGGCTACGTGACAGGAATGACTTGCTCGCCGGGCCCGCGAGCAGGGCAGCATGTATCACATTTGACCGGGTCAGTGCCAAATCCAATTCTACCGATTTCAGAGCGGTGACGACGGGAATCTGCGCCTTAGCACCGCGATTCCCGGCATTCTGACGCGCCAGCATGTCCAATTTGCGGATTCCGTCCGCGGCCCCGTCGCTGGCATGGATCAGGACCTCGACCGTGCCTTCCCGAAGGGCGCTTTCGACCTTGCCGAAACCGGCCACGACCTGGCCCGCCTTGGCGGCGATCCCAAGGGCTTCGGTCACGCTCCGGACCAGGAGCGCCTCGATGTCGGTGGGAAGCGTCTGAGGGATGCGCAGCTCGCGCTTGAAGGCCTTGCTAAATTGGTGACGCCGCACCGCTTCCGCAACCGTCTTGCGGGAGGCGGTGAGCCACATCCCGCGTCCGGGCAGCTTGCGCTTGAGATCGGGAACTATTTGTCCGTCAGGCGATGCGACGAAGCGGATCAGCTCGTCAATCGGCCGGACCTCGCGGCTGACCGCGCACATGCGCATGGTCGCGGACCTTTCGGTCCGCGGCCCATGGTCAAGTTCGAGGTCGGAATCTGCAAGCATCCGGGCGACATTCTCCTTTGCCCTTAAGCCGGCTGATCTTCGGTCGCCTCGGCCTCCTCGGTGGGCTTGGCGAGATCGGCTTCGGTGATCCAGCCGGCCTTGACGCGGGCCTGCATGATCATCGCTTCGGCGTCGTCACGGGAGATGTCGATGCCGTCGAGCGCACCGGCGTGCTTGGTCGGCTCGCTGCCTTCCTTGCGCTCGGTCCAGCCGACCAGATCGTCGGTGGCGCAGCCGGCGAGGTCCTCGACGCTCTTGATGTCGTTCTCGCCGAACTTCACCAGCATCTTCGAGGTCACGCCGGGCACGTCCTTGAGCGCGTCCTCGACGCCGAGCTCCTTGCGCCTCGCCTCGAGCTCGGCTTCCTGCTGCTCCAGGTATTCGCGGGCGCGATTCTGCAGCTCCTGCGCGGTCTCCTCGTCGAAGCCCTCGATGCCGGCGAGCTCCTTGACGTCCACCATCGCGAGCTCCTCGACCGAGGTGAAGCCCTCGGACGCCAGCAGCTGGCCGACCACTTCGTCGACGTTGAGCGATTCCATGAAGACGCGGGTCGAGTTCTCGAAGTCGGCCTGGCGGCGCTCCGATTCCTCCTGCTCGGTCAGGATGTCGATATCCCAGCCGGTGAGCTGCGAGGCCAGGCGCACGTTCTGGCCGCGGCGGCCGATCGCGAGCGAGAGCTGGTTGTTGGTGTCGGGCACCACGACCTCGATGCGCTCGCGGTCCTCGTCGATCACGACCTTGGAGACTTCCGCCGGCGCCAGCGCGTTGACCACGAAGGTCGCGATGTCGGGCGACCATGGAATGATGTCGATCTTCTCGCCCTGCAGCTCGTTGACCACCGCCTGCACGCGCGAGCCGCGCATGCCGACGCAGGCGCCGACCGGATCGACCGAGGAATCGCGGGAAATCACGCCGATTTTCGCACGCGAGCCCGGATCGCGGGCCACCGCCTTGATCTCGACGATGCCGTCATAGATCTCCGGCACTTCCTGCGCGAACAGCTTCGCCATGAACTGGGGATGGGTGCGGGAGAGGAAGATCTGCGGGCCTCTCGTCTCGCGGCGGACGTCGAAGATGTAGGCACGAACGCGGTCGCCATTGCGGAATACTTCGCGCGGCAGCATCTCGTCGCGGCGGATGATGGCTTCGCCGCGGCCGAGATCGACGATCACGCTGCCATATTCGACGCGCTTGACGACGCCGTTGACGATGTCGCCGATGCGGTCCTTGAATTCCTGGTACTGCCGGTCGCGCTCGGCCTCGCGCACCTTCTGCACGATGACCTGCTTGGCCGATTGCGCGGCGATGCGGCCATATTCCAGCGGCGGCAGGGTGTCGGCGATGGTGTCGCCGACCTGGGCGCCGGGATTGGCGCGCTGCGCGTCCACCAGCGAGATCTGGTTGGAATGATTCTCGACCTTGTCGACCACCAGCATGTGGCGCGACAGCCGCAGCTCGCCCTTCTTCGGGTCGATCTCGGCATGAACGTCAGTCTCGCTGCCGTAACGGGCGCGCGCCGCCTTGGCGATGGCGTCCTCCATCGCCGCGATGACGATGCCGCGGTCGATCGACTTCTCGCGTGCGACGGCGTCGGCGATCTGAAGCAATTCGAGTCGGTTGGCGCTGACTGCCATGGCTAGTCTCCTTGGTCAGGCTCGATCTCGCCGCGCCGCGCGCGTTCGGCGGCAAGGCGATGTTTCTTCGTGTTGGTCGGGGCCGGCTTCTTCTTCGGCTTGGTGTTCTTGGTGATCTTCTCGCTGATTCTGGCGTGCGGCGCCTGCGGCGGCTCGAGACCGAGATTGCGCCGCATCTCGCGCGCCTCGGCCTTGCCGCGGCGCATGGATTCGGCGATCAGCTCGTCGGTCAGCACCAGCCGGGCATCGCCGATATCCTCCATGGTCAGGAGAACGTCGGCATCGTCGCCGGCCTTGGCATCGTCGCGATGCAGATGCACGCGGTCGCCCTCGACGGCGCCGAGCGTGCCGCGGAAGCGCTTGCGCCCCTCATGCGCGACCGCCATCTCGATCTTCACCAGGTGCCCGGAATAGCGCTCGAAATCGGAGCGGCGCACCAGCGGGCGGTCGATTCCCGGCGAGGAGATCTCGAGCCGATAGGCGCGGTCGATGGGATCGGCGACGTCGAGCACGGGCGACAGCGCCCGCGAGATCGCCTCGCAATCCTCGATCTGCATCGAGCCGTCCGGCCGCTCAGCCATGATCTGCACGGTGCAGCCGGCTTCGCCGGAAATGCGGATCCGGACCAGGCGGTAGCCCATGCCCTGCAGCACGGGACCGGCCACCGCGGACACCCGCGCCGCGACGCCGGGCTCGACCACGAGCCGCGGCTCGGCCAGCAATTCGGCATCCGTGGAACCAGGGTTCGGTTCGGTCATGTCCAGGGTCAGGGCGCTCGTTGGTTAAGGCTTGGTTACGATTTCAAAGCCCGCTTCGGAACTTTCCCGACGACGCGTCGGGCGCATCTCCCGCCGAGCCGCGTTCAGGTAATAAAAAAGAGCGGGTCCTTGCGGGCCCACTCTCACTACGCGGATCGTATGAGAAGATGAATTGGCGCTGATATAGCGCTTTCCTACCCCCCGGACAAGGCCCATTGCAGCGGCAACAGGGCCTTTTTGCGCCCGTCAGCCGGCCCTGCGCAACGCTTCCTTCATCAAGCAGGCCTAGATTTCCCGATTGTGGGGCGGCTTGAACCAAGGGCGCACCCGCGGCGTGCCCCGTTCGAGTTGCGTTTTCATGACCGTTGCCACGTCGCTCATTCCTGGACTGGACGATATCGTCAAGCGCGGCGACCCGAGGCGTCGTGGCGAGATCGCGCGCGCCATTTCCCAGCTGTTCTTCCAGGACGCGGAAAAGCTCCGCCCCGAACTGATCAATCTCTTCGACAATCTCCTGATCGATCTCGTCCCGCATGCCGAGCTGGCCTCGCGCGCCGATCTGGCCGAGCGTTTCTCGCGCCTGAACAACGCGCCGCCGCACCTCGTCAATCAGCTCGCGCGCGAAAACGAGATCGCGGTCGCCGGCCCCGTGCTGCGCCGCTCACCCGTGCTCGACGATGCGGCTCTGGTCGAGATCGCGCGCTTGAAGGGCCAGGGTCATCTGCTGGCGATGACCGAGCGTCCCGCTTTGTCGCCCGTCGTCACCGACGTGCTGGTTGAGCGCGGCGATCGCGACGTGGTGCGCCGTGCCGCAGCCAATGCCGGTGCAGTGTTCTCGCCCGGAAGCTATTCCGAGCTGATCAAGCGCGCGGCGCAGGACGGCGTGCTGACGTTGAGGATCGGCCAGCGCAACGACCTTTCCGGGGAGCACCTGAAGCAGCTGCTCGACGGGACGCTCGACGTCATCCGCCGCCGTCTCTCCACCGTGGTCAATCCCGCGCGCCAGGCCGAGATCAAGCGCGCGATGGCGGCGATCGAGGAGGCGGCGCTGCCGCCGGGCCCGCGCCGCGATTTCTCCGCGGCACAGCACACCGTGCTGACCTTGCACCGCGGAGGCCATCTCGGCGAGAGCGCGCTGCTCGGTTTCGCCAAGGCGAACAAATACGAGGAATCGGTCGCCGCGCTATCGGCGATGTCGGGCGTTCGCCTCCAGGTCCTCGACCGCCTGATCGCGGGCGACCGCTACGATCCGCTGCTGATCCTGGGCCGCGTGCTGAACCTCGGCTGGCCCACGGTGCGCGCGCTGATCCTGCTCTGGTACGGTTCGAACCGCACGCCGGCCGATGCCGACATCGAGGCCGCCCGCGTGAATTTCACGCGCCTGATGCCGACGACCGCCGAACGCGTCGTGAATTTCTGGCGCAACCGGCAGACGATTTAGCTCCGCGCTTTGTCATTGCGAGCGGAGCGAAGCAATCCAGAACTCGTTCCGCGAAAACGCTCTGGATTGCTTCGTCGCCAGCGCAAATTGCCTTGCAGTCTGTCGCGGGCTCCTCGCAATGACGGCTAACCCACCCGCCTGAACCGCAGATAAGCCGCCTTGCGTCCCTCGCGCGCGGCCTTTCGGCCGTAGCGCGTCATGGTGTAGCCCGGCCATGGAAGACGGAAATCGTCGGCGCGTTCGGCAAGCCAGACGAAGTCCTGCGAGCGCGCAAGATGCGACAGTGTCCAGGCGCAGTAATCGTCGATGTCGCAGACGAAGCGGAATTCGCCGTTCGGCTTGAGCACGCGCGCCATCACCGCAATGGTGCGGTCCTGGACGAAGCGCCGCTTCCAGTGTCGCCGCTTCGGCCAGGGATCGGGATGGATCAGGTCGATGCGCGACAGCGACTCCTTGGGAAGCCAGGCCAAGAGCTCGGCGGCATCGCCCGCGAACAGGCGGATGTTGCCAATGTTGGCCGCCTCGATCTGCGCGAGGATCTTGGCCATGCCGTTGACATAGGGCTCGCAGCCGATGAAGCCGGTGGCGGGGAAGTTCTGCGCCTCGGCCGCGAGATGCTCGCCGCCGCCGAAGCCGATCTCGAGCCTGACGTCGTCGGCTGCGGGATCGAAGATGTCGCGCGCGTCCGCCGGCGCCTGACCGTCGATCTCGAGGGCAAGATGCGGCAGCAGCTGCTCGATCAAGCCGGCCTGGTGCTGCCTCAGCTTGTGACCCTTGCGGCGCCCGAAGAAGGCGCGCTCGCTGTCGTCGCGGTCGGGGCTTGATTTACGTTCGCTCATCGCAGCGTCTGATAAAGCCGATGGAGCAGCCGCGCGCGCGGTGCGAGCGAGGAGACATAGAGCTGCTCATAATGGGTGTGTGCACCCTTGCCGTCGACGCCGAGCCCGTCGAGGGTTGCGGTGTGCGGGGCGGTGAAATTGCCGTCCGAGCCGCCGCCGGTGTGGGTGTCGATCAGCTCGAAGCCGATCTCGCCGGCGAGCGTCCTGGCATGCTCGTACAGCGCGGCGCCTGCATTGCTCTTCTCGTAAGGCGGACGGTTGAGCTCGCCGGTGACCGTGACGGTGACGCCACCGGTCTTCGAGGTCAAAGAGAGAATCTTGCCGACGAACTCGTCCGCGTCCTTCAGGCTCACGACGCGCAGATCGACTTCGGCATAGGCCTCCTCGGGCGTGACGTTGGGGCGCGTGCCGCCGCGCACCACGCCGACATTGACGGTCACGCCGCGCGCAAGATCGTTCATTCCTTCCAGCGCCAGGATGACGTTGCCGAGTTCGCGGACGGCGCTGCGGCCGTCTTCGGGCCGCGAGCCGGCATGCGCGGGCACGCCCTTGATGAATACCCGGAAGCGTCCGACGCCCTTGCGCCCGGTGACGATCTTGCCGCCGTCGCGCGCCGGCTCGGTCACCAGCACGTATTTGGCCTTGCGCCCTTCCTGCTCGATCAGCGCGCGCGAGGTCGGGCTGCCGATCTCCTCGTCGGACGTGAACAGATGCGTGATGCCGAGCGGCGAGCGATCGCCTGTCGCGCAAAGCGCGCGGAAGGCGTGGAGGCCGATGTAGGCGCCGCCCTTCATGTCGTAGATGCCCGGACCGAACGCGACGTCGCCTTCGACCTTGAACGGCAGGCGCTCGATGAAGCCGATGGGATGGACGGTATCGAGATGGCTCAGCACCAGGATGCCCGGCTGATCCTGCCCCCAATTCGTGCGCGCCACGAGATGGTCGCCGCAGCCGTCCACGCCCGCGATGCGCTCGAGCGTGACGGGCAGGTCGCCGTATTGCTCCGCGACCACGGAGACCAGCTTGTTGACCTGTTCAGGTGCTTCCGTCGGCGTCTCGATCTCCACCCAGCGGCGGATGCCATCGAGAATAGTTTGTGAATCGAACCAATTGGAGCCGGTCATGGACGCATCTGTGCCTTTGAATCGCATCATCGAAGCGGACGCGCATCAAAGCGCGGTCGTAAATGACGACATAGGCCAGATTTGATGCAGTCTCAAATCGCGGGGGACATGAGCTTCAACGCTTGTCCGGACCTTCGCGGGCCGCAATCTGCTCGACGAGATCGACGATCGAGCGGCGCATCTTCGAATCAGTGATTCGCGTGAACGCCTTGGTCAAAGCGAGCCCTTCGGAGGTGGCGAGAAAGTCCGAGACGTAAGAGGGCGAGGCGCCTTCGCTGAAGCCATCCGGACCCGGCACGCCGCTCGGGCCGCCCTCGAACAGGAAGGACACCGGCACCTGCAGAATCTCCGCGATCTGCTGGATGCGGCTTGCGCCGACCCGGTTGGTGCCCTTCTCGTACTTCTGAATCTGCTGGAAAGTCAGGCCCAAAGCTTCACCGAGCTTCTCCTGGCTCATGCCCAACATGATGCGGCGCATGCGCACGCGACTGCCGACATATTTGTCAACAGGGTTGGGCGCTTTCGACATTTCCTCAGCCCTCCAAACACCACCTTCGGCGCAATGATCAAGCATGCCTCGGGTGCAGCACCGTCAAAATCAAACCCTGTTATTGGGAAACATTGCGGAGAAATTTAGCAATGCACCGCCATCTTTCGCAGCCGGTGCAGAATGGGGAGCCCGCGTGCAGTCTGTCAACCGTGGGACTACGGTTGTCAAAGGATTCCGGCCGCTGCGGCGGCGGTGCGATCAGGGCTGGCGTTTGCCTATTCGTCGGCGGACCGCCAACAGCACGGCCACCGCGACGAGCATGATTGCGGGCACATCACCCACCCGTGCATAAACGGTCGGTGGGATCGCGGCCGGCAGGTTTGCGTCCAAAATGCCTTCGAGGCCGAGACCTAGGCTCGCGACGGTGCGGCCGACCGGATCGATCACTGCGGAGATGCCGGTATTGGCCGAGCGGACCAGCGGCAATCCGAGCTCGATCGCGCGCATTCGCGACTGCTCCAGGTGCTGGTAGGGACCGGTCGAGATGCCGAACCAGCCGTCATTGGTCAGGTTCACGATCCAGCCCGGACGTTCGTTGCGCACAGCCACTTCGTCGGGAAAGATCGCCTCGTAGCAGATCAGGGGCAACGCGGGCGGCGCGCCGGCAACGGGGAGCGCATGCCGCACGGTGCCTGGAATGAAGCCGCCGCGCACACGCGTCAGTTGCTCGAAACCGAGCTTCTCCATCAACGGCTGGTACGGAAGAAATTCTCCGAACGGTACCAGATGCAGCTTGTCGTAGACGGCGAGCACGCTGCCGTCGTGATCGATCACGTAGATCGAGTTGTAGGCGCGCGTGATCGGCGTGCCCCGCGGCACATCGGGCGCGCGGACCGATCCCGTGATCAGCACCGTGCCCTTCGGCAACAGATCGGCGATTTGCGCCATCGCGTCGGCTTCGCGGGTCAGGAAGAACGGAAAGGCGGATTCCGGCCAGATCAGGATGGTGGCATCGCGCACGCCGGTCGATTGCGGGCCGGAGGCGCGGTCCGACAGCGCAAGGTACTTCTTCATCACCTCCGGCTTGGCGGCATAGTTGAATTTCTCGTCCTGCTGCAGGTTGGGCTGCATCAGGCGCAGCTTGGGGCCGGATACGATCGTGGCCGGATGCAGCGACAGGCGGATTGCGCCAAAGATGCCCATGACAAGCAGGAGCGCGACGGCCGCGGCCGGCACCCGCCATTGCAGGCGCCGATCCGGCGTGCGGTCGATCAGCGTCGCCGGGCTCGCGAAGACCGCAATCGTCAGGAACGTCATGCCCCACAGGCCGATCAGCGAGGCCGTCTGCGCCAGCGGCAATGGCTCGGACAGCGCATAGCCGAACGTGTTCCAGGGGAAGCCGGTCAGCGCATGGCCGCGCAGCCATTCGCTGATGGTGAGGCTCGCTGCGAGCGCCAGCACGCGCGTGGCGTTCTTGCTCCAGAGCAGGCGCGCCAGCGCAAAGCCGATCGCCGTGAAGATCGAAAGATAGGCCGGCAGGCCCAGCACCGCGAACGGCGTCAGCCAGGCGAATGTGTCGGCTTCGACGAAGAAGGCGTAGCCGATCCAGTAAAGGCCGGGCACGAAATAGCCGAGCCCGAACCAGTAGCCGGTCAAGGCGGCGGCGGGCACGCCGCCATAGCGGCCGCCCCCGGCGCCGTCGATCAGCCAGACCAGCACCGGGAAGGTGACGAACAGCACCGGAAAGAGGTTGAACGGCGCCAGCGCCAGCACCGACAAGGCTCCGGCCGCCATGGCGACGACTGCGCGCTGCCATCCCCAGGTGAGGATGATGGCGAGCGCAATTTGCCGGAGGCGCTGCGATGGGCTCACTGCGAGGCGGCCCCGTCGCGCGGCGGCGATGTCGGCGTGTCGCTGGCCGGCGCTTGTCCGCTCTCCGGCGTGGCTTCACGCCGCCGGCTCTCGCGCTGGGTGCGGGGCGCCGGGCGTTCCTTCCGCGTCGCGATGCGCAGCCGCTTGACGCGGCGCGGATCGGCATCGAGCACCTCGACCTCGTAATTGCCGGGGCCCGAGATCACCTCGCCGCGCACCGGCAGGCGCCCGACGAAGCTGACGAGATAGCCGCCCAGCGTCTCCACCTCCTCGCCTGCCTCGCCGGTGACGAAATCCTCGCCGATCACCGAGCGGACGTCGTCGAGGCTGGCGCGGGCGTCGGCAATGAAGGCGTTGTCGGGCAGGCGCACGATCGAGGGCGGCTCGTCGCTGTCGTGCTCGTCGTCGATCTCGCCGACGATCTGCTCGACGATGTCCTCGATCGAGACCAGCCCGTCGCTGCCGCCATATTCGTCGACCACCAGCGCCAGATGGATGCGCGAGGCCTGCATCTGCGCGAGCAGGTCGATCGCCCGCATCGACGGCGGTACGTAGAGCAGCTTGCGGATGATGTGCGCCTCGTGAAGCGGCAGCGCGAGATCGACTGCGCGCAAATCGAGCCCGGCCGGCAGCGGCTTCTTGCGCTTGGTCTTGGTGGCTTCCGACACCCGGGCGCGCGCGGTCATGAAGGCGAGCAAATCGCGGATGTGGACGATGCCGACGGGATCGTCGAGCGTCTCGTTGAAGACGACGAGGCGCGAATGGCCGGCGCTCTCGAAGCGGTCCATCAATTCCCCGAGCGGGATGTCGCGCTTGACCGCGACGATGTCGGCGCGATGCACCATGACGTCGGCGATGCGACGCTCGTGCAGGCTGAGGATGTTGCGCAGCATGGTGCGCTCGACCGCGGAGAAGCCGGTGTCGTCGGGCGTCGAGGCGTCGAGCACGACCTGGAGGTCGTCGCGCACCGACCCCGCCTTCCAGCCGAACAGCGTGCGGATGGCGCGCAGCAGCCAGCTTTCGGCACTCGGGCGCAGCACCTCGCCCGGCGTCACCACAACCGGCAAATTGGCCGTGGTGCGGGGATTGTCGTGGGTAGGCTCGGAATCCGGCATCTCAGTGCGTCCCCGGGCGATCGGCATAGGGATCGGGGATGCCGAGATAAGCGAGGATCTCGGTTTCGAGCGCTTCCATCTCCTCGGCGTCGTCGTCGTTCTCGTGGTCGTAGCCGATCAGGTGCAGGAAGCCGTGCACGGCGAGGTGGCTCAGATGATGGTCGAACGGCTTGTGCTCCTCGTCCGCCTCGCGCCGCATGGTCTCATAGGCGATCGCGATATCGCCGAGCATGCGCGGGGCATCGCCCGGCTTCCAGGCGCCCTCCGGCTGCAGCGCCGGGAACGACAGCACGTTGGTCGGCTTGTCGATGCCGCGCCAGTTGCTGTTGAGCGTGCGGATGCCGGCATCATCGGTCAACATTACGGCCACTTCCGCGTCGGCAACGTCCTCGTCGACGCTCTCGGCGGCCGCCGCCAGTGCGCGCTGGATCACGGCTTCGGAATCGGGCTCGCGCTGCCAGCAATCGGCGACGACGAGGACCTCGGTCATGGGAAGGTTGGAATGGGACATTGTGTTGTCTCGGACGAAGGGCGCCGTGCTCGGGCCCTCTTGGGTCCGGTGTTGCCTCGTCAGGATTGACCGGTGGCCGGCCGCTGCGGCGGCCCTTCATAGGCGGCGACGATCCGCGCCACGAGCTCGTGGCGGATCACGTCCTCCGCCTTGAAATGAACCTGGGCGATGCCCTCGACGCCGCTCAGGAGGCGGGTCGCCTCGGCCAGGCCCGAGGTCTGGCCGTTCGGCAGGTCGATCTGGGAGGGATCGCCCGTCACGATCATGCGGCTGTTCTCGCCGAGACGCGTCAGGAACATCTTCATCTGCATCGACGTGGTGTTCTGGGCCTCGTCCAGGATGATGGCGGCATTGGTCAGCGTGCGGCCGCGCATGAAGGCGAGCGGCGCGATCTCGATCTCGCCGGTCTGCAGCGCGCGCTCGACGATGCGCGCATCCATGAGGTCGTAGAGCGCATCATAGATCGGCCGCAGATAAGGATCGACCTTCTCGCGGAGATCGCCGGGGAGAAAGCCGAGCCGCTCGCCGGCTTCCACCGCCGGGCGCGACAGGATGATCTTGTCGACCTCCTTGCGCTCGAACAGCTGCGCGGCATGCGCGACGGCGAGCCAGGTCTTGCCGGTGCCGGCGGGGCCGATGCCGAACACCAGCTCGTGCCGCTTCAGCGCGCGGATGTAGGAATCCTGCGCCGCCGTGCGTGCCCGCACCGGACGCTTGCGCAGATTGATGCTGTCGAAGGTCGATTTGGCCGATTTGGCGTCGAACTCGAACAGCGAGCCCTGCGCGATCACGGCGCGGATCGCGCCCTCGACCTCACCCTGGTCGAGATCGTGGCCCTTCGCGGCCTGCGCGTAGAGCATCTCCAGCACGCGGCGCGCGGCGTCGCAGCCGTCGCGGGTGCCGCCGATCGTGATGTGGTTGCCCTTGGAATCGACGATGACGCCGAGCCGCCGCTCGATCTGCGCCAGGTGCTGGCCGTAGGGGCCGACCAGCGCGGAAGCGGCGCGGTTGTCGTCGAAGTCGATGACGACCTGGGTCTCGGGCGGTACTTGCATGTCGCGGTCGAACTTGCGGCTGGGAGCGAACGAAGACGAATCCGATGCGCTTTTGGGCAAGGGTTCAGGCTCCACTGGCTTGCGATAAAGCGGGCTCGCGCATCTTGCGCGGCGTCACGAGCTCGCCGAGAAAACTGTAGCGCTCGAGGCTGTCGATTCTGACCGGCAGGATCTGTCCGATGATGTCGGGCGCGGCCATTACGTGGGCGGGCTGGAGGTAGGCGGTGCGGCCCACGATCTGGCCCTCCTTGCGCGCCGGACGCTCGAACAGCACGTCGACCGTTGAGCCAATCGCGGCCTTGTTGAAGGCCGATTGCTGGCTGTCGATCAGTTCCTGGAGCCGCTCCAATCGCTGGTCCATCTCGGCGGGGGACACCGTCTCCTGCATATCCGCGGCCGGCGTTCCCGGCCGGGCGGAGTATTTGAACGAATAGGCCGCAGCGTAGCCGATTTGCGTGACAAGCGCGAGGGTGGCGAGAAAATCTTGCTCGCTTTCGCCGGGGAAGCCGACGATGAAATCCGATGAAAAAGCAATGTCTTGGCGTGCGGTACGAAAACGGTCGATGACCCGCCGGTAATCATCGGCGGTATGTTTGCGGTTCATGGCCGCCAAAATGCGGTCCGAGCCCGACTGCACCGGCAGGTGCACGAACGGCATCAGGGCACCGAGGTCGCGATGGGCCGCGATCAGGCTGTCGTCGACGTCGCGGGGGTGGCTGGTCGAATAGCGCAGCCGCGCGATGCCGGGAATCGTCGCCAGATGTTCGAGCAGCCGGCCGAGCGGCCAGGTTTTTCCGTCCGGGCCGTCGCCGTGATAGGCGTTGACGTTCTGCCCGATCAGCGTGAGCTCGCGCACGCCGTTGTCAGCGAGCCGCTTCACGTCCTCGACGATCTTCGCCACGGGGCGCGACACCTCCGCGCCGCGCGTATAGGGCACGACGCAGAAGGTGCAGAACTTGTCGCAGCCTTCTTGCACCGTGACGAAGGCGGAAATGCCGCGCGCGCGGATCGCGTCCGGCTTCGGCTGGGCCAGGAAGCCGAACTTGTCGGCGGCGGGAAATTCGGTCTCGATCGCGCGGCCTTCGTCCTCGGCGCGCTTCAACAGCCCCGGCAGATGATGATAGCTCTGCGGGCCCACCACGACGTCGACGACAGGCGCGCGGCGCACGATCTCCTCGCCCTCGGCCTGCGCCACGCAGCCCGCCACCGCGATTTTCATCGCGCGGCCCGCACGCGCGGCCTCGTCCTTGGCGACGCGAAGGCGGCCGAGCTCGGAATAGACCTTCTCCGAGGCCTTCTCGCGAATATGGCAGGTGTTGAGGATGACGAGGTCGGCATCCTCCGCGCTCGCCGTCTCCACGAATCCTTCCGGGGCCAGCGTGTCCACCATGCGCTGGGCATCGTAGACGTTCATCTGGCAGCCATATGATTTGATGTGCAGCTTGCGCGGCGGCGTCATGGAACCCGAAATGGAGGTGGAGGACGGCCCTCAGATATAGGCTGGAGGGCCGAAAATCCAGCGAATGGAGCCATTTCCGCTCGTCATTCGGGGGCGCGCGCCAGCGGAATCCAGAGGTTTTGGCGCCAGATTCCGGGTTCGATGCTCCGGGCCGCGCTTCGCGGTCCCGGCGCATCGCCCCGGAATGACGGCACCAATCAGCCCGCCACGGCGTCCGCCTCGACCCGCCGGACCAGCTCCGGCAGCTGATGCATGTCGCCAAAGATCAAGTCGGCGCCCGCCTGGCGCAGCGTCTCGCCATATCCGTCGCGGCAATGACTGCCCCCGTAAAAGCCGAAAACCGTCATGCCGGCGGTCCGGGCGCCGGCGATGCCGGCCAGGCTGTCCTCGATCACGACGCAGCGCTCGGGCGGCACGCCCATTTGGCTCGCCGCGAACAGGAACAGGTCCGGTGCCGGCTTGCCGTTCGTCACCTGCGAGGCCGAGAAGATGTTTGGTGCGAGGCGTTCGTACAGCCCGGTGCTCCCGAGGCTCACGCGCATGCGCGGATGTGAGCCGCTGGAGGCGACACAGACGGCCTGCGTGACGACATCCAGCACATCATGGATGCCGCGGATCGCTTCGAGGTCGGCTTCGAATGCGCGAAACAGCTCGTCCTGGAGATCGCCGTGATAGGCCTCGGGCAGCTTGCGGCCGAGCTCGGTCTCGATCTCGAGATTGGCCTGCTTTGTCGAGCGGCCGAGGAAGCGCGCGAACACCTGCTCCGACGTGATCGGATAGCCGTGGCGCGTCAGCACGTCCGCATGCGCGCGGCATGAGATCACCTCGCTGTCCACGAGCACGCCGTCGCAATCGAAGATGATGAGGTCGATGGGCATCAGAGCCTTACTTGGTCGGGCACTCTCGTGCCGCGTAGGTGGTACCACCTCTCCCAAAGGGAGAGGTCGGCGCGAAGCGCCGGGTGAGGGGTTTAGATCTCTCGTGGGACCCGAGGCCCCTCACCCGATTTGCTTCGCAAATCGACCTCTCCCCAACGGGGAGAGGTGAAGAGAGCGCGCCGAAAGGTAGGTTCATCAATTCGTCGGCTTGTCGTCGTCGAGCGGGACGCAATAGAGCTCGAGCCGGTGATCGACCAGGCGATAGCCGAGCTTGCGGGCGATCTCGGCCTGGAGCTTCTCGATCTCCTCGGAGGTGAACTCGATCACCTTGCCGTCGCGCAGATTGATCAGGTGGTCGTGATGGCTGTCGCGCATCTGCTCGTAGCGCGCGCGGCCCTCGCGGAAATCGTGGCGTTCGATGATGCCGGCGTCCTCGAACAGTTTCACGGTGCGATAGACCGTCGAGATCGAGATCTTGTCGTCGACTGCAACGCAGCGCCGGTACAGTTCCTCGACATCGGGATGATCGATCGCTTCCGCCAGCACGCGGGCGATGACGCGGCGCTGCTCGGTCATGCGCATGCCCGTTGCGGCGCAGCGCGCCTCGATCTCGGATGCCTTGGACGCAGAAGAATGTTTCAGTGTGGTCATAGCGTTGTCTGCCTGGGCGGGCGCTTTTCTGCCGCCGATGTTACGACAAGTCACGCCGCATCAGAAGGGCGTTCAATTGTTCCCCGTTGGGCTGCTTATAGTAGCGATCGCGGCGCCCGACCACCACGAATCCGGCTCGATCGTAAAGCCGCCGCGCCGGCTGGTTGTTCTCCTCCACTTCCAGAAATATGGTGCGTACGCCGCGCCCGGCGAGGTGGCCGAGATGGGTCATCAGCAGCGTGCGGGAGAGCCCCCGGCCGCGATAAGCCCCGTCCACCGCGATCGAGAGAATCTCCGCTTCGTCCGCGCCGATCCGCGACACCGCAAAGCCGATCGTCTTGCGGCCGAGCCGCAAGCGATGCACCAGCGTGTTGCGCTCGCTCATCATGCTCTCGAACTCGCCTTCGCCCCAGCCGTGCGCGAAGGAGGCGCCGTGCAGCTGCGCGAGGCGCGCGGCATCGCGCATGGTCGCGGGCTCGACGGCGGCGGTGCCACCGCGCCACCACTCCGACAGCCATCTCATCATGAGGTCGCGGCTTGTGCTGGGAGCGGCGTCGATGCCGCGGGCTTGGCGTCGGGCGCTTTCAGATAGAACGGCCGCGCTGGATTGGTGTCGGGATTGGCCGCCGCGCCGAGCCAGGCGACCCAGCTGATGTCGGGCGCGGGCTGCGCGTCGATCACAACGGGTTGCGGTCCGTCCTTCGGCCAGCGACCTGCGAGGATCCCGGCGGCATTGCCGACCAGATGCGGCGCACCGTGTTGCGAGGCCGCGATCGCCGCGTCGATGGAGGCGACAGCCGGCCGCACCAGCTGGCTGCCGTCGCCGGCGACGATCTGGAAATAGACGTGATCGTGCCGCGCATCGATCGCAGAGATCACCGGCACCGTTCCGCTCTTGGCGACGACCCCAGCGGCAAAGGCCGACAGCGTCGTCAGCCCGACCGCCGGCCGTTTCGCCGCAAGCGCAAGGCCCCGCGCCGCCGAGATGCCGACGCGCAGGCCGGTGAAGCTGCCGGGCCCGACGGTGACGGCGATGCGGTCGAGCGAGGTGAAGGCGAGGCGGGCCGATTGCATCACACGCGCGATCATCGGCATCAGCGCCTCGGCATGGCCGCGCTTCATCAGCTGCGATTCCCGCGCGAGGAGCTCGCCGGCATCGGTGTCGAGAACGGCGGCCGCGCAGGCTTCGAGCGCAGTATCGATGGCAAGGATCAGCATGATGGAGCAAATGGCGAGTGGCGAATGGAGAACACTCTAGCGAACCAGGCGCCTGTCCGCCATTCGTCACGCACGATTTGCAAGCTCCCGATATGCCCTCTTGCGAGCCGGCAAAGGCGCGCCTTGCGGACAAGCCGCCTTGCCCGCCGGCGAGCAGGATTATCCCTTGCGTGCGTTCCTGAATTCCTTGGTCGCCTTGTCCAGCACGAACAGCGACCCCTCCGCCACGCCGAAATAGGCGCCGTGGGTCTGCATCCGGCCGCTCTCCACGGCCTTGCGGACGAACGGGAAGGTCATCAGGTTTTCCAGGCTGCGGAACACGGCGGCCTTCTCGATGCGCTCGACGAACTGCGCCATGGTCTCGTGCTCGCGCTGCTCGACCACCTCGCCCGGCTTGATGAACATCTGCATCCAGCGGCCGATGAAGTCGCCGGGCGTGAGCGGCTCGATCTTGTCGATGAAGGCGCGGATGCCGCCGCATTGGGCGTGGCCGAGCACCACGATGTGCTTCACCTTCAGCACTGTCACCGCAAACTCCAGCGCTGCCGAGACGCCGTGCGCGCCTTCGTCAGGCTGATAAGTCGGCACCAGATTGGCGATGTTGCGGACGACGAAGAGCTCGCCCGGCCCGGCGTCGAAGATCACCTCGGGGGAGACCCGGGAGTCGCAGCAGCCGATCACCATGGTCTCAGGCGACTGCCCTTTGACCGAGAGCTCGCGGTAGCGGTTCTGCTCGGTCGGCAGCCGCTGGGTGGCGAAGGCCTTGTAGCCTTCCAGCAAGTGCGTCGGGAATGTCGTCATGGCCCATGCCTAATCACATACCGCCAAGGCCGACAAGCCTTTCGAATGGGCAGGCCAAATGCTATCGGCTGGGGGACGACAGACCAGGAAGGAACGCAGCATGACCCGCCCGCGCCGCAGCCATCTGTTCATGCCCGGCTCCAACCCGCGCGCGCTGGAAAAGGCGCGCAATCTCCCCGCCGACGGCCTGATCCTCGACCTCGAGGATTCCGTCGCTCCTGAGGCCAAGGCGGCGGCACGCGACGGCATTGCGGCGGCGATCGCCGCCAAGGGATTTGGCAGGCGCGAGGTCCTGATCCGGACCAACGGCCTCGACACGCCCTGGTGGCCGGATGATGCCGCCATGGCTGCCAAGGCCTCGCCGGACGGCATCCTGGTTCCAAAAGTTTCGAGTGTTGAGGATCTCGACGCCATCGGCCGCAAGCTGGCCGAACTCGGCGCCGCGCCGACCGTCAAGGTCTGGGCCATGATCGAGACCGCGCGCGCCGTGCTGCATGCCGAGGAACTGGCCGCCGCCGGCCGCGATCCCTCGCGCCGTCTCTCGGGCTTCGTGTTCGGCCCGAACGACATCTCGCGCGAGACGCGGATCAGGATGCTGCCGGGCCGCGCCGCGATGATCCCGATGATCACCCATTGCATCCTGGCGAGCCGCGCGCACGGCCTCGAGATCCTCGACGGTCCCTACAGCGACATCGCCAATTCCGACGGTTTCGCCACCGAATGCGCGCAAGGCCGCGATCTCGGCTTCGACGGCAAGACGCTGATCCACCCCTCCCAGATCGACGCCTGCAACGCCATCTTCACCCCGCCGGAGGAGGAAGTCGCCCGCGCGCGAAAGATCATCGCGGCGTTCGAACTGCCGGAGAACGCCTCGCGCGGCGCGATCCGCCTTGACGGTGCGATGGTGGAGCGCCTGCACGCCGACATGGCCCGGCGCACCATCGCGATTGCGGACGCGATCGCGGCGATGGGGAAGGGCTGAGGCGCGAGATCAACTTTTCCACGCGCCGCAAGTATTGCGCTCTATCGTCCCGCCCGCGAAACGGCCTTGAATTCAGCGCCTGCTCCGTGGGAGGCGGCGATGGCGCTTTGCCGGAACGGCGCATCGGCAGGCTGCGGCGCCGCCAATTCCTGGCAATACATTCGATCGATCGTGCGCTGCATGAGCGCATAGCAATCGCATGCGATCCTCTCGAGCCGCGTCCGATGGATCTCGACAAACCCGCGCCGCTCGGACGGGATGGCGCCGGCCTCGCGTAGCTTGCTCATCGTCAAAGTCACTGTCGTCCGCCGTACCCCAACCAGCTGCGCCAGCGCCTCCTGCGTCACCGGAAGCAGGTCCTCCGGAACGCGGTCGTGAAGCTGCAGGAGCCACCGCGCCATTCGGCCATCCACCCGGTGCAGCGCGTTGCAAGCGGCGACGTGCTGGAGCTGCAGCAACACGGCGCGGGCGTGGACCTGCACGACATTCCTGATCGCTGCGCTTTGCACATGGGCAGCGCGAAATTTGGCGGCGGAAATCACCGATGCAGTGCCGGCTGTGCGAGCAATCGCGGTCACGGACGAAGGCGAGGGGCCGAGCACGGAGAACGAGGCCAAAGCGCCTTCGCGTCCCATCAAGCTGGTCGCGACCGTTTGCCCGTCCGGCATATCGAGCATGAAGGCGATCGCGCCGCTATGGGGAAAATAGACCGGGTCGAGTTCGTCGCCCGATCGCACCAGGACGGCATCTGGTTCGAACGAGACCTTCTGGAAGTGGGGCGTCAGCAAAGCGAGATCCGCCGGCGGCAGCGCCGCCAACAGCCGATTCCCGATGCCCTTGCGGTGGGCAGTCACGGTGTCCTCTGTTGAACGAGCACCCAACGAACGACGGGAATCATCTGTTTCATTCGCCATGATTATCCGAAATGCGAATTGCGGAACGGTAGCGATCCAAACAGAGCTCATAGTCGAGATCAAGCACGGATATTTGCGGTGAGCTTTCCCGCATCCTGGCCGCGCAAACAGTCATACTATTTACGCCCGTTGCCACCGGGCGATGCGCAAGAGGTGAAAGCTCTGCTGTACGCTGCCATCAGCGGTCCGGCAGGTGGTCGGGTCTTTCTCGGTGGCGGTAGCGGTGACGAGATCGCGGATGCGATCGCGGTGATGCGGAAGGGCTGAGGGCTCGCGCACTCCGTCGCGTCGCGACGGAGTGCGCCAATGCCGCCGCACTCAGATCGTCTGGCCGCCGGACACCTCGATGCGCTGGGCCGTAACCCAGCGGTTCTCCGGACCGAGCAGGCTCGCGACCATCGGCCCGATGTCGTCGGGCACACCGACGCGGCCAAGCGCGGTCATTTGCGCGAACTGCTTGTTTAGATCCGGCATGTCGCGGACGGCGCCGCCAAGGAAGTCGGTCTCGATCGCGCCCGGCGCAACGACGTTGGCGGTGATGCCGCGCCCGCCGAATTCTTTTGCCATGTAGACGGTCAGAACCTCGATAGCGCCCTTCGCGGCGGCATAGGCCGAGAAACCGGGGAAAGACACGCGTGTCAGCCCGCTCGAGAAGTTGACGATCCGGCCATTGTCGCCGAGCAGCGGCAGCAAGGCCTGCGTCAGAAAGAACGGCCCTTTGACATGGGTGTCGAACAGCGCGTCGAACTGCTGCTCCGTCGTCTCGGCCAAGGCGGCCATTTCGCCCTGGCCGGCATTGTTGACGAGATGATCGAACCTCTCGGTGTGCCAGTGCTCGGCCAGCACCGACCGGACTTTTGCGGCGAACTCCGGAAAGGTCGACACGGAGGTGACGTCGAGCTGGAGCGCGACCGCTTTTCGGCCAAGCGCCTCGATCTCGGTGACGACCTCGCGGGCGGCGGCGGCGCCGCTGCGATAGGTCACGATGACGTCGCCGCCGTGGCGCGCGATGGCGATTGCGGTATTGCGGCCAAGGCCCCGGCTGGCGCCGGTGACGAGCGAAATGGTGGGCATTTGGAAATTCCTCGTGAAGTTTCGACGGGCCCTTTCTGCCTGTGATCGAGAAGCGCATGTTGCCGGATCCTGTGATCGTCTTGCCCAATCCTCCAGGAATGCGGCCGGCGGCAGATGTAGCCCCTTCAGGCTTGCCTGGAATTCCCGTCTTATTGCCTGATCGCCGCTCGGCAATTGCCCGCGTGCCTGGCTCGGCCTAGATTGGGCCCGTGACCGAAACGCTGCTCCAGATCGCCAGCAATTACGCCGCAGCTCACGCGGACGGCAAAGGCCTCGCGTCAACGCCTTTCGCCGGCATCTCAATCGTTCGTGAGACCGCGCCGAGCGCGCTCCAATTTGCGATCGCCAAGCCCTTGGTGGCTTTGGTGCTGCAAGGTGCCAAGCGTGTTGCGGTCGGCGCCACGTCCTTCGACCTGGGTGCGGGCGATTCGCTGGTGATCTCGAGCGACGTGCCGACGGTCAGCCAGATCACGCGCGCCACAGCCGCGGTGCCCTATTTGTCGCTCGTCGTCGAGCTCGATCCCATCGTCATCGAGGGGCTGGTCGTCGAGATGGGGGCCGCGCCTTATGTTCCGTCGCAGCCGCTTCGGGTCGAGCCGACGGAGCGGGATGTGAGCGATGCGGCGCTGCGGTTGTTGCGCCTGATCAATCGGCCCTCATCCGCCTCGATCCTCCAGAGCCAAGTGCTGCGGGAGCTGCATTATTGGCTATTGGCCGGTCGGCACGGGGGTGCCATCAGGGCGCTCGGTATGGCCGACAGCCATGCGCAACGGATCGGCAGTGCGGTTGCGATCATTCGCGCCGACTATGCCAAGCCTTTGCGTGTCGACCGGCTCGCCAAGGCCGCGGGGATGAGCCAGTCGGCCTTTCACCTGCATTTTCGCAGCATCACGTCGCTGACCCCACTTCAGTTCCAGAAGCAGCTTCGCCTGATAGAGGCGCGCCGCACCATGCTGGCCGATGGCGCGAGCATCGCGACCGCCTCTCATCGGGTCGGCTACGAAAGCGTCACGCAGTTCACGCGGGAATATTGCCGATTGTTCGGCATGCCGCCTGGGCGCGACATGCGCGAGGCGAAGCGGCGCGTCGAATCGGCGGCTTGAAGAGTTCTCACATGGCGACCATCGACCGGATCTACATCCTCGACGGAGGCATTGCGCAGGTCGAAGACGGCTCGATCTATTCTCCCGGCATCAATGTCGGCATTCCCATGACGTTGAGCTGCAATGCCTATCTCATCCGTCACCGCGGTGAGTGGCTGATCTGGGATACGGGAATAGCGGATGAGCTGGCGAAGGTTCCCGAAGGGCGCATCATCGCCCACGGCATACGCGGCATCGTGCACCGGCCTCTCGCGGACCAATTGGATGAAATCGGGGTGCGGCCCCGCGACATCGGCACGATCCTCCTCTCGCATGCGCATTTCGATCATATCGGAAATGTCGACCTGTTCGAAAACGCAAGATGGATCGCTCAACGGGCCGAGTTCGAAGCCATGTTCGGGCCGGATCCCGACGAGTTCGGCTACTCGCTGCCGCACTACGAGGTGTTGCGGGAGCGGCCTTTCGAGATCGTCGACGGCGACCACGACATCTTTGGCGACGGCGCGGTGCGCATGATCTTCACGCCCGGCCATACGCTTGGGCATTGCTCGCTGATGGCAAGGCTGCCGCGGCGCGGCGCCGTGCTGCTGAGCGGCGACGTCGCGCACAACCGGGAGAACCTCCGGCACATGCGCGTACCGTCGTTCAATGCCGACCCGCAGGCGACGGTTGCGTCGATGGCCAAGGTGGTCGAGCTGCTACGGGTCGAGAACGCCGAAATCTGGATCAATCACGATACGGCGCAAAGCCAGGGGATGGCTTACGCGCCGAAGTGGATCGAGTAACGCAATGCTCACCGCAGCGTATGTTCGGCACGCTCGAGCGTCTCCAGCGTCGAGGCGTTGGCGCAATAGCCGTGATAGTTCTCCGCGGCGGTGCCGTCGGCGAGATCGCGGTCGCACTGTCCCTTGTGATTGCAGAACGAGCAGACCCGCTCGAGGTCGCGCAGCAGCAGCGGCTGCGCGCGGCCGAGCGCCTCAGTGCTGATGCCGAGCTGATCGAGCAGCTTCGGCAGCTCGTCGGCGGCGTGCCGGCCATGACGGACCAGCTCCTCCAGATCGTCGGGAGCGATCCTGAGATCATTGGCAATCCGGTCGAAATCGGCGCGGTCGAGCTGCCGCATCTCGTTGATCTCGCGGCGATGCTTCACCCAGTTCGCAAAGGACTCGATGAGATCCTGGACGATGGGATAGGGCCTGGTTGCGGTGCTCATGGAAAGCTCCATTCGGACGATCGGAATTGGAGCGAGATAAGCACAATGATGCAGCGGCGCGTTGCGCTGGATCAAATGGGGAAAGGAGCCGCGGCCTCCGCACCTCTCCCGCTTGCGGGAGAGGTCGCGCCGAAGGCGCGGGTGAGGGCTCTTTCCTCTTGGGGATTGTCCCTTTGCGGAAACACCCTCTCCCCAACCCTCTCCCGCAAGCGGGAGAGGGAGCGCACTTCCTGCGCAGCAGCTACCTGAACCGCTCCGCCGCCCACGCATACAGGCTGCCCGGAATCGGCTTCTCGCCGCCGCGGCCCTTGGGAGAGATGTGCAGGCCGATGATGGCGGGGTCGGCGACGAGGCCAAGATAGCTCGAGGGATCGAAGAACAGCTTTGGCTCGGCGTGCACGGCATAGAACGATTGCTTCGGCAATGCGTTCTGCAGCTCGCCGGTGCGGCGCGCGAGCGCGGTGAGTGCCGCGGGACCGTAGATCGCGACGCGAATATCGGCGAGTCGGTTCGAGCCGCCGCGCAGGCGGCGCATCATGAAGGTGATGCGGTGGCGCAGCGACAGCCAGTTCGGCGTCAGCTCCTCCTGCTCCATCAGCTCCGCGAAGGCGGCAACGATGCCGTGCGCGGGCGGCAGATAGAGCACGGAATTGCCGAGCTGGCGCGGTCGCTCCCAGGCGAAGTACGGTTTGGCCGGATCGATCTCGACCGGCCTGAGCAGGAGCACGTCGGCATCTAACCAGAGGCCGAGGCCCTTCGCCATCAGCTTCATGCGGAAGAAGTCGCTGAACTGCAGAATGGTCCAGTCGCGCCAGCTGCCGTCAGGCTGCGGCGGCCGCAAGCGTTCGGAGAACGCGTGCGGCAGGATCGCCTCGGCCTCCGCGTTCGCGACGCCTGCGGGCAATCCGGGAATGGGGTCGAAGCTGTAGACCGTGACCTTGTGGCCGGCAGCCAATTGCGAGCGCAGACAGGTCTGGCGCAGCGCATCCATCGGGCCATGCCAGAAGGTGACGATCTCGGGCAGCATGGGCAAATCTATACGGGACAATCCAGGCAAAGAAAAAGCCCCGGCGCTTGCGGCACCGGGGCTCAACAAAAACTTGCGATCAGGCCCAGGCGCGTTCGCGCTTGAGCTTGTCCTCGTAGGAGTCGATCGAGGCCTTCTTCTCCATGGTGAGGCCGATGTCGTCGAGGCCGTTGATCAGGCAGTGCTTGCGGAACGGATCGATCTCGAACTTGACCTTGCCGCCGTCGGGGCCGCGGATCTCCTGGTTCGGCAGGTCGATCGTCAGCGTCGCATTGGCGCCGCGCTCGGCGTCGTCGAACAGCTTGTCGAGGTCCTCTTGGCTGACGCGGATCGGCAGAATGCCGTTCTTGAAGCAATTGTTGTAGAAGATGTCGCCGAACGAGGTCGAGATCACGCAGCGGATGCCGAAGTCGAGCAGCGCCCAGGGCGCGTGCTCGCGGCTGGAGCCGCAGCCGAAATTGTCGCCGGCGACCAGCACCTTCGCATTGCGATAGGCGGGCTGGTTGAGCACGAAATCCGGATTCTCGCTGCCGTCGTCCTTGTAGCGCTGCTCGGAGAAGAGTCCCTTGCCAAGGCCGGTGCGCTTGATGGTCTTGAGGTACTGCTTCGGAATGATCATGTCGGTGTCGACATTGATGATCTTCAGCGGCGCCGCGACGCCTTCCAGCGTGGTGAACTTGTCCATGGTTGCGCTTTCCCGCACGTGGTTCAGGGAACCGGCTATTTATCGCGATCGGGCCGGAAATCCTAGGCCGAATTCGGCAGATCTAATCTGCCTTGGTGGGATCAAGCCACGGAGGTGGTGCGCTCCCTCTCCCGCTTGCGGGAGAGGGCTCTTTCCTCTAGGGGGCTGTCCCGTTGCGGAGACACCCTCTCCCCAATCCTCCCCCGCAAGCGGGGGAGGGAGCGCACCGTCTCTGTAGCGTCCTACTCCGCCTTAGCCTCGATCGCGGCCATATCGTCGTCCGATAGACCAAAATGGTGGCCGATCTCGTGGATCAGGACGTGGCGGACGATGTGGCCGAGGCTTTCGTCGTGCTCGGCCCAATAGTCCAGGATCGGGCGGCGGTAGAGCCAGACCATGTTGGGCAGCCGCGCCACGTCGCCAAAGCTCTGCTGGGGCAGGCCGACGCCCTGGAACAGGCCGAGCAGGTCGAACTCGCTCTCGCATTGCATCTCGTCCAGGACTTCCTCGGTCGGGAAGTCCTCGACACGGACGATCACGCCCTCGCAAAGCTTGCGAAATTCCGCCGGCAGGCGCTCGAACACGTCGTGAGCCATCGCCTCCATTTCGGCGAGCGAAGGGGCTTTCAATTCCGTCCACATGAGCACCTCTTAGCGCGGGTTTCCCGCTGATGCATCTGGCTTTATAAGCGCGGCGAGGTTGACGGGCGCCGCCAAAACGGGGAGCGTGGGTCGTCAACGGGACGTTTCAGGGTGGGCGGAAAAATGCGAGCGAAAACAGCGCTGACTCTACTGTGCATGGGGTTGTTTTCGCAGCTTTGCGTCGGCGCCGAGGCGCAGGCCGCCAGTTCCGAAATCCGGATGGCCCAACTGGTCTCGCCGGACGATGTCCCCCCGCTGCGCAAGCGGCCGCGCCTGCGCATCACGCCCTATTACAGCCCGGACGGCGTCTATCCCCGCTACAATCCCGGCCCCGACGCGGTCCGGGTCTGCAACGCCACCTATGTGCAGGAGTACCGGCCGAGCGGCACGGTGATCGTGCCGCGCGTGAGCTGCTACTGGCGCCGGGGCTGACGCCGTCGATGCCCCGCGCCAGCGAGCTTCGTGGTGGTCTCGTGAGGGCCGTGATGGCGAGATGGATCGCATTGGCAATTGCCGTCGCGCTAGCCACTGGGCTGCCTCGCGCGTCCGCCGCGCCAAGGGCGACGGTCCCGGAGGCGTCGGCGGGGATCGCGGTTTTCGATGTGCGACGACACGCGCGGACGTATGACATGGCGCGGACTGCCGTACGCCGCGATCCGCGCTACTACGCGCGCCCTGTCTACTATCGTCCCTATCCCTATGGCGTGCCGGCGCCGTTCGTCTTCACCTATGGGCCCTTCTGGTAAGGCGCCGCCTTGAACCGTCGGCTTTGCGATCGCGCGAGGCACGGCGTCGCAGCGCGGCGATGCGCCTCGTTCATTCATGGCGCGTTCACATCGCTGTCCGCAACTTGATCCCGGGAGCGACCGCAATTGAACGGCAATGGCGCGGCGGAGACGTCGCAGCTCTGCCGTCTGGATTCAGGGAGGATTCGATGCTGAGGATGTTTGGCCGCCGGGCTGGCTCGGTGCGCCTGCTCGGGCTCGCGGCCGCCGCGACGCTGATGCTGTCGGCCGGCAGCGCGCGCCGCGCTGAAGCGCTGAGCTTGATCAATCCGGCGACGTCGCCCGCGGCCAAGGCCGCGACCGACGATCTCGTCACGCAGGTTCGCCAGGGGCATGGCGGGCACGGGCATGGTTTCCACGGCGGAGGTTTCCGTGGAGGAGGCTTCCATCGCGGTGGAGGACATGGCTTCCATGGCGGCGGATTCCGCGGCGGCCATATCGGTGGTGTCCGCGCCGCACCAGCCTTTCATCACAGGCATGTCGGTTATCGTCATCACGGCTTTCGCTACGGCGGATATGGCGGTGTCCACCGCCACTGGGGCCATCATCGCCCCCATTTCCGCCATCGTCACTTCTACCGGCCCTATTATGTCGGCGGCTACTATCCTTCCTACTCTTATCCGCGCCGCTGCCGGATCATCTGGACCTATTACGGCCCGCGCCGCGTCTGCCACTGGCCCCGCTGGCACTATCCGTACCGGTACTATTGGTGATGTGAATTATTCGAGCAGCGTCATGGCCGGGCATAGCCGTCCGAAGGACGGCGTCGCTTCCGCTCGCCTATGTCCCGGCCATCCACGTTCTTGCTGATGTGATGAAAGGTCGTGGATGCCCGGGACAAGCCCGGGCATGACGGAGAATGCGGCTACAGCAATCCTTCAGCTTCCACGACGAAGCCTTCCACCGCATCAGATTGCAGGAACCAGCTTAGCGCCAGTCCCTGACGTCGACGAAGTGGCCTGCGATCGCCGCCGCCGCCGCCATCGCCGGCGACACCAGATGGGTGCGGCCCTTGAAACCCTGGCGGCCTTCGAAATTGCGGTTCGAGGTCGAGGCGCAGCGCTCTTCCGGCTTCAGCTTGTCCGGGTTCATGGCAAGGCACATCGAGCAGCCCGGCTCGCGCCATTCGAAACCGGCCTTGATGAAGATCTTGTCCAGGCCCTCGGCCTCGGCCTGCTCCTTCACGATGCCGGAGCCCGGCACGACCATGGCATTGACGTTCGCCGACACGGTCTTGCCTTCGGCAATCTTCGCCGCCGCGCGCAAATCCTCGATGCGGCCGTTGGTGCAGGAGCCGATGAAGACGCGATCGAGCTTGATGTCCGTGATCTTCGTTCCCGCGGTCAGGCCCATATACTTCAGCGCGCGATGCTTGGAGATGCGCTTGGCCTCGTCCGCGATCTTGTCGGGATCGGGCACGATACCGGTGACAGAAATCACGTCTTCAGGCGAGGTGCCCCAGGTCACGATCGGCGGCAGCTTTGCGGCATCGAGGCGCAGCTCGTGGTCGAAATGCGCGCCGTCATCGGATCGCAACTTCTCCCAGTAGCGCATCGCCGCATCCCAGGCCGCGCCCTTCGGAGCCTTCGGACGATCACGCAGGAAGTCGAACGCCTTTTGGTCGGGCGCCACCAGGCCGGCGCGCGCGCCGCCTTCGATCGACATGTTGCAGACCGTCATGCGGCCTTCCATCGAGAGCGCGCGGATCGCTTCGCCGGCATATTCCAGCACGTAGCCGGTGCCGCCGGCGGTGCCGATCTCGCCGATGATGGCCAAGATGATGTCCTTGCCCGTCACGCCATCAGGCAATTTGCCGTCGACGGTGACGCGCATGTTCTTCGCCTTCTTCTGGATCAGCGTCTGCGTCGCCAGCACGTGCTCGACCTCGCTGGTGCCGATGCCGTGCGCGAGCGCGCCGAACGCGCCATGCGTCGAGGTGTGGCTGTCACCGCAGACGATGGTGGTGCCGGGCAGCGTAAAGCCCTGCTCGGGGCCGATGACGTGGACGATGCCCTGGCGCTTGTCGAACTCGTTGTAATATTCGATGCCGAATTCCTTGGCGTTCTCGGCCAGCGCCTTGATCTGCTCGATGCTTTCAGGGTCGGGATTCGGCTTGGTGCGGTCGGTGGTCGGCACGTTGTGGTCGACGACGGCGAGCGTCTTCTCGGGCGCGTGGACCTTGCGGCCCGTGGCGCGCAGGCCTTCGAACGCCTGCGGCGAGGTCACTTCGTGCACCAGGTGGCGGTCGATGTAGAGCAGGCAGGTGCCGTCCTCGGCTTCGTGCACCAGATGGTCGTTCCAGATCTTGTCGTACAGGGTGGTCGGCTTGGACATGAGCTCGAGCTCCGAAGAATGTGTGTCAGCGATGAGCGCGGCAGAGCGCGCGGGCAACAAAATCGTCAGCGCAGCTTTTAGGCTGCGCGGCTAAGCTCTGACGTTGCCGAGGTCGCGAAGCGTCCGAAGAACCGGCCAGGCAGCCGCGAGCGATCGTCGATGACGATGCGCTGGATGCGGGCGAAGCTGGTCGGATCTGGAAACATTCTAGAAGGTATATAGCACGCGGAAACTAAAGCGCGAGAGTTTCAGCTCGTCATTGCGAGCCACCGGGTCCGCGCGTAGCGCGGCCCGATGACAGGCTCCGTGAAGCAATCCAGAAATGCATCCGCGGAGACAGTCTGGATTGCTTCGTCGCAAGGGCTCCTCGCAATGACAGCAGAGCCAACAAAAAAGCGCGGAGCCGAGCCCCGCGCTTTCGTAAGACTTGCCTGGTGGCGAAAGCTTACTCGCCGACGGCAGCAGCGCGGTCCTGCTTCTCAACGATGCGGGCCGACTTGCCGCGCAGGTTGCGGAGGTAATACAGCTTGGCGCGACGCACCTTGCCGCGGCGCACCACCTTGATCGAATCAATCATCGGGGAGAGCAGCGGGAACACGCGCTCGACGCCCTCGCCATAGGAGATCTTGCGCACGGTGAAGCTCTCGTTGAGGCCACCGCCGGAACGGCCGATGCAGACGCCCTCATAGGCCTGCACGCGGGTGCGGTCGCCTTCGACGACCTTCACGTTGACGATCACGGTGTCGCCGGGGCCGAATTCCGGGATGTCCTTGCCGGCGGACAGCTTGTCGAATTGCTCCTGCTCGAGCTGCTTGATCAGGTTCATGGGTAAATCTCCATCGGCGCGCCCAGCCCTGGAAACGGGGGGCTGCGCAAAATTCGTCTATCCAGCCATTGCGGATTTGGCCGCTCCTATAAGGCAAGCCGGAGCGTTTGTCACCCGTCTGTCTTGTTTTTTGGCGTTTTTTGGCCGCTCCCCCGATTCGCGGCTTTTTCCCACAGATCCGGGCGCCGGGCGGCCGTCAGAGCCTCGGATTCGGCCCGCCGCCAGGCCGCTACCTTGGCGTGGTCGCCAGAGGTGAGGATGGCAGGGATCGGAACCCCCTCGAACAGCTGCGGGCGGGTGTATTGGGGGTACTCCAGCAGGCCGTCCGAAAAGCTTTCCTCGGTTCCCGAGGCTTCCTTGCCCATCACCCCCGGCAGCAGCCGGACGCAGGCGTCGATCAGGGCCAGGGCGGCGATTTCGCCCCCGGAGAGCACGTAATCGCCGATCGAGACCTCCTCCAGGCCACGCCCGTCGATCACCCGCTGGTCCACCCCCTCGAACCGCCCGCAGACGATGAGGGGGCCGGGGCCCCGAGCGAGCTCGGAGACGCGCGCTTGGGTCAATGGCCGACCGCGCGGGCTCATGAGCAGGCGGGGTCGCGCTTTTGACGGGTCTTGCCCGATCTCGGCGGCATCGATTGCCGCGGCCAGAACATCCGCCCGCAGCACCATGCCCGGCCCGCCGCCGGCAGGGGTATCGTCGACGCTGCGGTGGCGATCGGTCGCGGAGGCCCGGATGTCCCGCGCCTCGATCTGCCAGAGCCCGGACGCGAGCGCCCGCCCTGCGAGGCTCACGCCGAGCGGCCCCGGAAACATCTCCGGAAACAGCGTCAGCACCGTCGCGCGCCAGGGTGTGGGGTTGGTCATTGCATCCTAATCTCGTCGTCCCGGGGCGCGCGAAGCGCGAGCCCGGGACCCATAACCACCGCAGCTCGTTTTGCGATAGCTGGAGCGATCAGCTTAGCGAAAAATTCCGGCCTGTGGTTATCGGTCCCGGCCTTCGGCGGCATTGGGAGGAGGAGCATCGTCCCGATCGCCCTCGATCTCCTGCGGCAGCGCGATCACGACGCGGCCGCCTTTGAGGTCGACTTCCGGCACCACCGCGTTGGAGAACGGCAGCAGCATGGTCGGGCCCTTGAGCGGCGCGATCTCGATGATGTCGCCGGCGCCGAAATTATGGATCGCGAGCACGCGACCGAGCGCATCGCCATCAGTTGTGACGGCGGCGAGCCCGATCAGATCGGTGTGGTAATATTCGTCCTCGTCCGTCGCGGGCAGTTTTTCGCGCGCGACGTAGAGCTCGATGCCGTTGAGGCGCTCGGCCTCATCGCGGGTCGCGACACCCTTGAATGTCGCGACCAGATGATCTTTGGCCTCGCGCACCTGCGCGATTTCGAACTGGCGTCTGCCGTCCTTGGTCGACAGCGGACCGTAGCGGCGGACGGCGAAGGGATCCTCGGTGAAGGTCCACAGCTTGACCGCTCCGCGCACACCATGCGCGGCGCCGATCCGCGCGACGCAGACCAGCGCCGACATGATCCGGCCTTACGCCTTGGCGGCGGCTTCGGCCTGCGCCTTGCGCTCCTTGCGCGGCACGGCCTTCTCGGGGTTGTTGCGCGCTTCGCGCTTCTTGACGCCGGCGGCATCGAGGAAACGCGCGACGCGATCCGACGGCTGCGCGCCCTTGGCGAGCCAGGCCTTCACCTTGTCCATGTCGAGCTTGAGGCGGGTCTCGTTGTCCTTCGGCAGCAGCGGATTGAAATGGCCGAGACGCTCGATGAAGCGGCCATCGCGCGGAAAGCGCGAATCGGCGACGACGACGTGATAGACGGGACGCTTCTTGGTGCCTGCACGGGCGAGACGGATAACGACGGACATGTTGGTCTCCTGAGTAGCTGTTAATTCAAAGGTTGGTTTGGTTCGTCATTGCGAGCGCAGCGAAGCAATCCAGGAAAGCATCCGCGGAGAAAGTCTGGATTGCTTCGCTGCGCTCGCAATGACGGTGAAGTCACTTCTTCTTCCCCAGTCCTGGGAAGCCGCCGAGCCCGGGCAGGGTCGGCTTGTTGCTGAGGCCCGTGAGCCCCGGCACATTCGGTAGCCCCTGGCGCAAGCCGGCGGGCAGATCCTTCGGCAGATTCGGCAGGCCTTGTCCGCCGCCCGCGCCTTGCATCTTCTCCTGCAGCGCCTTCATCTCTTCGGGCGAGGGCATCTTCATGCCGCCGCCGAAGCCCATCGCCTGCGCGATGCCGGCGAGCGGGCCGCGCTTGCCCGAGCCCATGGCCTTCATCACGTCGGCCATGTTCCGGTGCATCTTCAGCAGCTTGTTGACGTGCTCGACGCTCTGGCCGCTGCCGGCCGCGATGCGCTTCTTGCGGCTGGCCTTCAAGAGGTCCGGATGACGCCGCTCCTCGCGCGTCATGGAATCGATGATTGCGACCTGACGCTTCAAGATCTTGTCGTCGATGCCGGCGGCCGCGATCTGGTTCTTCATCTTGGAGATGCCGGGCATCATGCCCATCAGCCCGCTGATGCCGCCCATATTGGCCATCTGCAGCAGCTGCTCGCGCATGTCGTTGAGGTCGAACTGACCCTTGCGCATGCGCTCCGCGGTGCGCGCGGCCTTCTCGGCGTCGATATTGGCGGCGGCGCGCTCGACCAGCGACACCACGTCGCCCATGCCGAGGATGCGGCCGGCGATACGGTCGGGGTGGAAATCCTCCAGCGCGTCGGTCTTTTCGCCGGTGCCGATCAGCTTGATCGGCTTGCCAGTGACGGCGCGCATCGACAGCGCGGCACCGCCGCGGCCGTCGCCGTCAACGCGTGTGAGCACGATGCCGGTGAGGCCGACGCGCTGGTCGAACGAGCGCGCCAGATTCACGGCGTCCTGGCCGGTGAGCGAGTCCGCGACCAGCAGCACTTCGTGCGGATTGGCCGCGGCTTTGATCGCGGCCGCCTCTGCCATCATCTCTTCGTCGAGCGTGGTGCGACCGGCGGTGTCGAGCAGCACGATGTCGTAGCCGCCGAGCTTGCCGGCTTCCAGCGCGCGTTTTGCAATTTGCGGCGGCTGCTGGCCGGCAACGATTGGCAAAGTGGGAATGTCGAGGTCGCGGCCGAGCACGGCCAGCTGCTCCATCGCCGCCGGACGGTAGACGTCGAGCGAGGCCATCAAGACCTTGCGCTTGTCGCGCTGGACTAGGCGGCGGGCGAGCTTTGCGGTGGTGGTGGTCTTACCGGAGCCCTGCAGGCCGACCATCATGATCGGCACCGGCGGCACGGAATTGACGTCGATGGTCTGGCCTTCGGCGCCCAGCGTGTTGACCAACTCGTCATGGACGATCTTCACCACCATCTGGCCGGGGGTGACCGACTTGACGACGGTGGCGCCGATCGCCTGCTCGCGCACGCGCTCGGTGAAGCTGCGGACCACTTCGAGCGCGACGTCGGCCTCCAGCAGCGCGCGGCGCACCTCGCGCATCGCGGCGTCGACGTCCTTTTCGGTCAGCGCACCGCGCCCCGTCAGACGATCGAGAATGCCACCAAGCCGTTCCGACAGATTGTCGAACAATGCCCTTGTCCTGTTGCTGTCTTCCCGACGGGAAGAGCGCTCCGTTACTCACCGCTGTCATGCCCCGGCTTGACCGGGGCATCCAGTACGCCGCGGCACCTCGGTTCCAGCCGAGCCGCCCCTGGAATACTGGATCGCCTGATCAAGTCGGGCGATGACCACTTCCTTGGATAAGCGATCTTCCAAACACCTTTGCGCCCGAGGGCGCACAGCGCTGTCGGGCGTTGACCTCCGGCCCTAAGGCCGGTCGGCGGGTCGAAAAGAAAGCCTTTCCGAGAAAGTGGCGGGGTTAAACGCCGCTCCCGCTCAAAAGTCAAGGAAAGTTAGGGTGTCGGCCCGCCCTTGGTAAGGCAAAGTTCTGAAAACGTGATCCTTTTCGTCGCAGGTTCCTTTTCCGCCAGCCCCGCCCATATAGGCGGTGATGCTTTACCCCTCCGACCATTCCTAGAAGCCCGCCATGCCGATCACCCGCCGCCGTCTTTTCGGACTATTCGCCGGAGCCGGTGCGCTGGTCGGCGTCCCCTCCCTCTGGATATCCCGCATGAAAACCTATGACGGTCCCGCCTCCGACCATTTCGACGGCATGACCTTCTTCGATCCAGACGGGGCGCCGCCGAAATCGTTGCGCGAGGTGCTGCGCTGGCAGCTCGGCGGCAAGCGGCAGCGGGCGGCCTGGCCGGATTGGGCGCCCAGTCCCCATGCCGATACGCCGCCGGAGCGGGTCGACGGCGACAAGGTGCGGCTCTCCTTCGTCGGCCACGCCAGCTGGCTGATCCAGGCCGGCGGCCTCAACATCCTGGTCGATCCGGTCTGGTCGGAGCGGGTCTCGCCGGTCGCCTTCGCCGGGCCGAAGCGGCACAACGACCCCGGCATCGCCTTCGAGAAGCTGCCGAAGATCGACGTCGTGCTGGTCTCGCACGGCCACTACGACCATCTCGACATCGCGACGCTGTCGCGGCTCACCAAGAATTTCGCCCCGCGCGTGGTCACCCCGCTCGGCAACGACGTCACCATGCGCAGCTGGGATTCCACGATCAAGGTCGAAGCGTTCGATTGGCAGGATCGCGTCGAGCTCGGCGAAGGCGTCGCGGTGCATCTGGTGCCGACAAGGCACTGGACCGCGCGCGGCCTGTTCGACCGCAACAAGGCGCTGTGGGCGAGCTTTGTCCTGGAGACGCCGGCCGGGAAGATCTACGTGGTCTGCGATTCCGGCTATGGCGATGGCCGCCATTTCCGCCGCGTCGCCGAGAAGCACGGCAAGCTGCGCCTCGCAATCCTCCCCATCGGCGCTTACGAGCCGCGCTGGTTCATGCGCGATCAGCATATGAATCCGGAAGACGCGGTGAAGGCGCTGGCCGATTGCGGCGCCGAGCAAGCGCTCGGCCATCATCACGGCACGTTCCAGCTGACGGACGAAGCCATCGACGCGCCGGCGAAAGCGCTGGTCGAAGCGCTCGCTGCAGCGAAGATCCCGCAGGAGCGGTTCGTGGCGATGCTGCCGGGGCAGGTGGTGGAGATTTAGGTCTCGCCAAGCATACCGCTCGTGCCCCGGACGCAGCGCAGCACGTCAGTGATGCGCTGCAGAGCCGGGGCCCATGTCGCCGAACCGTGCAATTTTCTGGGTCCCGGCTCTGCGCAGCGTCACTGCGTGCCGCAGCGCGTCCGGGACACGGGACTTACTGCCCCTGCTTGATCGCCCAGCTCACATTCACTGTCACCGTCAGCGTCTCCTCGCCCGGTGCGACTGCGGCCTGTGGGGCTGCGGCCATCCGTTCGGCCATGCGGCCCTTGAACAGCGGCACCGGGCCGCCGCCCTCGGTGACGCTGAGCGGCGCGCCCAGCGTCACACCGGCAGCCTTCGCATAAACCTCCGCCTTGCGCCGCGCATCGGCCACGGCCTGCTCGCGCGCATCATCCAGCAGCTTCGAGGCCTGCGTCACCTCGAACGAGATATTGCCGATGTCGTTGGCCCCGGCGCTGACCAGGGTGTCGATGATGCCGGCCACCTTGGTTACGTCGCGGATCTTCACGGTGACGCGGTTGCTCGCGCGGAAGCCGACGACCGGCGAGGCGCCGGTGGATTTGTTCTGGCCATATTGCGGCTGCAGCGACAGCCGCGACGTCTGGTAATCCTTCTCGGCGATGCCTGCGCTCTTCAGCGCCAGCAGCACCTTGCCCATCGCGGCGTTGTTGGCATCGGAAGCCTCTTTCGCTGTCTTGGCGTCGTTGGCGACGCCGGCATCGATTTGCGCGAGATCCGGCGCCGCGGACACGGAGGCTTCGCCGCTCACCGAGATCGCGGAGGGAAAATCCTCGGCGCGCGCGGGCGCGGCGAGCAGTGTGGTGGCGAGGACGGCGGCAAGTAGGGCAGGCTTTTTCATCAGTCTCACTTCAGTGGTACGAAAACATTGATCACGAGCTTGTCCTCGGCCGTCTTCAGGGGATCGGTGAGGTACTCCTCGATGAAGGTGTCCTTGGCTTCCAGCCTCTTGTCGTCGAGGTGATTGGTGATCGCCTCATACGTATTGTCCATGTTGTCGTAGGAGCCGCGATGGACGAATTTCAGCGCCTTGCCTTCAGGCGATTTGCCGATGCTCATGTCCTTGGACAGGTTCTTCGGGTCCTGATCGACCGGGATCTCGGCAAGGAAGGTGAAGCCGGTGTCGTCGGTCGAGGTGTAGACGATCATCGAATTGCCCGATGGCTTGATGCCCTGCTTGTCCAGCAGCGCGTTCAACGCCTTGAAGGCGTCGATCAACGTGTCGAAAGCGGAGTCCCAATTGGCGGTGCCCTTGACCATCACGACCTTCTTCGACTCGAGCGTGGTCTCGAGGCCAAAGGGATCGGCGGTCTGAACCGGGGCCGGCGTCGCGGCGGCCGCCGGAGGCGGGCTGGGCGAGGCACTGGCGGCGGGCGCTGGCGAGGCTGCAGGAGCGGGTGAGGCGCTCGCCGCAGGCGAGGGGGTGGCCGCGGGGGCGGGCGAGGCACTTGCAGCCGGGGCGGGCGAAGCCGACGGGGCCGGCGAGGGACTTGCCGATGCGGCCGGCGCCGGGCTCGCGGTCTGCGCCAGAGCGCCTGACAGCCCATGCGACAAGGCCGCAGCCGGGATCAGCGCGGCCAAAGCGAGGCGACGAAAAGTGTTCATTTTATTCTCCCCGAGGCCCGCTTCGTCGGGGCCTCAATTCATCAAGGCCTTACCCACCAAGGCCTTAACCCGGCCGCGCGTCCCGGTTCGCGCGAACCGCGCCGTTCTAACACGCGAGCGCCGAATTCGTCCCATGACAGATGCGTCATGGCAGGCACCTTGCCCGATGTGCCGGCTCGGGTGGCAAATCACTGGCCAAGCGGCCGAGGATCGCCATATAAGGCAGGCGAAATTCGGGAATTTTCATGAGCGCGCTGGCCAACCACGCATTTGCCAAGATGAACGGCATCGGCAACGAGATCGTCGTTGTCGACTTGCGCGATTCGGCGGCCAAGGTCACGCCGGACGATGCCCGCGCCGTCGCGTCCGCGAACGGCGGCGTGGCTTACGACCAGCTCATGGTGCTCTCGAGGCCGCGGCTCGACGGCACCGAGGCCTTCATCAGCATCTACAACAACGACGGTTCGGAGGCCGGTGCCTGCGGCAACGGCATGCGCTGCGTCGTGCGCCGCATCTTCGAGAAGACCGGGCAGACCAGTGCGACCTTCGAGACGGCCGCCGGCCTGCTCAATGCCTGGCAGGGTCCGGCGCCCGACCTCTACACGGTGGATATGGGCGCGCCGAAGTTCGGCTGGCAAGACATTCCGCTGGCGGAAGAGTTTCGCGACACCCGCTACATCGAATTGCAGATCGGGCCGATCGACAATCCCATTCTGCATTCGCCCTCAGTGGTGAGCATGGGCAATCCGCACGCGGTGTTCTGGGTCGACGACGTCAACGCCTACGATCTGGGCCGCTTCGGTCCGCTCTTGGAAAACCATCCGATCTTCCCCGAGCGCGCCAACATCACGCTCGCCCATATCGTCGATCGCGAGCACATCACGATCCGCACCTGGGAGCGCGGCGCCGGCCTGACCAAGGCGTGCGGGTCGGCGGCCTGTGCCACGGCGGTCGCCGCCGCGCGGCTGAAGCGCGCCGAGCGCAAGGTCGAGATCACCTTGCCCGGCGGCAAGCTCGGCATCGAATGGCGCGAGCGCGACGATCACGTGCTGATGACGGGCACCGCGACCTTCGAATATGAGGGCAGCTTCGATCCGGCGCTGTTCGCGCCGGTCGCCTGATGGCCGTCGACATCGTCACCTTCGGCTGCCGCCTCAACGCCTTCGAGGCCGAGGTGATCCGCAGCAAAGCGGAAGCCGCGGGTCTTTCCGACACCATCGTCATCAACAGTTGCGCCGTCACCAACGAGGCGGTGGCGCAGGCGCGCCAGTCGATCCGCAAGCTGAAGCGCGAGCGCCCCGAGGCGCGCATCGTCGTCACCGGCTGCGCGGCGCAGACGCAGGCTGCGATGTTCGCCGACATGGCCGAGGTCGACCGCGTCGTCGGAAATGACGACAAGATGCGCGGCGCGGCGTGGCGGGAGACGCGCCACGCTTTCGATCTTGGCGCCAGCGAGAAGATCGCCGTCAGCGACATCATGGGCGTGAAGGAGATGGCACCGCATCTCGTCGATGGCTATGCGAGCGGCCTGCCGCGCGTGTTCGTGCAGGTGCAGAACGGTTGCGATCATCGCTGCACCTTCTGCATCATCCCGTTCGGCCGCGGCAATTCGCGCTCGGTGCCGATGGGCGCGGTGGTCGAGCAGGTGCGCACCCTGGTCGAGCGCGGCCATGCCGAGATCGTGCTGACCGGCGTCGATCTCACCAGCTATGGTGCGGACCTGCCCGGCGCGCCCAGGCTCGGCAGGCTGACCAAGCAGATCCTGCGCCATGTGCCCGAGCTCAAGCGCCTGCGCATCTCCTCGATCGATTCGATCGAGGCGGATGACGACCTGCTCGATGCCATCGCGGAGGATGCGCGCCTGATGCCGCACCTGCACCTGTCGCTGCAGTCAGGCGATGACATGATCCTGAAACGCATGAAGCGGCGGCATTCGCGGCAGGATGCGATTGGCTTCTGCGAGCAGGTGCGCCGCCTGCGCCCCGATGTCGTCTTCGGCGCCGACATCATCGCGGGCTTCCCGACCGAGACCGAGGACATGTTCTCGCGTTCGCTGGATCTCGTGGACGAATGCGGCCTGACCTTCCTGCACGTCTTCCCTTATTCGCCGCGGCCCGGCACGCCGGCCGCGCGGATGCCGCAGGTGGCGGGGCCGGTCATTAAAGAGCGTGCGAAGCGGCTGCGCGCGGTAGGAGAGGCGGCGCTGCAGCAGCGCCTGCAAGCCGAGATCGGCACGATGCGCGAGGTGCTGATCGAGAGCGAGGGGCAGGGCCGCACGGAGCATTATCTGCCGGTGGCGATTGCGGGCGAGCGGGTGGGAAGCATCGTGCCACGATTGATTGCCGGCGTTGATGGCGAGCGGCTCACCACATAGTCGGTGTCGTCGCCCGGCTTGACCGGGCGCCCCAGTACACCGCGGCTTATCCGTACCCACCAACGTCTCTGGAATACTGGATCCCCCGCCTTCGCGGGGGATGACACCGTGGAGTGGTGCGCAGAGGACCTTAAAAAGTTTACGACGCCCTGACCTGCCAGAATCGCAGCGTCCGCTTGGCGTTCTCCGCCGTCATCCTCACAAAATGCCCCTGTGTCCTCGCGATGTCCGCGGGCTTCATCGCGCCTGTGGCGAAGCGGCATTCGAGCACGGCCTTGGTCGTTTCCCAGCTGAGCTGTGCGGCCTTGCACGGCACCAGCAGGCCGTCCTCGCGCAGACTCTGCATCAGCGGACGGATCACCTCGACCGTCGACCCCGACAACGCCGCCAGCGCCGCCACCGTCTCCTCATAGCGCCGCTGTCTGGCGAAGCCGAGCAACGTCGCCTCGTTGAGCTGGCCGGTAGCCTTCAGGCCGGCAATGGCGCGCTTGGCACCCTCGAAATCGCGCACCGCCGACATTTCGCGCTCGGCGCCGATGGTGACGGCGGCGATCGCGCTCTGGATCTCCTCGAACAGATGCGGCGGGGCGCGCGACAACAGGCGGGTGCGCACGGCGTCCGTCGCCGAGCGCAGCAATTGGCGACGCAGCTCCGAGGGCAAGTCGACGCGGACGCCGACGCTGACCGCGAGCTCCGGATCGCTTTCGGCCTGGCCGACGATGGTGGCAAATCCCTTTGCGGAGACGCGGGCGCCGGGATTGGCGGCGAGCCGCCGGCTGACGCTGGGATAGCGGCGCGCCAGCAGCGCGTCGGTGACGATCTCCTTCAGCCACCAGCGGCCGGCGACCGCGAGCAGATGCGGCTCGCCCTTAGCTGATGCGATCTTCACCAGCTCGCCGTCATCGAGGCGCGCAGATTCCTGCAGCACGGGGCCGGCGATGCGGATCTCGTCATTGTTGGCGAGGCGGCGGATCACCGACGGCGGCGCCTGCGCGATCGGCGCCAGCTGTGCGCTGATCTCGGCCAGCGCGACCCGCGCGGCCACATCGGCGATGGCGCGCAGCTCGATGGTGCCGATCAGGCGCTCGAGCACGTCGTCGAACAGCGCGATCTGCTCGTCGTCGAAATTGCCGGCGGAGGAGAGGAACAGCTCGGTGACGCGCCTGGCCGTCTCCAGGCCCTTTTCCGGCGAGCCGATCCGCAGTGCGGATTCGACCTCGTCGATGATCGATAGCCCGTCCCTGGTCATCACGCGCGGCTCGTCCTGAGCGGTTACGGAAGCTTGTTCTAAGCAACCGTTATCATTAGAGGCGAGCGCTGAAGGTTTCGTAAACCATGGTCGGGATGCGGTCGTTGAGCGAGATGCCGCCACGAATGCGGTGCGCTCCCTCCCCCGCCTGCGGGGAGGGCTGGGGAGAGGGTGTCTCCACAACGGGACAATCCCCTAGAGGATAGAACCCGCGCCTTCGGCGCGACCTCTCCCGCAAGCGGGAGCGGTGAACGGCACCTACTCCCCGTTCCACCCGCAGGCCCGAAGCTTCTCATGCATATGCGGCGGGGCCGGCGCCACGACGCGGACGGGCTCCTTGTTCCGGGAGATCGGCACCACGATCTCGCGCGAATGCAGGTGCAGGCGCGGCTCGCCGAAGCGCGGACCGTTGCCGTAAATGTTATCGCCGAAGATCGGCCAGCCGCTCGCGGCCGCATGTACCCGCAATTGATGGGTCCGGCCGGTCACCGGTTCCATGGCAAGCCAGGTGAAACCGTCGCCCCGGCCCATCACCTTCCAGTTCGTAATCGCCTTCTGGCCTTCGGGATCCGGTTTCTGCCACCAGCCGCGCTCGGCATTGAGCCGGCCGAGCGGCATGTCGATGGTGCCTTCATCCTCGGCAGGCCCGCCCTCGACCACGGTCCAGTACGTCTTGCCGATCTTGCCGTGCTTGAACAAAAGGCCCAGCGATGCCGTCGCCTTGCGGTGGCGGCCGAGCACGAGGCAGCCCGAGGTGTCCTTGTCCAGCCGGTGGGCCAGCACCGGCGGCCGCGGCAGGCCGAAACGCAGCGCATCGAAGCAATCCTCCAGATTGGGGCCGCCCTTCGGGCCGCGATGCACCGGCAGGCCGGCAGGCTTGTCGATGACCAGCATCAGGCCGTCGCGATGGAGCACGCGGGCCAAGATCTCATCGGCGGTCAATTGGGGAACATCGAGCAATCGCAGGACTTTCGGTCAAGGCTTTCGTTTACGGGCCGGAACGGCTAACACGCCACCATGAACGATACCACCTCCGAGACCCCCAAGCTGAGCTGGTGGCGCCGCCTGTCCAACGGGCTGAAGCGCACCTCGTCCTCGCTCGGGACCGCGGTCGCCGACCTCGTCACCAAGCGCAAGCTCGACCGCGCCATGCTCGACGACATCGAGGACGTGCTGCTGCGCGCCGACCTCGGCACGTCAGTCGCGGTGCGCATTGCCGATGCCGTCGGCACCGGCCGCTACGACAAGGCGATCTCGGCGGAGGAGGTCAAGGACGTCGTCGCCACCGAGGTGGAGAAGGTGCTGTCGCCGGTGGCAAAACCGCTCGTGATCGATGCGGCCAAGAAGCCGTTCGTCATTCTCGTCGTCGGCGTCAACGGTTCCGGCAAGACCACCACGATCGGCAAGCTGTCGCAGAAATTCGCCTCCGAAGGCCGCAAGGTGATGCTGGCCGCCGGCGACACGTTTCGCGCCGCCGCCATCGAGCAGCTCAAGGTCTGGGGCGAGCGGACGAAGACGCCCGTCATCGCAGGCGCGCAGGGCTCGGATTCCGCAAGCCTCGCCTTCAACGCGCTCACCGCAGCGAAGGAGCAGGCGATTGACGTGCTGCTGATCGACACCGCCGGCCGCTTGCAGAACAAGGCCGAGCTGATGAACGAGCTCGAGAAGGTCGTGCGCGTGATCCGCAAGGTGGATGACACTGCGCCGCATGCCGTGCTGCTGGTGCTGGATGCGACCGTCGGCCAGAATGCGCTGTCGCAGGTCGAGGCCTTCCATCGCACCGCCGGGGTCACCGGCCTCGTGATGACCAAGCTCGACGGCACCGCGCGCGGCGGCATCCTGGTGGCGCTCGCGGAGAAGTTCAAGCTGCCGGTGCACTTCATCGGCGTCGGCGAAGGCGTCGACGATCTCGCGCCCTTCACCGCGCGCGACTTCGCCCGCGCCATCGCCGGAATCGAATAGCGTCATCCTTCGAGACGCCGCTTGCGCGGCTCCTCAGGATGAGGTCGTGCCACACATGAGGTCCTCATCCTGAGGAGACCGCGAAGCGGTCGTCTCGAAGGATGGGAGATACGGAAGAGAGAATGGACAAAACCCAGCCGCATCCGCTGTTCAAGCTCGCGACCGAGCTCGGTCCGCTGCTCGTGTTCTTCTTCGTCAACGCGAAGTTCAATCTGTTCGCGGCGACTGGCGCCTTCATGGTGGCCATCGCGGTCGCGATGGCCGCCTCTTACATCGTGACGCGACACATCCCGATCATGGCGATCGTCACGGGGGTGATCGTGCTGGTGTTCGGCACGTTGACCCTGGTGCTGCACGACGAGACTTTCATCAAGGTCAAGCCGACCATCATCTACGGCCTGTTCGCCGCGATCCTCGGCGGCGGCCTGTTGTTCGGCCGCTCCTTCATCGCCGTGATGTTCGACCAGGTGTTCAACCTGACGCCGCAGGGCTGGCGCATCCTCACCTTGCGCTGGGCGCTGTTCTTCGCCGGAATGGCGGTGCTGAACGAGATCGTCTGGCGCACCCAGAGCACGGATTTCTGGGTGAACTTCAAGGTGTTCGGCGTCACCCCGATCACGATGATCTTCGCCATCGCCCAGATGCCGCTGACCAAGCGCTATCATCTGGCGCCGGTCTCGCTGGAGAGAAGCGAGGCCGAGGCGGGGGATGTGAGCAAGGGATAGGCGAAGGACAGGCGAAGCGTCGCTCCACATACCGCTGTCATGCCCCGGCTTGACCGGGGCATCCAGTACGCCGCAGCTTCTCCGTATACGACTGGCGTCTCTGGAATACTGGATCGCCCGATCAAGTCGGGCGATGACAGTTGAGCGTGTGGTACGAGCGCGGCATCAGCTTCCTGCCTTCAGCGCCTTCTCCAGCTCCGGCATCAGCACGGCCTTGAGATTTTGCGGCGTGATCGGCCCGACCAGCTTGTAGACGATGGTGCCCTCGCGCCCGACGACGAAGGTCTCCGGCACGCCATAGACGCCCCATTCGATCGAGGCGCGGCCGTTGGCGTCGACGCCGACGTGGCCGAACGGGTTGCCGTAGCGGCCGAGGAAGCGGCGCGCATTGTCGGCGGCGTCCTTGTAGTTGATGCCGACCAGCTGGAAGCGCTTGTCTTTTGCCATTTCGGTCAAAAGCGGCGCTTCGTCATGGCACGGCACGCACCAGGACGCCCAGACGTTGACGAGGCTGACCTTGCCCTTGAAGGCGGCGGGATCGAGTCCCGGCACCTGCGTGCCGTTGTCCTGCAGCCCCTGGAGCGGCGGCAGCACGGTCTGCGGTGCGGGCCGGCCGATCAGCGCCGAGGGAATCCGCGAGGGATCGCCGCTGCCGAGCCGGAACCAGAACAAAAGCGCCAGGCCGATGAAGACAATCAGCGGCAGCATCACCAGGAAGGCGCGGCGCTGCGGCGGAGCGGAGGCAGGTTGATCGCTCATCGCGGCTCCGTCGCGCTGCGGCCCGACCGGCGGGTGATGCCGCGCTGCTCCAGCTCGCGTAGGCGCTGCGTCTGGCTGCGATAATCGAGCATGACCCAGCCGATCAGGATCGCAACCACGAGGGCGACAGCTGCGTAAGACGCCACGATGAAAGAGGCATAAGGACCGAGCGACATCGTCATGCTGCCCCAGCTTCTTTTGACGCGTTTTCTACTCCGCTCGAGAACGCCATGCGACTGGCCTGCATCATCTGCAGCGAGCGGACACGGCGGCGCAAAATCTCGTTGCGCATCGCGGCCAGATGCAGCGTGACGAACAGCAGCGTGAAGGCGAGCGCCATCACCAGCAGCGGAATCAGGAACGACTTGTCCAGCGCCGAGCCGCTCATGCGCATCACCGAGGCGGGCTGGTGCAGCGTGTTCCACCAATCGACCGAGAACTTGATGATCGGCAGGTTGATCGCGCCGACCAGGGTCAGCACCGCGGCGGCGCGCGCCGCACGCGAGGGATCGTCGACGGCACGCCACAGCGCCATCAGGCCCAGATACATCAGGAACAGGATCAGCACCGAGGTCAGCCGCGCGTCCCACTCCCAATAGGTGCCCCACATCGGCCGGCCCCAGAGCGAGCCCGTGAGCAACGCGAGGAAGGTGAAGGCGGCGCCGATCGGAGCTGCGGCCTTGGCGGCGACGTCGGCGAGCGGATGCCGCCACACCAGCGTGCCCAACGATGCGATGCTCATCACGCCCCACACGAACATCGACAGCCAGGCATTGGGCACGTGGACGAACATGATCTTGACGGTCGCGCCCTGCTGATAGTCGTCGGGCGCGAGCGCAGCTTGATAGAGACCGATCGTGAGCAGGATGATTGTCGCGGCCGCCAGCCACGGCAACACCCGCGCTGTCAGCGCGAGGAACCGCGTGGGGTTGGCGAGGTCGATCAGCGTCATGGTATCCTGATAATCACCGGGGGCCGCTCAGGCAATCAACACGAAAGCCCGTCGCGAAAGTTGATCGGGGTCAAGGTCGGCCCGGTCCTTTTCAATCGAGACCATGCCGCAGGCTCGCTGCGGCCGCGAACGGGCCGATCACGAGGCTGACCAGCGACAGCGCGCACAGGATCGAGAACGGCGCGCCGAAGGTCATCGGGCCGACGATCACCGCCTGCGAGGCCGCAACCCCGAAAATCAGCACGGGAATCGACAGCGGCAGCACCAGCACCGCCATCAACAGCCCGCCGCGATGCAGCGTCACCGCCAGCGCCGCGCCGATCATGCCGGTGAAGGTCAGCGCCGGAGTGCCCGCTAGCAACGTCAGCGCCACCGCAGCCGTGGCGATCATGTCGAGGTTGAGCAACAGGCCGAGCACGGGGGTTGCGACAATCAGCGGCAGGCCGGCGGCGAGCCAATGCGCCAGCGCCTTGGCGGCGCAGGCGAGTTCCAGCGGCGTCCGGCTCATCGTGATCAGGTCGAGCGAGCCGTCCTCATGGTCGGCCATGAACAGCCGGTCGAGGGTCAGCAGGCTGGCCAGGAGGGCGCCGAGCCAGAGGATCGCAGGTCCCAGCCGCGACAGCAGCGCCAGATCCGGCCCGACCGCGAACGGCATCAGCACCACCACGGTCAGGAAGAACAAGACGCCGATCAGCGCCCCGCCGCCGACGCGAAGCGCGATCCTGATGTCCCGGCGGATGAGGGCGGCAAGGGCGGTCATGGGGCGCTCCCAGCTTTTGGGAAGGCATCCGACAGCCCCAGGCACACTTCGGAAAGCTGAGGGTGCATCAAAATCACGCCGCGCCCCCGATCCGCAGCTCCCGCGATTCGATCCCGAGCGGGGCATGCGTCGCCGCGACGATCATGCCGCCGGCGGCAAGATGCTCGCGCATCAGGCCGGCGAACATGTCCTGACCGGCGACATCAAGCGCATTGGTCGGCTCGTCCAGGAGCCAGACCGGGCGGCGGACCGTCAGCAGCCGCGCCAGCGAGAGCCGGCGGCGCTGTCCCGCGGACAGGAATCCGGCGGGCAGATGGGTGGCGTGGTCGAGGCCCACCTTGGCGAGGCTCTCGGCCGCGTCGAAACGCTCGCCGCCGAGAAAATCAGCCCAAAACGTCAGGTTCTCGGCCACGCTCAGCGCCGGCTTCAGGGCATCGCGATGGCCGAGATAGTGGCACTGCTCCGCCAGGGTCAGCTCGCCATCGCCCCCCTTCAGCGTGATCGTCCCGCCGGCCGGAACGAGCAGGCCCGCGATCAGCCGCAGCAGCGAGGTCTTGCCTGATCCATTGCGCCCCATCACCGCGACGGCCTCGCCCGACCCGGCCGCGAAATCGAGCCCGGCGAACACCTCGCGCCCGCCCCGCACGCATCTCAGCCCGTGACCTGACAGCCGCATGTCGCCTTGGTTCAGTCCGTTCACAGCCGGGCCTCAGGAAATCTTGGGGTAGCGCATGGGAATTTTTGGCTCGCGAATTGCTGCGGCACGATAGTGGCTGTGGCGGCGCGGTTAGAAAGCTTCTATAAGCCCGGAACTACTTGATGCAGCAACTCAACCTGCCCCTGCAAGCGGCCCAGCCTGATGCGCTGACGGTGTTAAAATACCCTGCCGGGTATAACTAGCAATTGGGATCTCCTACATGACCTCGCTCGACAGCTTCAAATGCAAAAAGACTCTCAAGGTCGGCGCCAAGACCTATGTCTATTACAGCCTGCCCACCGCCGAGAAGAATGGTCTGAAGGGAATTTCGAAACTTCCCTATTCGATGAAGGTCCTGCTCGAGAATTTGCTGCGCAACGAGGACGGCCGCTCGGTCAAGAAGGAAGACATCGTCGCGGTCTCGAAATGGCTGCGCAAGAAGTCGCTGGAGCATGAGATCGCCTTCCGCCCGGCGCGGGTGCTGATGCAGGACTTTACCGGCGTGCCAGCGGTGGTCGACCTCGCCGCGATGCGCAACGCGATGCAGAAGCTCGGCGGCGAGCCTGAGAAGATCAACCCCTTGGTGCCCGTCGACCTCGTCATCGACCATTCCGTGATCGTGAACTTCTTCGGCGACAACAAGGCCTTCGGCAAGAACGTCACCGAGGAATACAAGCAGAACCAGGAGCGCTACGAGTTTCTGAAGTGGGGTCAGAAGGCGTTCTCGAACTTCTCCGTCGTGCCGCCCGGCACCGGCATCTGCCACCAGGTCAATCTCGAATATCTGGCCCAGACGGTCTGGACCAAGAAGGAGAAGATGACCGTCGGCAAGAAGACCGGCACCTTCGAGGTGGCCTATCCCGATTCGCTGGTCGGCACCGATTCGCACACCACCATGGTCAACGGTCTTGCTGTGCTCGGCTGGGGCGTCGGCGGCATCGAGGCGGAAGCCTGCATGCTCGGCCAGCCGCTGTCGATGCTGCTGCCCAACGTCGTCGGCTTCAAGCTGAAGGGCGCGCTGAAGGAGGGCGTCACCGCGACAGACCTCGTGCTCACCGTGACGCAGATGCTGCGCAAGCTCGGCGTGGTCGGCAAGTTCGTCGAGTTCTTCGGCCCTGGCCTCGACCACCTCTCGGTCGCCGACAAGGCGACGATCGCCAACATGGCGCCCGAATACGGCGCGACCTGCGGCTTCTTCCCGGTCGATGCCGCCGCGCTCGATTATCTCAAGACCTCCGGCCGTGCCTCGGCCCGCGTCGCGCTGGTGCAGGCCTATGCCAAGGCGCAGGGCCTGTTCCGCACCGCCAAGTCGCCCGACCCCGTGTTCACGGAGACGCTGACCCTCGACCTCGGCGACGTCGTGCCGTCGATGGCCGGCCCGAAGCGTCCCGAAGGCCGCATCGCGCTGCCGACCGTCGCCGACGGCTTCTCGCTCGCGCTCGCCAGCGAGTACAAGAAGGCCGAGGAGCCGGCCAAGCGCTTCCCCGTGGAAGGCAAGAACTTCGACATCGGCCATGGCGACGTCGTGATCGCCGCGATCACCTCCTGCACCAACACCTCGAACCCGAGCGTGCTCATCGGCGCCGGCTTGCTCGCGCGCAATGCGGCTGCGAAGGGCCTCAAGGCCAAGCCGTGGGTGAAGACCTCGCTCGCCCCGGGCAGCCAGGTGGTCGCGGAATATCTCGCCAATTCCGGTCTGCAGCCCGATCTCGACAAGGTCGGATTCAACCTGGTCGGCTTCGGCTGCACCACCTGCATCGGCAATTCCGGTCCGCTGCCCGAGGAGATCTCGAAGTCGATCAACGACAACGGCGTCGTCGCGGCCGCCGTGCTCTCCGGCAACCGCAACTTCGAAGGCCGCGTTTCGCCGGATGTGCAGGCGAACTATTTGGCCTCGCCGCCGCTGGTGGTCGCCTACGCGCTCGCGGGCAGCGTCACCAAGAACCTCGCCACCGAGCCGCTCGGCGAGGGCAAGGACGGCAAGCCGGTGTACCTGAAGGACATCTGGCCGACGACCAAGGAGATCAACGCCTTCATGAAGAAGTTCGTGACCGCGTCGATCTTCAAGAAGAAATATGCCGACGTGTTCAAGGGCGACACCAACTGGCGCAAGATCAAGACGGTCGAGAGCGAGACCTATCGCTGGAACATGTCTTCGACCTACGTGCAGAACCCGCCCTATTTCGAAGGCATGAAGAAGGAGCCGGAGCCGGTCACCGACATCGTCGAGGCGCGCATCCTCGCCATGTTCGGCGACAAGATCACCACCGACCACATCTCGCCGGCCGGCTCGATCAAGCTCACCTCGCCCGCCGGCAAATATCTCAGCGAACACCAGGTGCGTCCGGCCGACTTCAACCAGTACGGCACGCGCCGCGGCAACCATGAAGTCATGATGCGCGGCACCTTCGCCAACATCCGCATCAAGAACTTCATGCTGAAGGGCGCGGACGGAAACATCCCCGAGGGCGGCCTGACCAAGCACTGGCCCGACGGCGAGCAGATGTCGATCTACGACGCCGCGATGAAGTACCAGGAAGAGAAGGTGCCGCTGGTGGTGTTCGCCGGTGCCGAGTACGGCAACGGCTCCTCGCGCGACTGGGCCGCCAAGGGCACGCGCCTGCTCGGCGTGCGCGCCGTGATCTGCCAGAGCTTCGAGCGCATCCACCGCTCCAACCTGGTCGGCATGGGCGTGCTGCCGCTGACCTTCGAGGAAGGCACCTCCTGGCAGTCGCTTGGGCTGAAGGGCGACGAGAAGGTGACCATCCGCGGCCTCGTCGGCGACCTCAAGCCGCGCCAGAAGCTGACCGCGGAGATCGTCTCCGGCGACGGTTCGCTGCAGCGCGTTTCGCTGCTCTGCCGCATCGATACGCTGGACGAGCTCGACTACTACCGTAACGGCGGCATCCTGCACTACGTGCTGCGCAAGCTCGCGGCGTAAACGCGGATTTGTGAATGATGGCTCACTGCGAAGTGAGTAGAAGCCTTAACGAAGGCGGCCTATCAAAGGCCGCCTTCGCGCGTTTGCGGTACGCTTCAGATGGGCCCGCCCGGCGGAAAACCTCCCTTTGGACGGTGGCCCGGATGGATGAATGTACCGCGCCCCGTAAGACTACGGTGACCATCCGGCGATAAGATTTCCCCCTGAGAGCAACGGTGTGCGGCGTTCGACATGACGACAATGACGGCTTCCCATCTGATTCCACGTTGGTCCGGCGCCCTCTGGTCGGGAGCTCTCGGCATATGTGCGATCATCGCCGTCATTCGTCCTGCCCAGGCTGAACCCCGCGCCGTCGTCGAATTGTTCACCTCGCAGGGCTGCTCCTCCTGCCCGCCCGCCGATCAGATCATCGGCGATCTCTCCAAGGACCCCTCCGTGATCGCGCTGAGCATGCCGATCGATTACTGGGACTATCTCGGCTGGAAGGACACGCTGGCGGATTCGCGCTTCTCTGCACGGCAGCGTGCCTATTCGCGCATGCGCGGCGACCGCGAGGTCTACACGCCGCAGGTCGTGGTCAACGGCTCCACCCATGTCATCGGCAGCGATCGCGCCGGCATCGAGAACGCGATCGGCAAGACCGACAAGGGCACCGGCGTGATGAGCGTGCCGGTGACGATGTCGCTCTCGGGCAAGCAGATCAACGTCTCGGTCGCCGCCAGCAAGGAGCCCGCGGTCTCGCGCGGCGAGGTCTGGATCTGCTCGATCGCCAAGTCGGTGCCGATCGCGATCACCCGCGGCGAGAACAAGGGACAGCAGGTCACCTATCACAACGTGGTGCGTAGCCTGCTCAAGGTCGGCGACTGGACCGGCCGCCCGGAGAGCTGGACGGTGCCGATCGAGAACCTCACGCGCGACGGCGTCGACGGCGCAGTGGTCTACGTCCAGGACGGCAGCCGCGAGCGACCGGGCCCGATGCTGGGTGCGGCGTACACGTCGCTGCATTGAAGCGCAGATCTTCTTGAGACATCAGTCTCTCGTCATTCCGGGGCGCGCCACTTGGCGCGAGCCCGGAATCCATCAATCCCATTATCCGAGCTGAGAAATGGATTCCGGGCTCGCGCTTCGCGCGCCCCGGAATGACGGGCGCCGGAAACATCCCGGCACAAACAAAAAAGGACCAACTTGCGTTGGCCCTCCTTGTCGTGCGTACAGACCCGATCCTGTTCGACCCCGGGGGGCTGGGGGCTGAGGAATCCGGAACCGAAAGGACCGGGTCAACGCACGTCACCCTTTTCGCAGTGCAGGGCGGCAGGCGGTTGGCGGAAAAGCGGCGATACTATGATTCCTGCTAACGATCCCGTGACGGTTTGCCGCGACGGAGTTCCACCCTTGCGTGTGCCCTGATGGACGCCGATTCGATGGGTCGAGCCCCTTGCGATGCGGAACGGTTGGCGCAATCATGCAATTGTCACGAACGCGGTTCCGGGGACGATCTTGGCGGACGCGGGTCATAGCCGTGCGATGAGGAGGCGCTTCCCATGAGTCTGACGTCGGAGGATGCCGACCCGAGCGAGCAGCGCGCGGCGGCGCGTCCTGCCGCGGCGCTTACGCAGCCAAACCGGGTGACGTTCAACCGGCTCGAGCTGCACCGGATTCTCAATCTCTACGGCCGCATGGTCGCTGACGGCGAGTGGCGCGATTATGCCATCGACTTCCTGAAGGATCGCGCCGTGTTCTCGGTCTATCGCCGCGCCTCGGAAGTGCCGATCTATCGCATCGAGAAGGACCCGCGGCTGGCGCGCAAGCAGGGCATGTACAGCGTGATCTCGGCGACCGGCCTGATCCTGCGCCGCGGCCACGAGCTCGAGCGGGTGCTGCTGGTGATCGATCGCAAACTGGCGGTGGTGTAGACGAACGAACGGTGCCGTAGGGTGGGCAAAGGCGCGTAGCGCCGTGCCCACGCGCTTTCTCTAGTGCGGCGAACGGTGGGCACGCTTCGCTTTGCCCACCCTACGACACCTACTTTGTCGGCACCGTACTTGCGCCCTCGCCGAGGTCGCGCTGCATCATCACGGTGTCCAGCCAGCGGCCGAATTTCAGCCCGACACTGGGATGCGTGCCGATCATCTTGAAGCCGCACCTCGTGTGCACGCCGATCGATCCGGCATTGGCGGAATCGCCGATCACAGCGATCATCTGGCGGAAGCCGCGCGCCTCGCATTCGGCGATCAGCCGTTCCAGCAGCATTGAGCCGACGCCGCGGCGGTGGAAGGAGGGATCGAGATAGATCGAGTTCTCCACCGTGAAGCGATAGGCCGGCCGCGGCCGGTAGGCGCCGGCATAGGCATAGCCGGCCACGCGCCCGTCCAGCATGGCGACGAAATAGGGATAGCCGCCGTCGATCAGCGCGCGATAGCGGCGCGTCATTTCGGTGAGGTCGGGCGGCTCCAGCTCGAATGTCGCCGTGCCCTCGCGGACGGCCTGCTGGTAGATGGCGGTGACGGCGGGAAGGTCGGCCTCGGTGGTGGGCCTGATATCGGGTGCGGACATGGGGGAAGGATAGAGCCTTCGTCCGACTGCTGGAAGGGGTTCCGCCGCCTCCGCAGCGTCATTGCGAGCGCAGCGAAGCAATCCAGAAATGCATCCGCGGAGGGACTCTGGATTGCTTCGTCGCATCAGCGCAAAATTGCTGCGCAATTTTGTCGCGAGCTCCTCGCAATGACGAGGAGAGCCCGTACCCGCAAACGAAAACCCCGGCCTTTCGGCCGGGGTTCGTGTCCGTTCTCTCGTCTCAGAGCTTACTCGCGCTGGCCGAGGAGCTGCAGCAGCAGCGTGAACAGGTTGATGAAGTTCAGGTACAGCGACAGTGCGCCGGTGATGGCCGAACGCTCTGCGACTTCACCGCCGGCCGAGGCATAGCCGTAGATGTAGTCGTTCTTCAGCCGCTGGGTATCCCAGGCGGTCAGGCCCGAGAACACCAGCACGCCGACCACCGACACGATGAACTGCAGCATCGAGCTGGCCAGGAACAGGTTCACCAGGCTGGCGAGAACGATGCCGATCAGGCCCATGAACAGGAACGAGCCCATGCCGGTCAGGTCACGCTTGGTGGTGTAGCCGTAGAGGCTCAGCGCACCGAAGGTCGCCGCGGTGATGAAGAACACCCGCACGATCGAGGTGTGCGTGAACACCAGGAAGATCGACGACAGCGAGATGCCCATCAGCGCCGCGAACACCCAGAACAGGATCTGGGCGGTCGAGGGGGCCAGACGGTTGATGCCCGCCGAGATCACGAACACCATCGCGAGCGGCGCCAGGATGAACAGCCACTTCAGGGGGCTGACGAACATGGCGTAGCCGAACGGCGTCAGGAACACCTTGCCGACGCGAACGGCGTCCGCCGTCGGAACGTCGGTCACGGCGGCCATGTAGACGCCGAGCGCGGCAAGGCCGGTGATGGCCAGGCCAATGCTCATGTAGTTGTAGATGCGCAGCATATAGGCGCGCAGGCCGGCATCGACCGTCGCGGCGTCAACACGCCCGGCGGCCCTGCCGAAAGGAGAAGCGTAGTTACGGTCTAGGTCCGACATGGTCGAATTCCCGTTGGTTGGTCCGGTCCGGCACGAGGGTCGCCATGCCGCCGGTTCGTCAAATTCTATCTCGGAGACCGCTGCCAGCCGATTTAATTTTGGCTCACAATCGGGACTCCGAACCCATCCGATATGTGGGAAACTAACACATTCGCCGCAACCTTCCACGCGCGGCTGAATGTCGCCCTCGGCGTCAATCCTGACGCGAAGCTGACGGGGGTAGCGTGGTTAATCGCGGAAACCGGGCCGATTCCGGGCAGCTCGATCCGCCGCTACATTTTGTCACAAATTTCGCAACACCGTCGCGGGCTTTTTGTTCAATGCCAGCAGCGTGCCGGCAAGCCCGAGCCCGACGGTCACGACCAGCGCGGCGGCGACCACGCCGGCGGCGCTGCCGGCCTGCCAGACGAAGCTCAGCGTCATCAGCCGCGTCACGATCAGCCAGGCCGCGATGCTGCCCGCGATCACCCCGAACACCGCGGTAGCAAGGCCGATCAGGAGGTATTCGAGGGCATAGGCGCCGAGCAGCCGCAGCCGCGTCGCGCCCAGGGTCTTCAGGATAACCGCGTCATAGACCCGGTGGCGGTGGCCGGCGGCGAGCGCCCCGCCCAGCACCAGGATCGCCGAGATCAGCGTCACGGCGCTGGCGCCGCGGATCGCCAGGGCCAGATTGGTCACCACGGAGCCGACCGTCTCCATCACCTCGCGCACGCGCACGCTCGTCACCATCGGATAGGCGTCGGCGACCTCCTTGATGATCTTGCCGTCGCCCGCCTTTCCGCCCGCTTCCGTCAGCGCCGCGATATGGGTGTGCGGCGCGCCCTTGAAGGCGTTGGGCGAGAACACCAGGACGAAATTGATGCCGAGACCCTGCCAGTCGATCGTGCGCAGATTGCTGATCTTGGCCGGGATGTCGCGGCCGAGCACGTTGACCACCACCTCGTCGCCGAGCTTGAGGCCGAGCCCGTCGGCGATCTTCTTCTCCAACGAGACCAGCGGCGGGCCGGAATAATCAGCGCGCCACCATTCGCCCTCGACCACCTTGGAGCCCTTCGGCAGCTCGGCGGTGTAGGTCAGGCCGCGATCGCTCTGCAGCACCCATTCGGAATCCGTGGTCGGCTTGAGCTCCTCGGCGCGCACCCCGCGCGCGGCGACGATGCGTCCGCGCAGCATCGGCACGTCGTCGATCCTGGCGCCGGGGGCGATCTGGCGCAGATAGCCATCGAACTGCTCGGCCTGCGCGCTCGGAATGTCGATGAAGAAGAACGATGGCGCCTGGTCGGGGAGCGCCGCCAGGAACTGCCGGCGCAGATTGCCGTCGATCTGGGTGATGGTGACGAGCACGGCGAGCCCGAGTCCCAGCGACAGCACGACGGACGGCGTCAGCGCGCCCGGCCGGTGGATGTTGGCGATCGCAAGCCGCAGCATCGGCAGCCGCGTCCGTGGCAGCCGTCGTGCGATCGTCATCAGCAGGGCGGCGATGCCGCGCAGCAAGGCGAACACGACCACGGAGGAAGCCACGAACACCGCGGCGATGCGCCTGTCGAACGACAGGCCGATCACGACCGCGATGAGGAGTGCGATCACGACGGCCATGAACACGAGATAGCTCGCGCGCGGCCGGTGCCATTCGGAGCTGATGGTGTCGCGGAACAGCGCGGCCACCGGCACGTCGTGCACGCGCGCGAGCGGCCACAGGCCGAAGGCGAGCGCGGTGAGGAGGCCGTAGAGGAAAGACAGCGCGAGCTCGTCGGTGTGCACGGCCGGCACCACCGGCAGCGGCAACAGCTTGCCGAACAGGCCAACGATCGCAAACGGCATCGCGGCGCCGAGCGCCAGGCCGATCACGGACCCGATCGCGGCCAGCAGGACCACTTGCGCCAGATAGATGCCGAACACGTCCCGGCCGGTGGCGCCGACGGCCTTGAAGGCAGCGATCACCTCGAGCTTGCGGTCGATGTGACTCTTGACGGCATTGGCGACGCCGACGCCGCCGACCAGCAGCGCGGCAAGGCCGACTAGGGTCAGGAACTGCGTGAAGCGGTTGATGTTGCGCTCGAGCTGCGGCGAGGCATTGGAGCGGCTGCGGATCTCCCAGCCGGCCTGCGGCGCGGCGCTGCGCGCATCCGCGATGAAGGCTTCGGTGGCGCGCTCGTTGTTCGCGGCCTCCGGCAGCTTGACCCGGTAGACCCAACGCACCAAGCTGCCGGGCTGGATCAGGCCGGTGGCGCGCAAGGCCGCCTCGCTGATCAGAAAGCGGGGCCCGAAGCCGATGCCGCCGGCGAGCTTGTCCGGCTCGGCCTCGACGGTGGAGCGGATCTGGAACGTTGCGGACCCGATCGTGACGCGGTCGCCGGTCTTGAGAGAAAGCCGCGCCAGCAGCGTCGGATCGGCGGCAGCGCCGAACGCGCCGTCACGTTCCGCGAGCAGATCGGACATCTCCAGCTGCGGCGCAAGCTTCAACTTGCCGAGCATCGGATAGGTGTTGTCGACCGCCTTCATCTCGACCAGCGCCAGCTTGCCGTCAGTCGAACGCGCCATGCCGCGCAAGGTCGCAGCCGCCGACAGCGTGCCGCGCGAACGCAGGAACGCGACCTCTTCCGGCTTGGCCTCGCGCTGGAACAGCACGAAGGAGACGTCGCCGCCGAGCAGCGTGCGGCCCTCGCGTGCGAGACCGTCGCTCAGGCTCGCCGACACCGAGCCGACGCCGGCAATCGCCATCACGCCGAGCGCGATGCAGGCGATGAAGACGTAGAAGCCGCGCAGGCCGCCGCGCAATTCGCGCAAGGCGTAGCGCAGCGACAGCGCAACGGCGTTCGGCTTCTCGAACGATTCGGCCACGGCGCTCATGCGGGCGCAGACTGCGTGTCGATGCGCCCGGAGCGCAGGCGGATGACGCGATCGCAGCGATGCGCGAGCGAGGAATCGTGCGTCACCAGCACCAAGGTCATGCCGCGCTCGGCATGTTTGCTGAACAGGAGATCGACGATCTGCTTACCGGTGGTCTCGTCGAGATTGCCGGTCGGCTCGTCGGCGACCAGGATCGCGGGATCGGGTGCCAGCGCGCGGGCGAGCGCGACGCGCTGCTGCTCGCCGCCGGAGAGCTGGGTCGGATAATGATGCAGGCGGTCACCGAGCCCGACCGATTGCAACTCCTCTGCCGCGCGCTTGGCGGCATCGGGGTTGCCGGCGAGCTCGAGCGGCACAGCGACGTTCTCCAGCGCCGTCATGGTCGGGATCAGGTGAAAGGACTGGAAGACGATGCCGACCTGGCGGCCGCGGAAGCGCGCCAGCGCGTCCTCGTCGAGGGCATTGAAAGGCGTGCCATTCACCACCACCTCTCCGCTATCAGGACGTTCCAGCCCCGCCATCACCATCAGCAGCGTGGATTTGCCCGAGCCTGACGGGCCGATCAGGCCGATCGTCTCGCTCCGGCCGACCCGCAGGCTGATATCCTTGAGGATGTGAACGCGTGCCGCGCCCGTGCCCAATGAGAGGTTGACGTTGGAGATGGCGATGGTGTCCGCGGTAGCGGCGAGCGAAGAGGGGTCGATGCGAGTGTCCATGGTCCGGTCATATGGCAAGTCCGCACGCGGGGTCGAGAGGCGTTACGGATTGTTCATGCACATAGCCGTGTTGATGCTCGCCGTCATGACGATGGCGAACCCCGCTTGGGCGGGTGCGACAAAACCGGTCAAGCTCGTCGTCCTCGGCGATTCCCTGAGCGCGGGCCTTGGCCTTCCGGCCCAGGAGGCGTTCCCCCAAAAGCTTCAAAAAGCCTTGCGGGCCAAAGGCATAGAGGTCGACATGACCAATGCCGGCGTGTCCGGCGACACCACCTCGGGCGGCCGCGACCGGCTCGACTGGTCGGTGCCCGATGGAACTGACGGTGTCATCGTCGAGCTCGGCGCCAATGACGCGCTGCGCGGCATCGATCCCGACGTGGCGCGCGCCGCGCTGACCGACATCATCCAGCGGCTCAAGGCGCGCAAGATTGCGGTCATGCTCTGCGGCATGCTGGCGCCGCCGAATTACGGCGCCGAATACGCCGCGCGCTTCAATTCGATTTATCCGGATCTGGCCAAGACATTCGACGTGCCGCTCTATCCGTTCTTCCTCGAAGGCGTCGCGGCCGAGGCCAAGCTCAATCAGGCCGACGGCATTCATCCGACCGCTGAAGGCGTCGACATCATCGTCGGCAGGATCATGCCCATGGTGGAGGCATTCATTGGCACGATCGCTGAGCAACGGCGTTGAAAACCAGGCAGCGCCAACCCTAATTCCCAGGGTTTTACCGGGGTGAAGCGCGGCATGCTTCGCAGAGTCACACAACTGCGATAGGAATCAGGGTACCGGTGATTCGTCGCCGGCTCTAATTTGGATATGGTCTCGCTGTTCGAGCACCGTACCCAAGCATCGGGAGTGCGAAACGATGCCGCGTTTGTTCACGGGTCTGGAAATTCCGGCCGAAATCGGCCAGTCGCTTTCCAACTTGAGGGGTGGCCTCCCCGGCGCCCGCTGGATCGATCCCGAAAATTATCACGTCACCCTGCGCTTCATCGGCGACATCGACGGCGCTTCCGCCAACGAGATCGCCTCGATGCTGTTTCGCGTCGACCGAAAGCCGTTCGAGGTGAAGGTGCAGGGGCTCACCAGCTTCGGCGGCCGCAAGCCCCGCGCGGTGGTCGCCACGATTGCGCCGAGCAAGCCGCTGATGGAATTGCAGGCCGAGCTCGAGCGCATGATGCAGCGGATCGGCCTCGACCCGGAGGGACGCAAGTTCATTCCGCACGTCACGCTCGCGAGGCTGCACGACGCCTCCGACCGCGACGTCGCCGACTATCTCTCGCTGCGCGGCTATTTCCCGAGCAAGGCGTTCATGGCCGAACGCTTCGTGCTGTTCTCCTCGCGCGCATCCACCGGCGGCGGCCCGTATGTGGTCGAGGACGCCTACGAGCTGTGTGAGTAGGTTTTCACTTCGGGGCGCTATGGCGGCGGCGCCGCGCCTGGCCGGCTCACGTCGGTCTTCGCAAAGTCCGCGCCTTTGAACAGCAGTGGCTCGTTGCGGGTCAAGGCCAGCGCGTAGGAAAAGCAATCCCCGTAGTTGAGCGACGCGGCGTGTCGCCCCTTTCCATAACGCCGCCAGGCGCGCCGTGCTGCATCGGCTTGTCCGGCATCGACTGCCACGATCTCGGCGCCGATCTTGACGAGCCAGAGATCAAGCTCGCGCCCGCCCGCATCACCTAATCGTGTCTCGATCACCATCGTTGCTTCAAGCACCGTTGCCGCTGAGATCAGGCGGATCGGATCATCCACGATCAGTCGCTCGATATCCGCTGCGTCGTCTTCGTTGAGCGCGATTGCCACGATCACCGACGTATCGATCACCATCAGCGTGGCAATCCGTGCTCGTCATATCCGAGAATTTCCTCCGGTGTGCGGTCGTCCAGAACTCGCATTTCGCTCCAACGTCGTCTGATCTCGGCCAGATCTTCGAGCAACACGTCTTTGTTTTTCTGACCGCCAAGGCGACGCAATCGCTCCTCAATGGCGCGCCGGGTTGCTGTGGTAATGTTCTCCCCGGTCAGTTGCGCCAGGCTTCGCGCCAATTGCTCCGTTTCGGGGTCCTTGATGCTAAGCGCCATTTCGAGTTCCTTGGTTCCTTAATAGGTATATTCTAGCCGCCTAGGAGCGCAAGAACAGTTCGTTGGGAGAACCGGCCTCGCGAGCGCGAGGGGCAGGCCGCATACGCCCGTTGCGCCAAAACGCAGTTGCAATTTCCGTCCGTCTCTGGCGGTAAAGAGCCATGCTCTCCACCCCAAATCCCTCATTCCGCGAGGCCTATCAGGCCGAGATCGCGTCCGGTGCGATCGAGCCGGATGCCGCGCAGGCCGAGGTTGCCGAAGCCTATGCGGCGCTGGATCTGCGGCTTTCGACCTACAAGCCCGCCCGCAAGCAAGGCCTGCTCAGCCGGCTGTTCGGCTCTGGCGACAAGGACGAGGCGCCGCGCGGGCTCTACATCCATGGCGAGGTCGGCCGCGGCAAGACCATGCTGATGGACCTGTTCTTCCAGCACTCATCGGTCGAGCACAAGCGCCGCGCGCATTTCCACGAGTTCATGGCGGACGTGCACGAGCGAATCTACGATTATCGCCAGAGCATCGCGCGCGGCGAGATCGCCGACAGCGACGTCATCGCTCTAACGGCCAATGCGATCTTCGAGGAGAGCTGGCTGCTCTGCTTCGACGAATTCCATGTCACCGACATTGCGGATGCGATGATCCTGGGCCGCCTGTTCGCCAAATTGTTCGAGCTCGGCACCGTCGTGGTCGCGACCTCCAACGTCGCGCCCGACGATCTCTACAAGGGCGGTCTCAACCGCTCGCTGTTCCTGCCCTTCATCAAGCAGATCACCGACCACATGGACGTCGCGCGGCTCGATGCGCGCACCGACTTCCGCCTGGAGAAGCTGCAGGGCGTGCCAATGTGGCTGACACCGGCCGATGGCGATGCGGATGCCGCGCTCGATCGCGCCTGGAAGCGGATGACGGGCGGCGCCAAATGCCGCTCGCGCGACATTTCGATCAAGGGCCGCATTCTGCACGTGCCCTGCTCGGCCCATGGCGTGGCGCGGTTCTCCTTCGCCGACCTCTGCGAGCAGCCGCTCGGTGCATCCGACTACCTCAGGCTGGCGCACGACTATCACACCCTCCTGGTCGACCATATTCCAGTGATGGACCTCTCCCAGCGCAACGCGGCCAAGCGCTTCATCACCCTGATCGATACGCTCTATGACAACGCCGTGAAGCTGATGGCCTCGGCCGACGCCAATCCGATCTCGCTCTACCTCGCGACCGATGGCACCGAGGCCATGGAGTTCAACCGGACCGCCTCGCGCCTGATCGAAATGAGCTCGGAATCCTATCTGGCGCTGCCTCACGGCCGCAAGGATTCCACCGCCAGCGGCTCGACCAAGGGCTTGGTCGAGACTTAAGTCCTATCCCCGCCGTCATTCCGGGGCGTCGCAAAGCGACGAGCCCGGAATCCATAGTCCGGATGGTGGTTATGGATTCCGGGCTCGCGCTTCGCGCGCCCCGGAATGACGGCCGGGGTATGCTGGCTGCTATCTCGGCAAGCCCGACAATTGGGCATTGGGCGACTTGAACGGGGGAGGCGAAAGGGATAACCACCCGTCTCAGTTTCCCCTCCTTACGTGTCTAAAGGACAGGTTCACATGGCGCGCGACAAGATTGCTTTGATTGGCTCCGGCCAGATCGGCGGAACGCTGGCTCACCTCATCGGCCTGAAAGAACTGGGCGACGTCGTGATGTTCGACATCGCCGAGGGCGTGCCGCAGGGCAAGGCGCTTGACATCGCGCAGTCCTCGCCGGTCGACGGCTTCGACGCCCACTATACCGGCGCGAACTCCTATGAGGCGCTCGACAACGCCAAGGTCTGCATCGTCACCGCCGGCGTGCCGCGCAAGCCCGGCATGAGCCGCGACGACCTCCTCTCCATCAACCTCAAGGTCATGGAGCAGGTCGGCGCCGGCATCAAGAAGTACGCCCCCGACGCCTTCGTCATCTGCATCACCAACCCGCTCGATGCCATGGTCTGGGCGCTGCAGAAGGCTTCGGGCCTGCCGCACAAGAAGGTCGTCGGCATGGCCGGCGTGCTGGATTCGGCCCGCTTCCGCTACTTCCTCGCCGACGAGTTCAACGTCTCGGTCGAGGACGTCACCGCCTTCGTGCTCGGCGGCCACGGCGACACCATGGTGCCGCTGGTGAAGTACTCCACCGTCGCCGGCATCCCGCTGCCCGACCTCGTCAAGATGGGCTGGACCTCACAGGCGCGCCTCGACGAGATCGTCGACCGCACCCGGAACGGCGGCGCCGAGATCGTCAACCTGCTCAAGACCGGCTCGGCCTTCTACGCCCCTGCCGCCTCCGCGATCGCGATGGCCGAGAGCTATCTGAAGGACAAGAAGCGCGTGCTGCCCTGCGCCGCCTATCTCAACGGCGAGTACAGCGTGAAGGACATGTATGTCGGCGTCCCCGTCGTGATCGGCGCCAAGGGCGTCGAGCGCGTGGTCGAGATCGAACTCGCCGGCAAGGACCGCGAGGCGTTTGACAAGTCGGTCGGTGCCGTGCAGGGCTTGGTCGATGCCTGCAAGAAGATCGCACCCGATCTTCTCGGCCGCTAAAGCAAAGCAATACCCGCCGAAGATCGAACCCGGTCTTCGGCGGTTTCACTTCCGGACCCCGGCTGACCGGGGTGGGGTTCCGGTCTCGGCAGATCTCGATTGTCAAAGAATCCGGGTTGCAGTTCCTGTGGTATATGGTATGCCAGCCACAAGACTGAGGTGGGCCCATGAGGTCACCGCCCGCGGGTTCAGGGAGCGACCATATGAATATCCATGAATATCAGGCCAAAGCGCTGCTGCATGAATTCGGCGTTCCGATTTCGCGCGGCGTAGCGGTTCTCAAGGCCTCGGACTCCGACGCCGCCGCAAGACAGCTTCCCGGCCCGGTCTGGGTGGTGAAGAGTCAGATCCATGCCGGCGGGCGCGGCAAGGGCAAGTTCAAGGAAGCATCCGCCGGCGACAAGGGCGGCGTCCGCATCGCCAAGTCGGTGGAAGAGGTCAACGAATTCGCCAAGCAGATGCTGGGCGCGACGCTGGTCACCGTGCAGACGGGCCCGGCCGGCAAGCAGGTCAACCGCCTTTACATCGAGGACGGCTCCGACATCGACAAGGAATTCTACCTCTCGATCCTGGTCGACCGCGAGACCTCGCGCGTCTCCTTCGTGGTGTCGACCGAAGGCGGCGTCAACATCGAGGACGTCGCGCACAACACGCCGGAGAAGATCGTGACCTTCTCGGTCGATCCGGCGACCGGCATCATGGGCCATCACGGCCGCACGGTCGCGAAGGCGCTGAATCTGTCCGGCGACCTCGCCAAGCAGGCCGAGAAGCTCACCGCGCAGCTCTACGCGGCCTTCGTCGCCAAGGACATGTCGATGCTGGAGATCAATCCGCTGGTCGTGACCAAGCAGGGCGAGCTCCGCGTGCTCGATGCCAAGGTGTCCTTCGACGACAACGCCCTGTTCCGCCATCCCGAGATCGCGGTGTCGTTGCGCGATCTGACCGAGGAAGACGCCAAGGAAATCGAGGCGTCGAAATACGATCTCAACTACGTCACGCTCGACGGCAATATCGGCTGCATGGTCAACGGCGCCGGTCTCGCCATGGCGACGATGGACATCATCAAGCTCTACGGCATGGCGCCGGCAAACTTCCTCGACGTCGGCGGCAGCGCCAGCAAGGAGAAGGTCGCGGCCGCGTTCAAGATCATCACCGCCGATCCCAACGTGAAGGGCATCCTGGTCAACATCTTCGGCGGCATCATGAAGTGCGACGTGATCGCCGAGGGCGTCACGGCTGCGGTTCGCGAGGTCGGCCTCAGCGTGCCGCTGGTGGTCCGCCTCGAAGGCACCAATGTCGAGCTCGGCAAGAAGATCATCCGTGAATCCGGGCTGAACGTGGTGCCGGCCGACAATCTCGACGACGCTGCGCAGAAGATCGTGAAGGCCGTCAAGGGAGGCTAGCGCCATGGCCCAAGACCATCTCGCCGCATCATCTCCACTCCCCGAGCACGCGCGCCTCGCCGCGTTCGCCGGCGAATGGGTTGGTGAGGAGATGGTCTTTCCGTCGCGCTGGACGGCGGGCGGGCCGGCGACCTCGCGCACCGTCGCGCGCATGGATCTCAACGGGTTCTATCTGATCCAGGACTCGGTCCAGATGCGTGACGGCAAGCAGGTCTTCGCCACCCACGGCATCTTCACCTTCGACCGCGACGACCGGACCTACAAATTGTTCTGGTACGACTCGCTCGGCTACACGCCGCCTTCGCCCGCCTCAGGCGGGTGGGCCGGCAAGACCCTGACGCTGGTGCGCGGCTCGCTCCGCGGCAATGCGCGCCACGTCTACGAGATCATCAATGAGGATTCCTACTCGTTGAAGATTCAATTCTCGCCGGACGCGGAAGGCTGGTCCGACGTCCTCACCGGCGTCTACCGCCGCATCCACTGACCCACTCACTCTGTTAGTTTCGCGAAAGCAGACCTCATGTCCATCCTGATCGACAAGAACACCAAGGTCATCTGCCAGGGCTTCACCGGCAAGAACGGCACGTTCCACTCGGAGGCCGCGATCGCCTACGGCACCAAGATGGTCGGCGGCACCTCGCCGGGCAAAGGCGGCTCGACGCATCTGGGCCTGCCGGTGTTCGACACCGTGCGCGAGGCACGTGAGAAGACCGGCGCCGACGCGTCGGTGATCTACGTGCCGCCGCCGGGCGCAGCCGACGCGATCTGCGAAGCCATCGACGCCGAGGTCCCGCTGATCGTCTGCATCACCGAGGGCATTCCTGTGATCGACATGGTTCGCGTCAAGCGCTCGCTGCTCGGCTCCAAGTCGCGCCTGATCGGGCCGAACTGCCCGGGCGTCATGACCGCCGGCGAATGCAAGATCGGCATCATGCCCGCCAACATCTTCAAGACCGGCTCGGTCGGCATCGTCTCCCGCTCGGGCACGCTGACCTATGAAGCCGTGTTCCAGACCTCCCAGGAAGGCCTCGGCCAGACCACCGCGGTCGGCATCGGCGGCGACCCGGTCAAGGGCACCGAGTTCATCGACGTGCTGGAGATGTTGCTCGCCGACCCCAAGACCGAATCGATCATCATGATCGGCGAGATCGGCGGTTCCGCCGAGGAGGACGCCGCGCAGTTCCTCAAGGACGAGGCCAAGCGTGGCCGCAAGAAGCCGATGGTCGGCTTCATCGCCGGCGTTACCGCGCCTCCCGGCCGCCGCATGGGCCATGCCGGCGCCATCATCTCCGGCGGCAAAGGCGACGCCGGTTCCAAGACCGAGGCGATGAAATCCGCAGGGATTACAGTGTCCCCGTCGCCCGCCCGCCTCGGCCACACGCTTGCCGAAAAGTTGAAAGGCTAATTCACTCCTTCGTGCTTTTCCGGGCGAAGTTTCGCAGCAAATAGGGTAAAGGGTGCCTGTCGCGTCGAGCCCTGTCGGGGGAGCTCGGCGCCAGCGCCGTTTGTTATGCGCGAACCGAAATCGCCAGGAACTCAAGTATGTCTCGCCAGGACGCGAACGCAGCCTTTGCCCTGTCATCCTTTTTGCAGGGCACAAATGCCACCTACATCGACGAAATCTACGCCCGCTACCAGAAGGACCCGTCCTCGGTCGATGCCGAGTGGCAGGAGTTCTTCAAGAGCCTGAACGATGCGCCGGCTGACATCAGCAAGAACGCGGAAGGCCCGTCCTGGGAGCGCGACAACTGGCCGCTGACCCCGAAGGACGATCTGACCTCCGCCCTCGACGGCAACTGGGCCGAGGTCGAGAAGACGGTCGGCGCCAAGATCGCCGCCAAGGCGCAGGCCAAGGGCGCCGACATCTCCTCCGCCGACCTGCTTCAGGCCACGCGCGACTCCGTCCGCGCCCTGATGCTGATCCGCTCCTACCGCATGCGCGGCCACTTCCATGCCAAGCTCGATCCGCTCGGCATCGAAGCCCAGCGCAACCGCGAAGAGCTCGATCCCCGCACCTACGGCTTCAGCGAGGCCGATTTCGATCGCAAGATCTTCCTCGATCACGTGCTCGGCCTCGAATACGGCACCTTGCGCGAGATCACCGCGATTTGCGAGCGCACCTATTGCCAGACGCTCGGCGTCGAGTTCATGCATATCAGCAACGCCGCGCAGAAGGCCTGGATTCAGGAGCGCATCGAAGGACCCGATAAGGAGATCTCGTTCACGCGCGAGGGCCGCAGGGCCATCCTGCAGAAGCTGATCGAGGCCGAAGGCTTCGAGAAGTTCTGCGACACCAAGTTCACCGGCACCAAGCGCTTCGGCCTCGACGGCGGCGAATCGCTGATCCCCGCGCTCGAGCAGATCATCAAGCGCGGCGGCAATCTCGGTGTGAAGGAAATCGTGCTGGGCATGCCGCATCGCGGCCGCCTCAACGTACTCACTCAGGTGATGGGCAAGGCGCACCGCGCGCTGTTCCACGAGTTCAAGGGCGGCTCGGCCAATCCTGACGCGGTCGAAGGCTCCGGCGACGTCAAGTATCACCTCGGCGCCTCCTCGGACCGCGAGTTCGACGGCAACCGCATCCACCTGTCGCTGACCGCCAACCCCTCGCATCTCGAGATCGTCGATCCCGTCGTGCTCGGCAAGGTCCGCGCCAAGCAGGACCAGCACGGCGATCCCCCGGACATGCGCATCTCGGTGATGCCGCTCCTGATGCACGGCGACGCCGCGTTCGCCGGCCAGGGCGTGGTCGCGGAGTGTTTCGGCCTGTCCGACCTGAAGGGCTACCGCACCGGCGGCTCCGTGCACTTCATCGTCAACAACCAGATCGGCTTCACCACCTATCCGCGCTACTCGCGCTCCTCGCCCTATCCGTCGGATGTGGCGAAGATGATCGATGCGCCGATCTTCCACGTCAACGGCGACGATCCGGAAGCCGTCGTGTTCGCGGCCAAGGTCGCGACCGAATTCCGGCAGAAGTTCCACAAGCCCGTCGTCATCGACATGTGGTGCTACCGCCGCTACGGCCACAATGAGGGCGATGAGCCGGCCTTCACCCAGCCTGTGATGTACAAGCGGATCGCCGCCCATCCCTCGACGCTGACGCTTTACTCCAAGCGCCTGATCGCGGAAGGCGTCGTCACCGAGGGCGAGGTCGACAAGCTGAAGGCGGACTGGCGCGCCCGGCTCGATGCCGAGTTCGAGGCCGGCACCTCCTACAAGCCGAACAAGGCCGACTGGCTCGACGGCAAGTGGGCGGGCTTCAAGATCGCCGACCAGGAAGAGGATGCGCGGCGCGGCGTCACCGGCGTCGACATCGCTACGCTGAAGGACATCGGCCGCAAGATCACCAAGGTGCCGGACGGTTTCCGCGTTCACCGCACCATTCAGCGCTTCCTCGATAACCGCGCCAAGGCGATCGAGAGCGGCAACGGCATCGACTGGGCGACCGGCGAGGCGCTGGCGTTCTGCTCGCTGCTCAACGAAAACCACCACGTCCGGCTATCAGGACAGGATTCGGAACGCGGCACCTTCTCGCAGCGCCATTCGGTCCTGATCGATCAGGAGGACGAGAGCCGCTACACGCCGTTCAACCATCTCGGCCACGAGCAGGGCCACTACGAGGTCATCAACTCGCTGCTGTCGGAAGAGGCCGTGCTCGGTTTCGAATACGGCTATTCGCTCGCCGAGCCGAACACGCTGACGCTGTGGGAAGCCCAGTTCGGCGACTTCGCCAACGGCGCGCAGGTCGTGTTCGACCAGTTCATCTCCTCGGGCGAGCGCAAATGGCTGCGCATGTCCGGTCTGGTCTGCCTGTTACCGCACGGCTATGAGGGCCAGGGGCCGGAGCACTCCTCGGCGCGCCTCGAGCGTTACTTGCAGATGTGCGCGGAAGACAACATGCAGGTGGTCTACCCGACCACGCCGGCGAACTATTTCCACGTGCTGCGCCGGCAGCTGCATCGCGAGATCCGCAAGCCGCTGATCATGATGACGCCGAAGTCGCTGCTGCGTCACAAGCGGGCGGTGTCGCGCCTCGACGAGCTCGCGAAGGGCACGACCTTCCACCGCATCCTCTACGATGACGCCCAGATGCTGCCGAACGAGGCGATCAAGCTCGTCCCTGACGAGAAGATCCGCCGCATCCTGCTGTGCTCCGGCAAGGTCTATTACGACCTCTACGAGGAGCGCGAGAAGCGCGGCATCGACGACATCTACCTGATGCGAGTCGAGCAGCTCTATCCGGTGCCGCTGAAGGCGCTGGTGGCCGAGCTGTCGCGCTTCAAGAAGGCCGAGATGGTGTGGTGCCAGGAAGAGCCCCGCAACATGGGTGCCTGGCACTTCATCGAGCCCTATCTGGAATGGGTGCTGAACCAGGTGAACGGCGCGAGCCGGCGTCCGCGTTATGTCGGCCGCGCCGCTTCCGCCGCGACCGCCACGGGTCTGATGTCCAAGCATCAGGCTCAGCTGAAGGCGTTCCTGGACGAAGCACTGAGCTGACCGAAATTCCAATTGTCATGCCCCGCGAAGGCGGGGCATCCAGTACGCCGCGGCGTCCGTTTGATCCATGATCGTCACGGTGTACTGGATCGTCCGCCTGCGCGGACGATGACGGCCAAAAACGATTAAGGAAGAGACCATGACTGAAATTCGTGTGCCGACGCTCGGCGAATCCGTCACCGAGGCCACCATCGGCCGCTGGTTCAAGAAGGCCGGCGACCCCGTCGCCGTCGACGAGCCCCTGGTGGAGCTCGAGACCGACAAGGTCACCATCGAAGTCCCCGCGCCGACCGCCGGCACGCTGAGCGAGATCATCGCTGCTGATGGTGCGACCGTTGCCGTGGGCGCGCTGCTCGGCCAGATCACCGATGGTGTCGGCGCGGCCAAGCCTGCCGCTGCGCCCGCCAAGCCCGCCGCAGCTGCGGCTCCCGCGGCAGCCGCTGCCGCACCGGCTCCGGCCGCGAAGGCGCCGCCGGCCGATGCGCCGCTCGCGCCTTCCGTGCGAAAACTGTCGGCCGAGAGCGGCGTCGACGCCTCGACCGTTCCGGGCTCCGGCAAGGATGGCCGCGTCACCAAGGGCGACATGCTGGCCGCTATCGAGCGCGCCGCGTCCGCGCCGACGCCGGTCAACCAGCCCGCCGCTGCCGTGCAGGTCCGCGCGCCGTCGCCGGCCGATGACGCTGCCCGCGAAGAGCGCGTCAAGATGACCCGGCTGCGCCAGACCATCGCGCGCCGCCTCAAGGACGTGCAGAACACCGCGGCCATGCTCACGACCTTCAACGAGGTCGACATGACCAACGTCATGGCGCTGCGCGCGCACTACAAGGACGCGTTCGAGAAGAAGCACGGCAGCAAGCTCGGCTTCATGGGCTTCTTCACCAAGGCCGTCGTGCAGGCGCTGAAGGACATTCCGGCCGTCAACGCCGAGATCGACGGCAGCGACTTGATCTACAAGAACTATTATCACATCGGCGTCGCCGTCGGCACCGACAAGGGCCTCGTCGTCCCCGTGGTGCGCGACTGCGACCACAAGTCGATCGCCGACATCGAGAAGGGCATCGCCGATTTCGGCCGTCGCGCCCGTGACGGCCAGCTCAAGATCGACGAGATGCAGGGCGGCACCTTCACCATCACCAATGGCGGCATCTACGGCTCGCTGATGTCGACCCCGATCCTGAACGCGCCGCAGTCCGGCATCCTCGGCATGCACAAGATCCAGGAGCGGCCGATGGTCGTCGGCGGCAAGATCGAGGTCCGCCCGATGATGTATCTGGCGCTGTCCTACGATCACCGCGTCATCGACGGCAAGGAAGCCGTCACCTTCCTGGTCCGCGTCAAGGAGAGCCTGGAAGATCCGGCGCGCCTGGTGCTCGATCTCTGATCGCTGATGCTTTGCGAGCGCCGTCGCAACTGATGCGACGGCGCGTGTCGAACCATGGAGGCGCGCGTGACGGATAAAGTCGTTGTCATCACCGGCGGCAGCCGCGGCATCGGGCGGGCGACCGCGCTTGCGGCGGCCGCGCGCGGCTTCCGCGTCGTGGTCGGCTATGCCAGCAATAAGCAGGCCGCCGACGAGGTGGTCGCGCAGATCGCGGCCAGCAACGGCAAGGCCATCGCGGTGAAATGCGATGTCGCCGAGGAAAGTGACATCCTCAATCTGTTCAAGGAGGCCGACAAGTTCGGCACGCTCGGGGCGCTCGTCAACAATGGCGGCATCGTCGGCAAGAGCGGCGTGCGCGTCGACGAGATGTCGGCCGAGCGCATCCAGCGCGTGATGGCGGTGAACGTCACCGGCTCCATCCTCTGCGCGCGCGAGGCGGTGAAGCGGATGTCGACCAAGCACGGCGGCACGGGCGGCGTCATCGTCAACCTGTCGTCCGTCGCTGCGCGGCTCGGCTCGCCCAACACCTATGTCGACTATGCCGCGTCCAAGGGTGCGGTCGATTCCTTCACCGTCGGCCTCGGCCATGAGGTCGCGGGCGAGGGCATCCGCGTCGCCGCGATCCGTCCCGGCCTGATCGACACCGACATCCACGCTGCCGGCGGCGAGCCCGACCGCGCCCATCGCCTGGCCCATCTGGTGCCGATGAAGCGCGTCGGCACCGCCGATGAAATCGCCAATGCCATCGTCTGGCTGATCTCGGACGAGGCCTCCTACGTCACCTCAGCCATTCTCGATGTGTCCGGCGGACGCTGACGCGCCGCGCTGACGCATCCTCACCACGCCTAACCTTACGGGACTTTCTCTCATGGCTACCTACGATCTCGTCGTCATCGGCACCGGACCGGGCGGTTATGTCTGCGCGGTACGCGCGAGCCAGCTCGGCATGAAGGTCGCCGTGGTCGAAAAGAACGCGACCCTCGGCGGCACCTGCCTCAATGTCGGCTGCATGCCGTCGAAGGCGCTGCTGCACGCCTCCGAAATGTTCGAGGAAGCCGGCCATTCCTTCGCCAAGATGGGCGTCAGCGTTTCCGCGCCGAAGCTCGATCTGCCCGCGATGATGAACTTCAAGCAGCAGGGCATCGACGGCAACGTCAAGGGCGTCGAGTTCCTGATGAAGAAGAACAAGATCGACGTGCTCAAGGGCACCGGCAAGATCCTCGGCACCGGCAAGGTCGAGGTCTCCGCCGACGGCAAGTCGCAGGTGGTCGAGACCAAGAACATCGTGATCGCCACCGGCTCCGACATCGCGCGCCTCAAGGGCATCGAGATCGACGAGAAGCGCATCGTCTCCTCGACCGGCGCGCTGTCGCTGGAGAAGGTCCCCGGCAAGCTCCTCATCGTCGGCGCCGGCGTGATCGGCCTCGAGCTCGGCTCGGTCTGGCACCGCCTGGGTGCCGAAGTCGTCGTGGTCGAATTCCTCGACCGCATCCTGCCCGGCATGGACGGCGAGATCGCCAAGCAATTCCAGCGCATCCTCGAGAAGCAAGGATTTGCATTCAAGCTGGGCTCGAAGGTGACCGGCGTCGAAGTGAACAGCAAGGCATTGCTCGCGAAAATCGAACCGGCTTCCGGCGGTGCCGCTGAGACGCTTGAAGCCGACGTCGTGCTCGTCTGCATCGGCCGCGTGCCCTACACCGACGGCCTTGGCCTCAAGGAAGCCGGTGTCGCGCTCGATGCGCGCGGCCGGGTCCAGATCGATCCGCATTTCGCCACCAGCCTGAAGGGCGTCTATGCCATCGGCGACGTCGTCGCAGGCCCCATGCTCGCGCACAAGGCCGAGGACGAGGGCGTCGCGGTCGCCGAGATCATCGCCGGCCAGGCCGGCCACGTGAATTACGACGTGATCCCGGGCGTCGTGTATACCACGCCGGAAGTGTCCTCCGTCGGCAAGACCGAGGAGGAACTCAAGCAGGCGGGCACGGCTTACACGGTCGGAAAGTTTCCGTTCACCGCCAACGGTCGCTCCAAGGTCAACCAAACCACTGACGGCTTTGTGAAGATTCTCGCAGACGCGAAGACCGATCGCGTGCTCGGCGTGCACATCATCGGCCGCGAAGCCGGCGAAATGATCCATGAAGCGTGTGTTCTGATGGAATTTGGCGGCAGTGCGGAAGATCTCGCGCGCACCTGCCACGCCCATCCGACGCGCTCGGAGGCCGTTAAGGAAGCCGCGCTTGCGGTCGGCAAGCGAGCCATCCATATGTAACGACGCGCCCAGCGCCGAACCGGGCGGGAAACACATGCTGCGCCGCCTTCTTCAACCGGTCTGGGTCCTGCTTGCGATCGTTTTCCTGATCGAAGCCTGGCTGTGGGATCATCTCGAGCCGATCGTCGCCAGGATCGTCGCAGCCATCCCGCTGGCGCGCTTCAAGCATTGGCTGACGGAGCGCGTCGATGCGCTCTCGCCGGCCATGACGCTGCTCGTGTTCGCGGTGCCCGTCGTCCCGCTGTTTCCGCTCAAGCTGGTCGGGCTGTGGCTGCTCGCGCATGAATACTGGACCGGCGCGTTCGTCACGATCGTGTTCGGAAAGCTCGTCGGCGTCGGCGTCACCGCCTTCGTGTTCGACGTCACGCGCGCCAAGCTTCTGGAGATGCCCTGGTTCGAGCGGATCTACGCCTTAGTGCTGAAGATCCGCGCCAAGGCCGCGGAGCTGGTCGACCCGATCAAGCGCCGCATCCGCGAGCTGATCGCCGGCAACGGCGAGGGCTGGTCCTACCGCACGCTGCGTATGATCCAGCGCTTCAGGAAGAGCGTGCATCAGGCGCGGTGATCTTCGCCACCACAAGGACCGTCCGTGGCCCGGATGGAGCGCAGCGCAATCCGGGACAGGCGTCCCCGCTCTATCCTCCGTCATTGCGAGCGCGGCGAAGCAATCCAGTATCTTTCGCCGGAGGCAGTCTGGATTGCTTCGTCGCTTCGCTCCTCGCAATGACGCGGAAAGAGCAAACGCTCGCTACCCTCAATGCAAATGCAACAGATGCGGCCACCACAGGCCGAGCGCCGTCATGATCAGGCCGGCGATCGTCAGCACGCCGCTGACATAGGCGAGCGCCAGCATGCCCGTGATGATGGTGGCCGAGGCCAGCACGATGCCGATCTGGAAGGCGGCCGAGGCCAGCTCGAAATGGTGGTACTTCGCGGTCGCCTCGTCGCGGGCATGCTCGGCGTGCTTGGCCTTGTCCGCAAGCTGCTCGGTGCCTTCGCCGGTCTCGGGCTCGGAGCGGTAGCGCTGCGCGGTCTTGGTCCAGTCGTCGATCTGCTTCTGCACGGCGGGCTTCTGTGCATCGGCCGCGGCGGCCAGTGTCAGCTTGCCCTGCTCCGCCGCGGTCACCACCACGGTGCGGCGGATGCTCTTGGCCTGGAAGAACGCCCAGAGATTGGCGGCTTCGACGTTCTTGCTGATCGATTCGGTCTGGGCACCCTTGCCGAGCGTCTCCGAGATCGCCAGGAACAGCGCCAGCACGGCGATCAGAAGGGCGATCTTCTTGTTCGAGCCGGACGCGTGTTCGGCGTGCTCGGCATGCTCCATGCTTTCATGTGCGCCCATAAGTCTCTCCTGTCCTGGTTCGGTACGATTGAACCAACCGCGTGCGCGGCGCAAGAGGCACGCGAGCTATGACGAGAGTGTGTCAGTCTGTCGGCTCTCTTGTCCCGGACGCGGCGCGGCGTGTAACGCTGCGACGCTGAGCCGGGACCCAGAAGCTGCAAACGATCGCGCCGGAGGATGGGCCCCGGCTCAGCAGCGCATCACTGAAGAAGTGCTGCGCTGCGTCCGGGGCACGAGAGCTTGTCAGCGTCACCGCCGCGGATGTGCGCTCGCATACACCTCGAGCAGCCGCTCGGAATCGATCCCGGTATAGACCTGCGTCGTCGACAACGAGGAATGGCCGAGCAATTCCTGGATGGCGCGTAAGTCGCCGCCGCGCGAGAGCAGATGCGTGGCAAAGGAATGCCGCAGCGCGTGCGGCGTGGCGCTGTCGGGAAGTCCCAGCGCGCCGCGCAGCCGCTCCATCGCGAGCTGGATGATGCGCGGGCTCAAGGGGCCGCCGCGCGCGCCGACGAAGATCGGTCCTTCCGCCGGCAGCGGATACGGACACATCGCGACGTACTCTTGAATCAATGCGAGCACGTTCTGCAGCACCGGCACCATGCGGGTCTTGTTGCCTTTGCCTGTCACGACCAGCACGTCGCCCTCGCCGGGCTTCGGCACCTCGCGGCGCTTGAGACCCAGCGCCTCGGAGATGCGCAGGCCCGAGCCATAGAGCAGCGCCATCACCGCGGCATCGCGCGCCAGGATCCAGGTCTCGCGCTCCTCGCCGGCGCGCTCGTCGGCATCGGCCAGACGTTTGGCCGATGCCATCGGCAGCGGCTTCGGCAGGCTCTTGGCGACCTTCGGCGCGCGGATCGCCGACAATGCGCCGACCTTGCCCTTGCCCTCGCGCTCCAGAAAACGTCCGAACGAGCGCAGGCCCGCCAGCGCGCGCATCAGGCTGCGGCCGGCGATGTCGTCGGCCCGGCGCATCGCCATGAAGGCGCGCACATCGGTGGCTTCCAGCGCTGCAAACCGCTCCAGCGTCACCCGCTCGCCCCAATGGGCACAGAGGAAATCAAGGCACTGCCGCAAGTCACGGCCATAGGCCTCCAGCGTCTTCGGCGACAGCCGCCGCTCGGCGCCGAGATGCGCCAGCCAGCGCGCCATCTCCTGCGCGATCGAGGGATCGGCGCTGGCGAGCTCGATGTGTGGGGCGGCCGCTTTGCTCATGCGCTCTGGACGTGGTGATTCCGCACAGTATATCGCATCACACTCGTTTATCGTTCGCTAAGGCCGCGGCGCGACGCTAGCCTGAAGGCCTCAAGGTTCCGATTCCCCGCTCATGGACCAATCGCCGCGCAACACCACCGCCCCCGCCACCCGCATGGTCGACGTGCTGGTGCCGGTCGCGCTCGACCAGACCTATTCCTACAAGGTGCCGCGCGGCATGGAGCTGAAGGCGGGCGATCTCATCAGTGTGCCGCTCGGTCCGCGCGAGGTGCTGGCCGTGGTCTGGGCCGAGAACGCCAATCCCGATCCGCGCCTGCATAACCGCCTCAAGGAGGTCAGCGAGAAGTTCGACATTCCGCCGCTCAAGCCGGAGCTGCGCTCGGTGGTGGACTGGGTCGCCAATTACACGCTGAGCCCGCGCGGCATGGTGCTGCGCATGTGCCTGCGCATGGGCGAAAATCTCGGCCCGGAGCGGGTGCGCGCCGGCGTGCGCCTGACCGGAAATCCGCCGAAGCGTCTGACGCCGGCGCGCCAGCGCGTGATCGCGCTGCTGTCGGACCGGCTGCTGCACGGCAAGTCCGAGGCGGCCAAGGAGGCCGGCGTCTCCTCGGGCGTCATCGACGGCCTCGTCGATGAAGGCACGCTCACGGTGGAGCCGATGCCGCCGCCGCCCCCGCCGCCGGCGCCCGATCCGGAATTCGGCCGGCCGGATTTTTCGCCGCTGCAGCGTGCCGGTGTGGATGCGATGCGCGCGCTCGCGGCCAACGGCACCTTTCATGTCGCGCTGCTCGACGGCGTCACCGGCTCGGGCAAGACCGAGGTCTATTTCGAAGCGGTCGCCGAAGTGATCCGCCGCGGCAAGCAGGCGCTGATCCTGATGCCGGAGATCGCGCTGACCGGCCAGTTCCTCGATCGCTTCGCGCAGCGTTTTGGCGTGCGGCCGATCGAATGGCATTCAGAGCTCACCCCGCGCACCCGCGCGCGCAATTGGGCCGCGATCTCCGAAGGTTCGGCGCCGGTCGTGGTCGGCGCGCGTTCGGCGCTGTTTCTCCCTTACGCCAATCTTGGCCTCATCGTCGTCGATGAGGAGCACGACCAGGCCTACAAGCAGGACGACGGCGTGCATTACCACGCCCGCGACATGGCGGTGGTGCGCGGGCATATCGCAAAAATCCCGGTCGTGCTGGCCTCCGCGACGCCGTCGGTGGAATCCGAGGTCAATGCGCGCAAGAACCGCTACCAGCGCATCGCGCTGCCCTCGCGCTTCGGCGGCCAGCACATGCCGCATATCGAGGCCATCGACCTGCGCCGCGAGCCGCCCGCGCGCGGCCGCTTCATCTCGCCGCGGCTTGCCGGCGAGATCCGAACCGCGATCGAGCGGCGCGAGCAGGCGCTGTTGTTCCTCAATCGTCGCGGCTATGCGCCGCTGACCTTGTGCCGTGCCTGCGGCCATCGCTTCGCCTGCACCATCTGCGATGCCTGGCTGGTCGATCATCGCTTTCGCCAGCGCCTCGTCTGCCATCATTGCGGCTTCTCGATGCCGCGCCCGCACATCTGCCCGAACTGTTCGGCCGAGGAATCGCTGGTCGCGGTCGGACCCGGCGTGGAGCGCCTGCAGGAGGAGGCGGCGGCGCTGTTCCCGCAAGCGCGCACCATGGTGCTGTCGAGCGATCTCATCACCTCGATCGAGACCATGCGAAGCGAGCTCGCCGAGATCGCGGAGGGCCGCGTCGACATCATCATCGGCACGCAGCTCGTGGCCAAGGGCCACAACTTCCCGCGGCTCAATTTGGTCGGCGTGGTCGATGCCGATCTCGGCCTGTCCAACGGCGATCCGCGCGCAGCCGAGCGCACCTGGCAATTGCTCAACCAGGTGATCGGCCGCGCCGGTCGCGAGCAGGGCCGCGGCGTCGGCTATCTCCAGACCCATCAGCCCGATCACCCCGTGATGCGGGCCTTGATCGCCTGCGACCGCGAGGCCTTCTACGACAGCGAGATCGAGCTGCGAGAGAAGACGCTCTATCCGCCGTTCGGCCGGCTCGCCAGCCTGATCATCTCCGCCGGCGACCGCCCGGGCGCCGAGGGCTTCGGCCGCAAGCTCGTCGCGCTGGCGCCGCGCGACGAGCGCGTCGTCGTGCTCGGCCCGGCCGAAGCCCCGCTCGCCGTCATCAAGGGCCGCTACCGCTTCCGCATCCTGGTGAAATCGGCGCGCGGTTTCGACCTGTCGGACTATTTGCGCAACTGGCTCGCGGTCTGCCCGAAGCCGACGGGCAACCTGAAGCTGGAAGTCGACGTCGATCCGCAGAGCTTTTTGTAGCCATCGCCGTAGCCAAATCCTCCGCCGTCATTCCGGGGCGCGACGAAGTCGCGAGCCCGGAATCCATTCCTCCACCGACTCTGCCGCGCGATGGATTCCGGGTTCGCGCTCCGCGCGCCCCGGAATGACAAAACAAAAAAGCCCGCGGTCCCCCAAGACCGCGGGCTTGTTTCACGTGCGCAGCAAACTGATGAAAACTGCGCGCTCGATCAGGCGCGGATCGCGCCTTTAGGAGACGACTTCCGCGGTGACGCGGCCGACGCCGCGACTGGTGAGGCCAATGGCGCGGGCGGCACCCGTGGAGAGGTCGAGCACGCGCCCGCGAATGAACGGGCCGCGGTCATTGATGGTGACGATGACGCTCTGGCTGCCGTGGGTGACGCGCAGCTTGGTGCCGAAGGGCAGCGAACGGTGCGCCGCGGTCATGGCGTTCTGGTTGAAGCGCTGGCCCGAGGCGGTCTTGCTACCGGACTCATTGCCGTAAAAGGACGCGATGCCGGAGAAGCTGCGGCCCGTGCCGGAGGTCGGCGTCATCGACGCATTGGCATTGCGCCAATCGGAGGTCGCGTTGGCCTCGGTCTGGGCGTGGTGGCGGTGGTGATGCCGATGCTTGGATTTGGCGGAAGCTTCGGTGGCAGTTCCACCGACAAGGAGAGTTGCGGCGACGAAAGCAATCGCCGTTCGCGGCCGGGTCACAAAGCCCAGCGTCTTCAAAGACAGCATTTAATGGTCCCTAAGCTAGTATTGCCACATTTGTGGCAAGTGGAGCCCCCATCAGTTTGTGAGCGATTTGGCGTTTCGATTCCCAATGAGGCGTGAATTGGGCAGTAAATCCGGTATGTGTCGTCATGAAATATCTTGTTACCGTCGCGAGATATTCATCCGATATCCCGTAATCTTCGCCTTTAACGATTTATTAACTTCTAGGTTACTTGCGAATACTGTAAAGCGAAGTCATCGCCTATAGCGTTTAGAATTCGATAAGTATTCGGCGGGTGGAACTCGTGGGAACGGATTCACGCCTCAGCGATCCGTGTTCATGGCCGCTATGCGCTGGGGGCAGGAACCAATGGGAGGTGTCGCGGCAGGGCCGGCGCTGAATTCCGTGACGTGGCAGGTCGCCGCCTCGGTCGGCCCCTCTCGCGCGGAATGTGTTGCGAGGCTGCGACGAACTGGCGACAGAACCTCATGCCTTTAGTTTGGCGTCATGTTGCACCTGCGCACCTGCTATGTTAGCAAAGCCGCGATTTTAACGAGCCCGGCACCTCCCGTGCTGGTCGGAAATCGAAGTCCCGCTTGAATTCCAAGGGCTTGGATCGCTAGGCGCCGCTTCGTGGCGACGGTTTTTCCCTTGCGAGTTTGACAGCAAAAAGAGCGCGTCTGTGGCTGCAGAAGATACGTCCGTTTCAGGTGTGTCCGGCCGTTATGCAACGGCCTTGTTCGAGCTGGCCCGCGACCAGAACGTGGTCGACGAGGTCAAAGCCGATCTTGATAAATTCGATGCCATGCTGAACGAAAGCGCTGATCTCAAGCGCCTCGTCCGCAGCCCGGTGTTCGCCGCCGACGCCCAGTCCAAGGCCCTTTCGGCCGTGCTGGACAAGGCGGGCATCGCCGGCATCACCGCCAACTTTCTGAAAGTGCTGACCGCCAACCGCCGCCTGTTCGCGGTGGCCGACGTCAGCCGCGCCTACCGCGCCCTCGTGGCCCGGTTCAAGGGCGAGACGACGGCTGACGTCACGGTGGCGGAGGCGCTCTCTGACAAGAATCTCGATGCCCTCAAGGTTGCCCTGAAGTCGGTGACCGGCAAGGACGTCGCGCTGAACGTGAAAGTCGATCCCTCGATCATCGGTGGCCTCGTCGTCAAGCTGGGCAGCCGCATGGTGGATGGTTCGCTTCGCACCAAACTCAATTCGATCAAGCACGCGATGAAAGAGGCAGGCTGATGGACATCCGCGCCGCGGAAATTTCCGCGATCCTCAAGGACCAGATCAAGAATTTCGGCCAGGAAGCTGAAGTCTCCGAAGTCGGACAGGTGCTGTCCGTCGGCGACGGTATCGCCCGCGTCTACGGTCTGGACAACGTCCAGGCCGGTGAAATGGTCGAGTTCGAGAACGGCACCCGCGGCATGGCGCTGAACCTCGAAACCGACAACGTCGGTGTCGTTATTTTCGGTGCCGACCGCGAGATCAAGGAAGGCCAGACCGTCAAGCGCACCCGCGCCATCGTGGACGCGCCGGTCGGCAAGGGCCTGCTCGGCCGCGTCGTCGACGCGCTCGGCAATCCCATCGACGGCAAGGGACCGATCCAGGCCGACAAGCGCATGCGCGTCGACGTCAAGGCGCCCGGCATCATTCCGCGAAAGTCGGTGAACGAGCCGATGGCGACCGGCCTCAAGGCGATCGACGCCCTGATCCCGATCGGCCGCGGCCAGCGCGAGCTGATCATCGGCGATCGCCAGACCGGCAAGACCGCGATCGCGCTCGACACCATCCTGAACCAGAAGCCGCTCAACGCGCAGCCGGACGAGAACATCAAGCTGTACTGCGTCTACGTCGCGGTCGGCCAGAAGCGTTCGACCGTCGCGCAGTTCGTGAAGGTGCTGGAAGAGCAGGGCGCGCTCGAATACTCGATCGTCGTCGCCGCCACCGCGTCGGATCCGGCGCCGATGCAGTACATCGCGCCCTTTACCGGCTGCACCATGGGCGAGTACTTCCGCGACAACGGCATGCACGCGGTCATCATCTATGACGATCTGTCCAAGCAGGCTGTCGCCTACCGTCAGATGTCGCTGCTGCTGCGCCGCCCGCCGGGCCGCGAAGCCTATCCCGGCGACGTGTTCTATCTGCACTCCCGCCTGCTCGAGCGCGCGGCGAAGCTGAACAAGGACATGGGCTCGGGCTCGCTGACGGCGCTGCCTGTCATCGAAACCCAGGCCAACGACGTGTCGGCTTACATCCCGACGAACGTCATCTCGATCACCGACGGCCAGATCTTCCTGGAAACCGACCTGTTCTTCCAGGGCATCCGTCCTGCCGTGAACGTCGGTCTGTCGGTGTCGCGCGTCGGTTCGTCGGCGCAAACCAAGGCCACCAAGAAGGTCGCCGGCAAGATCAAGGGCGAGCTCGCGCAGTACCGCGAAATGGCGGCGTTCGCGCAGTTCGGCTCCGACCTCGACGCCTCGACCCAGCGCCTGCTCAACCGCGGCTCGCGCCTCACCGAGCTGCTCAAGCAGCCGCAGTTCTCGCCGCTGAAGATGGAAGAGCAGGTCTGCGTGATCTGGGCCGGCACCAACGGCTATCTCGATCCGCTCCCGCTCAACAAGGTGCGCGCGTTCGAGGACGGCCTGCTGTCGCTGCTGCGCGGCAAGCACGCCGACATCCTCAACGCGATCCGCGATAGCCGAGATCTCTCCGACGATACCGCTGCCAAGCTGAAGTCGGTGGTCGAGGGCTTCGCGAAGTCTTTCTCATAAGAAGGCCGTCATGGCCGGGCTTGTCCCGGCCATCCACGTCTTGTGCGTGGAAGACGGAGAACGTGGATGCCCGGGACACGCCCGGGCATGACGAAAGGATAGGGTCGCGGTCGAGCCGCAGGCTGATCGCTGGGGACGAAGAATGGCGTCACTTAAAGACATGCGCGTCCGCATCGCCTCCACCAAGGCGACGCAAAAGATCACCAAGGCCATGCAGATGGTCGCGGCCTCCAAGCTGCGCCGCGCGCAGACCGCCGCGGAAGCGGCGCGTCCCTATGCCGACAAGATGAGCGCGGTGATCTCCAACATCGCCAGCGCCGCGGTCGGCTCGCCCGGCGCACCGGTGCTGCTGGCCGGCACCGGCCGGGACCAGGTTCATCTGCTGCTGGTCTGCACCGGCGAGCGCGGCCTGTCCGGCGCCTTCAACTCCTCGATCGTGCGTCTCGCCCGCGAGCGCGCTCTGGCGCTCGCTGCGCAGGGCAAGGAGGTGAAATTCTTCTGCGTCGGCCGCAAGGGTTACGAGCAGCTCCGCCGCCAGTTCGACAAGCAGATCGTCGAGCACATGGACCTGCGCAGCGTCCGCCAGCTCGGCTTCGTCAACGCCGAGGAGATCGCCAAGAAGGTTCTGGCGCGTTTCGACAACGGCGAATTCGACGTCTGCACGCTATTCTATTCGCAATTCAAGTCGGTGATCGCACAGGTCCCCACCGCTCAACAGATCATTCCGCTGGTTGTCGAGGAAGGCGCTGCGAATGGCAGCGCGACCTCTTACGAATATGAGCCGGAGGAGGACGAGATCCTCACGCGCCTGTTGCCGCGCAACCTCGCGGTGCAGATATTCCGCGCCCTGCTCGAGAACAACGCCTCGTTCTACGGTGCGCAGATGTCGGCGATGGACAACGCCACCCGCAACGCCGGGGAAATGATCCGCAAGCAGACGCTGGTCTACAACCGCACGCGTCAGGCTCAGATCACCAAGGAACTCATCGAAATCATCTCCGGCGCAGAAGCAGTCTGACCGGACACGAAATTCGGATCGAAGGAGACAGTAAATGGCTACAGCAGCCACACAGATCGGTCGCGTTACCCAGGTCATGGGCGCCGTCGTCGACGTGCAGTTCGAAGGCCACCTGCCGGCCATTCTCAACTCGCTCGAAACCAAGAACGGCAACAACCGCCTGGTGCTGGAAGTCGCGCAGCATCTCGGCGAGTCGACCGTCCGCACCATCGCGATGGACGCCACCGAAGGTCTGGTGCGCGGTCAGGAAGTGACCGACACCGGTCAGCCGATCTCGGTTCCCGTGGGGGACGGTACGCTGGGCCGCATCATGAACGTCATTGGCGAGCCGATCGACGAGGCCGGCCCGATCAAGTCCGAAGGCACCCGCGCCATCCACCAGGAAGCGCCGACCTATACCGACCAGTCGACCGAAGCTGAAATTCTCGTCACCGGCATCAAGGTCGTCGACCTTCTCGCTCCCTATGCGAAGGGCGGCAAGATCGGATTGTTCGGCGGCGCCGGCGTGGGCAAGACCGTGCTGATTCAGGAGCTGATCAACAACGTCGCGAAGGCGCACGGCGGTTACTCCGTGTTCGCCGGCGTCGGCGAACGTACCCGCGAGGGCAACGACCTCTATCACGAGTTCATCGAGTCCAAGGTCAACGCCGACCCGCACAATCCGGATCCGAGCGTGAAGTCGAAGTGCGCGCTGGTGTTCGGTCAGATGAACGAGCCGCCGGGCGCCCGCGCCCGCGTCGGTCTGACCGGTCTGACCGTCGCCGAGCACTTCCGCGACCAGGGCCAGGACGTGCTGTTCTTCGTCGACAACATCTTCCGCTTCACGCAAGCCGGCTCGGAAGTGTCGGCGTTGCTCGGCCGTATTCCTTCGGCGGTGGGTTATCAGCCGACGCTCGCCACCGACATGGGCGCGCTGCAGGAGCGCATCACCACCACGCAAAAGGGCTCGATTACCTCGGTGCAGGCCATCTACGTGCCGGCCGACGACTTGACCGACCCGGCGCCCGCGACCTCGTTCGCGCACTTGGACGCCACCACGGTGCTGTCGCGCGCGATCTCGGAAAAGGGCATCTATCCGGCGGTGGACCCGCTCGACTCGACCTCGCGCATGCTCTCGCCGCTGGTCGTCGGCGAGGAGCACTACACCGTCGCCCGTCAGGTCCAGCAGGTGCTGCAGCGCTACAAGTCGCTCCAGGACATCATCGCCATTCTCGGCATGGACGAGCTTTCGGAAGAGGACAAGCTGACGGTGGCCCGCGCCCGCAAGATCGAGCGCTTCCTGTCGCAGCCGTTCCACGTCGCCGAAATCTTCACGGGTTCGCCGGGCAAGTTCGTGGACCTCGCCGACACCATCAAGGGCTTCAAGGGCCTGGTGGAAGGCAAATACGACCACCTGCCGGAAGCTGCCTTCTACATGGTCGGCACCATCGAAGAGGCGGTGGAGAAGGGCAAGAAGCTCGCCGCTGAAGCGGCTTAAGAAGCGAATGGCGAATGGGGAGTAGCGAATAGTCGCTGCTTCCATTCGCTACTCGCCATTCGCCACTCGCTATTCGCAGGTTTCCCATGGCCACCTTCCATTTCGATCTCGTCTCTCCGGAAAAGCTCGCCTTCTCGGGTGAGGCCGATCAGGTCGACATCCCCGGCGCCGAGGGTGATTTCGGCGTGCTGGCGGGGCATGCGCCGGTCGTGGCTGCAATCCGGCCCGGCATCCTCACCGTCACCACCGGCGGCAAGCACGAGAAGATCATCGTGCTCGGCGGCCTTGCCGAGGTCTCCGAAAAGGGCCTCACCGTGCTCGCCGACGTCGCGACCTCGCTGGACGAGCTCGACCGTGTCCAGTTCGCCGAGACGATCGCGGAGATGGAAGAGAACTTGAAGGAGCACGAAGGCACCGAGCTCGATCAGGCTATCGAGCGGCTCGACCACTTCAAGAGCATCCAGCATCAGCTCAACGCCACGGCTATGCACTAAGCCCCGGGGCACCGCTCCGGGGCTCGATCTCCAAATTCCTGAACAGTTTCAGCGCTCCTCACGGTCGTGGCGGGCGCTGAAACTTTATTGCGCTATCGCTGTCGCCTATTTTATCGCGGCGCGTCAGACGCTTCGCTACTCTGCATGGGATTGTTTTCGAGAGTTCAGTCGGCAAGGTGCGCAAACTCCTGCGCCACGGCCCGGTAGACCTCGCGGCGGAACGGCACTACGAGCTCGGCGACACGATCGAGGCGCTCCCAGCGCCAGGCGTCGAACTCGGCGGGCTGGCCGTTGCGCGGCGTCAGCGGATCGATCTCGTCGTCTGTGCCGGTGAACCGCAGCGCGAACCATTTCTGGCGCTGGCCGCGAAACTTTGCGAGGCGGTGCGTCTGCGGTCCGTCGTAAGGCGGGAATTCATAGGTGAACCAGTCGGTCTCGCCGAGATAGTCGGCACTGACGACGTTGGTCTCCTCCCATAGCTCGCGCATCGCCGCGTCGCGCAAATTCTCGCCCTCGTCGACACCGCCCTGCGGCATCTGCCAGTCGAGCCCCGGCAGGATGATCTCCGGCCCATCGCCCTTGAAGCGATGGCCGATCAGCACGCGGCCGTCGGCGTTGAACAGCGCGATGCCGACGTTCGGGCGGTAGGGCTTGTGAGTCGTCACGCGTAACCTTCTCTCGTCATTCCGGGGCGCGCGAAGCGCGAGCTCTGGTGCGCAATTGCGCACCTGAGAATCCATAACCACAGGCGGTAGTCGGTTTAAAGGACGTCGCTGCTATCCTTCGCACAACTTCTGCCTGGGGAGTATGGATCCCCGCCTTCGCGGGGATGACGGGCGAGAGAGCCGCGACAGGTGATCTGATCACCCCTCCGCCAGCGCAGAAAATTCCTGCACCACGCGCTCATAGACCGGGCGCTTGAACGGGATGATCAACTCAGGGAGATTCTTCATCGACTCCCAGCGCCAGCTCACGAATTCCGCCTTGTGGCCGCCGCCGCCGGGATGCTCGACGTTGATCTCGCTGTCCTTGCCGGTGAAGCGCACCGCGTACCATTTCTGGCGCTGGCCGCGGTAGCGGCCCTTCCAGGCGCGCCCGGCAACGGTGCGCGGAATGTCGTAAGTGAGCCAGTCAGGGACTTCGCCGAGCCGCTCGACCGAGCGCACGCTGGTCTCCTCGTAGAGCTCGCGCTTGGCCGCTTCCCAGGTGTCCTCGCCGGGATCGACCCCGCCCTGCGGCATCTGCCAGACATGGGTGTCGTCGACATGCTCGATGCCGCCGGCGCGGCGGCCGATGAACACCAGTCCCCTTGGATTGATCAGCATCACGCCGACGCAGGTCCGGTAGGGCAGATCCTCGTAACGCGCCATTCCGCCAGACCTCTTGCCTGCTTCTTGGGAAGGCATGCCGGCCCCGCGAGACCCGCGCCGAACCAATTCGTTGATTTAGCTGGATTTTGATTTCAGCATCGCGGTTGTCAATGGCACCAAAAGGATACCTCGGTCGCCCAATGTCTTGGTCCAGGCGCTGATGCGCTCGATCGAGACGGGCAAGGCGGAGGCCGTGCCGACGGCGATGCCGCGCTCGCGCGCCGCCGATTCCAGCTTGTTGAGGGCGCGGTCGATCTCGGTCGCCGTCGGCACCGCGTCGATGGCGATATCGCCCTTGCCGAACGGCACGGCCTGGTTGGCCGCGGCCTGGGGCGCGATGCTGCGGGGCGAGGAGCCGTCATCGAAGAAGCCGAGGCCGCGCTTGGCCGCCTCGCGGATGATCGGCTGCATCGCCGGCTCCGTGGCGATGAAGCGGGCGCCCATGAAATTGGTGAGACCGGCATAGCCCTGCATCCGGCTGAGGTGCCAGTACAGGCGGTCCATGTTCTGGTCGGGGCTGAGCGAGGTCAGCAGCGTCTGCGGCCCCGGATCGTTGTCGGGGAAGTCGTAGGGCTCCATCGGGATCTGGAGGAAGATCTCGTGGCGCTGCGCCCGCGCCCGCTCGGCGAGCTTGCCGGGGTCGGAGCCGTAGGGCGTGAAGGCCAGCGTCACCGCCGGCGGCAGCTTCATGATGGCGTCCAGGGTCTTGGCGGCGCCGACGCCGAGGCCGCCGATCACGATCGCGACCACCGGCATCTTGGCGGCCTTGGCGCGGTCGGCGTCCGCCGCATAGACGTTGAACGGCCTGAGCCCGTCGGCGGCTACCGGGATCATGCCGTAGCGCGATTTCTCCAGCAGCTTCGGATTGATCCCGGTCATGACGGGCGGCGGGGCGGATGCAGCCTCGCCCTTGTCCGCAGCATCGCCCCCGCCGATCACCACGTCGCGGCGGGCGCCGGTGGAGCCGTCGATCATGGTGATGGTCTTCTGCTCGCCGGGCGCGGCCTGCTTCGGCGCTTCCTTGGTCTCGTGCTTACCCTCCGGCTTGCTCTCTGCGCCGTGGCCGGATGCGGCCGGTTTCTCGTCCGTGGCAGTGGGAGCGCGGATCGCGAGCCTGGCCATCGGCTCACCGCCGAGCGGGTCCTTGTTGAAGATGGCGAAGCCGGCAAAGGTAACCAGGAATAGGCCGAGCAGAACAGCCAGCAGCTGCATAGACGTGAACGGCAGCCGCAGCCGGCGTTTGCGGCGCGGCTTATCCTGTCCGAGCGGGGCGCTCAGATCATCGGCCGTTTCAGTCATGCGCGATCCCGAATCACTCCAGCCGACGATACCACGCCGAGGTCAAGCGGCGGCAGGCCGGGATAGGCCGGAGGCAGCAGCAGTTCCCAAGCAAAAAGGGCGGCTTCAGGAAGCCGCCCTTTCGCTGGATCGCGTGATACGCCGACCTAGTTCGCCGCTTTGGCCTTGTCGGTCGCCGCCTTGTTGTCGCCGCCCGGGGTCGGCGCGGCGGAGGCGCTGTTCTTGATGCCGTGGAGCAGGTCGCCGGCGAGCTTGAGCGCCTTGTCGTCCTTGGCGTCCGGCGGGACGTAGGACTGCGAGCCCGTCTTCTCGTCGCCGTCGTTCTTCAGGTGGCCGCGCAGCGAAGCCTCGCCCTTGGTGTCGGTGCGCGACTTCAGCTCGTCCGGCACGTCCTGGAGCACTTCGATATCGGGCACGATGCCCTTGGCCTGGATCGACTTGCCCGACGGCGTGTAATAGCGCGCGGTGGTCAGCCGCAGCGCGCCGTTGCCGCTGCCGAGCGGAATGATGGTCTGCACCGAGCCCTTGCCGAACGAGCGCGTGCCGACGATGGTTGCGCGCTTGTGGTCCTGCAGCGCGCCGGCGACGATTTCCGACGCCGAGGCCGAGCCGCCATTGACCAGCACGATGACCGGCCTGCCCTTGGTCAGGTCGCCCGCATGCGCGGCGCGGCGCTGGGTCTCCTCGGCATTGCGGCCGCGGGTCGAGACGATCTCGCCCTTCTCGAGGAACGAGTCGGAGACAGTGACCGCTTCCTCGAGCAGGCCGCCCGGATTGTTGCGGAGGTCGATGATGAAGCCCTTGAGCTTGTCGCCGCCGATCTGGTTCGTGAGGTTGCCGATCTCGCGCTTCAGGCCTTCGGTGGTCTGCTCGTTGAAGGTGGTGATGCGGATATAGCCGATGTCGTCCTGCTCGACGCGCGCGCGCACCGAGCGGACGCGGATATTGTCGCGCACCAGCGTGACGTCGAGCGGGTTGTCCTGGCCCTTGCGGATGATCTTGAGCTTGATCTTGGTGTTGACCGGACCGCGCATCTTCTCGACCGCCTGGTTCAGCGTCAGGCCCTGCACCGCCTCGTCGTCGAGATTGGTGATGATGTCATTGGCCATGATGCCGGCGCGCGAGGCGGGCGTGTCGTCGATCGGCGAGACCACCTTGATCAGGCCGTCTTCCATCGTGACCTCGATGCCGAGCCCGCCGAATTCGCCGCGGGTCTGCACCTGCATGTCGCGGAAGCTCTTCGCGTCCATGTAGCTCGAGTGCGGATCGAGGCCGGTAAGCATGCCGCTGATGGCGGACTCGATCAGCTTGGTGTCATCGGGCTTCTCGACATAGTCGGAGCGCACGCGCTCGAACACGTCGCCGAACAGGTTGAGCTGGCGATAGGTGTCCGCGGTGGCGGCTCGCGCGCTGGAGCCCATGAACACCGCGCGCGGCTGGGTCACGAACAGCGTCAGCGCCGCACCGGTTGCGGCGCTGAGGAGGATTACTGAAGTCTTGCGCATCATCCGCGAACCTTCTCGCCTTCATTTGCGGCCCACCATGGGCCTGGATCGATTGGAGTGCCGTCTTTACGGAACTCGACATACAGCACAGGTTGACTCGCGTTCGTGGCGAGAATGGAGGCGACCTGAGAGGTCGACCCCATGGTCGCGACCGGCTCCCCCGTGAGCACAAACTGCCCGATGTTGACCGAAATGCGCTCCATTCCGGCGATCAGGACATGATACCCGCCCCCGGCGTTTAGGATCAAGAGTTGTCCATAGCTGCGGAATGGGCCGGCATACACAACCCAGCCATCACACGGCGTCGTGACCTGGGCGCCAGGCTTGGTCGCCAGCGAAATGCCCTTCTGGACGCCGCCGACCCCGTCGGAACCGCCAAAATCCCTGATCTTGTTACCGTTAACCGGAAGCGGCAGGAGACCCCTGGCCGAGGCGAAGGCGATCGCCGGGGTGGTGCGGGACTTGTCCTTGAACGCGCCCGGGCCCTGTTTGGCGCTGGCGGCCGCCAATTTGGCCTCCTTGGCCTCGGCCTGCCTTGCGGCCTCGGCGGCCTTCTCGGCTGCCCTGGCGGCGGTTTGCAGGTCCTGCTCCATCTTGGCGATCAGCCCCTGGAGATCGCCGACCTGCCTTGACAGCGCGATCGCGCGCGCGCTTTCGGCATCGAGGTCTTTTTCCCGTGCGGACTGCTGGCGCTGCCGTTCCTCGATCAGGGCGGTGAGCCGGGTCTGGTCGCTCCTGACCTTGTCGCGGTCGGAGGCGAGCTGATCGCGCTCGGTTGCTATGGTCTTGCGCAAGGCCACGAGCTCGCCGAGCTCGCTTGCGATCTTCTCGGCGCGGCCGCGCAATTCCGGCACGACGGCGCCGAGCAGCATCGCGGTGCGCAAGGATTGCAGCGCATCTTCGGGCCGCACCAGCAGCGCCGGCGGCGTGCGCCGGCCGGCGCGCTGCAAGGCCGCCAGCACCTCGACGATGTCGGCACGGCGCGAATCCAGCGAAGCGCGCATCTGCTGCTCGCGGCCGTTCAGCGTTCGCAGCCGCGCCTCGGCCTCGTCGATCTTGGTTTCCACGGCGCGCACATTGGCGGCGGTGTCGATCAGCTGCTGATTGAGCTGGGTGCGGTCCTGGCCGAGCGCGGTGATCTCGGCCTTCAGCTTGGCCTGCGCTTCTTCCGCGCTTCGTTGCCTCGCGCGCGCGGCCTCCAGCTCCTGCTCGCGCTGCTTGATCGCGTCGGGCGAGACCGCAGCAGTCTGCGGCGGCGCAACTGTCTGACCTTGCGTCTGAGCTTGCGCGAGGCTTTCTTCGGCGAAGAGGCTTGCGCCGGCGAGGCCGGTGATCAGCAGCAGGTTGAGGAGCGGCGCTCGCATCGTGTCGGCAAAGGTGCTCGTTGTGGCGCGCATCACGCGCGGTGATAGGGATGGCCGGCCAGGATGGTGGCGGCCCGATACAGCTGTTCCAGAAGCATGACGCGGATCATTTGGTGCGGCCAGGTCGCAGAGCCGAACGCGATCGCGAGCTTGGCCTTACGGCGCAATTCGGGCGAAAGTCCGTCCGCCCCTCCGATCACGAAGATAGTATGTCCGGCGCCTTCGTCGCGCCAGCGCGCCAGATGCCGTGCGAATACGGTGGAATCGAGATTCTGGCCACGCTCGTCCAGCGCCACCAGGACCGCCTTTTCAGGTATATGCGCCGAGATCGCCGCGGCCTCTTCGGCCATCCGAGTCGCCGCATCGCGTGCGCGGCTTTCGGGAATTTCGTGGATGCCGAGTTCGCGGAATCCAAGCTTGCGGCCGGCCTCCTCGAACCGCTCGAAATAGCGGTCTGCAAGCTCCCGTTCGGGGCCCTGCTTCAGCCGGCCCACCGCAATGACAGCAACACGCATGGTTCTTGAGTCGCGTTGACGAGACCGCGCGCAACAAGCGCGCGCACGACGCTAGCATGCGCGTCAGCCGATTCGAAATCGGCCTTCGAGCCTAGATCGCCTTCGCCGCCCCTGGGCCCTGCGTGTACAACCGCTCGAGGTTGTAGAACTCGCGGACCTCGGGTCTGAACACGTGCACGATCACGTCGCCGGAATCGATCAGCACCCAGTCGCAATTGGGCAAGCCCTCGACATGGATGGTCTTGATGCCGTTTTCCTTGAGGCTCTTGGTGACGTTTTCCGCGATCGCGCCGACGTGCCGGTTCACCCGGCCGGTGGTGACGATCATGTAGTCGGAGTACGCCGATTTGCCGCGAAGGTCGATGGTGACCGTCTCTTCCGCCTTCATGTCCTCGAGGCGGGAGAGGATCAGGCTCAGCGTCTTGTCGGCGTCGGGTTGCGCCTTCAAGGCCGCAGCTTTGGTCGATGTTTTACGCGTAGGCTTGGCAACCTTGGGTAAAACAGGCTTGGACAATACAGATGCGGTCAGGGACCATTCCTTTCACTGTATCGCGAACGCCGAATCCGGGCGCCCACTGGTTACACTACATCATGTGGGGTTAAGGGTTTCAATATGCCAGAGAGACCGAAATCCCCACCAAGTCCGCACACTTCGTCTCACTTCGTACCTTTCCAGCTCCCGTCCGGGTTCCGTAGGCCGGTCGAGGAGAGATTCAGCTTCAATCCGGTCAGGAACACCCAGGCCGGTGCCGGCCGATCTGCAAGCTGGACGGCCTTGTTCTCGGGCAGACGGTAGCGCGATAACGCCTGGGCCGCGGGCGAGCCGAGCGCGCGAAAACTCTGCGGGGGGCGATCGATCACGGCCATCGGCACCTGGGCGGCGATGCGCCGCCAGTCCTGCCAACGATGGAATTGAGCGAGATTGTCGGCGCCCATGATCCAGACGAAGCGCAAGCCAGGGAAGCGGCGGCGCAAGGTGTTGATCGTGTCGATAGTATAGCGGGTGCGAATGACGGATTCGAGACAGCTCACCTCGATGCGCGGATCATCGGCGACCTCGCGCGCGGCCCGCATGCGCTCGCCGAGCTCGTGCAGCGTGCCGTTCTCCTTGAGCGGATTGCCAGGCGTGACCAGCCACCAGACGCGATCGAGCTGCAATCGCTTCAGCGCGAAGCGGCTGATCGCGCGGTGCGCCTGATGCGGCGGGTTGAACGAGCCGCCGAGCAGGCCGATGCGCATGCCCGGCGTCGAGGGCGGAACCGCTTGCGCCACGAAGCGCGGCACGACGAGATTGTTGCTCAATGCCCGCGCCCCGCGACGTCTACGGCCGGGTCTGTCCGGTGCCGCGGACGCGATATTTGAAGCTCGTCAATTGCTCGGCGCCGACCGGGCCGCGGGCGTGGAAGCGGCCGGTGGCGATCCCGATCTCGGCGCCGAAACCGAACTCGCCGCCATCGGCAAACTGCGTCGAGGCGTTGTGGAGCACGATCGCGGAATCGACTTCGCTAAGGAATTTCTGCGCCGCGGCCTCATCCGCGCTCACGATGGCATCGGTGTGATGCGAGCCGTGGTCCTGGATGTGCGCGATCGCGCCGTCGACGCCGTCCACCACCTTCGCCGCGATGATCGCGTCGAGATATTCGGTGTCCCAATCGTCCTCGCTCGCCGGCTTGACGCGCGCATCGGCCTTCTGCACGGCCTCGTCACCGCGCACCTCGCAGCCGGCATCGAGCAGCATCTCCACCAGCGGCTTCAGGTTCTTGCCAGCGGCGGCACGATCGATCAGCAGCGTCTCGGCCGCGCCGCAGACGCCGGTGCGCCGCATCTTGGCATTGAGCACGATCGACTTCGCCATGGCGAGGTCGGCGCTGCCGTCGATATAGACGTGGTTGACGCCTTCGAGATGCGCGAACACAGGCACGCGCGCCTCCTGCTCGACCCGCGCGACGAGGCTCTTGCCGCCGCGCGGCACGATGACGTCAATGGCGCCGCTCAGGCCCGACAGCATCATGCCGACCGCGGCGCGGTCGCGCGTCGGCACCAGCGTGATCGCAGCTTCCGGCAGGCCGGCTTCCCGCAGGCCCTGCACCAGGCAGTCATGGATGGCGCGGCAGGAGCGGAAACTGTCGGAGCCGCCGCGCAGGATCACGGCATTGCCCGACTTCAGGCACAGCACGCCGGCATCGGCCGCAACGTTCGGCCGGCTCTCGAAGATCACGCCGACGACGCCGAGCGGCACGCGCACGCGCTCGATGGACATGCCGTTCGGCCGCTGCCAGCGCTCGGTGACGACGCCGATGGGATCGGCGATGCCGCGCACGATGCCGATGCCTTCGGCCATGCCCTCGATGCGCGCCGGCGTCAGCGTCAGGCGGTCGATGAAGGAGGAGGTCATGTTGCCGGCGGCGCGGGCCTCCGCGACATCCTCGGCATTGGCGGCAAGAATCGCGGCCGAGTTGGCGCGGATTGCCCGCTCCATCGCCTCGAGCGCCCGGTTCTTCTGCTCCGGCGGCGCCAGCGCCAGCACGCGCGCGGCAGCGCGGGCACGGGTTCCGAGATCGGACATCAGCGCCTGAAGATCGGCATTGCCGTCTACGGCTTTGAGGGGGGCGGCCATGGGGTCAAAACCTTCTGCTAAGGCGGTGTCCTAGCACGGAAATCCCGCGTTTGCGAAGGGCGGGGAGGGTATGGCAGGTCTCCCGGCGGCGGGCGTGGCGGGGTCCTTACCCGCCCACCACCAGATCGTCCCGATGGATCATCTCGGCGCGGCCGCTGATACCGAGGATGGTCATCACATCCGGGGAGGAGCGGCCCTTGATCCGCTCGGCATCATCGACGTCATAGGCGATCAGGCCGCGGCCGACCTCGCTGCCGTCGGGGCCGCGCACGATCACGGCATCGCCGCGGGCGAACTGGCCCTCGACCTTGATCACACCGGCCGGCAGCAGGCTGGCCCCGGCCCGTAGCGCGGTCACGGCGCCGGCATCGATCGTCAGCGTACCCTTCGGCTCCAGCGTGCCCGCGATCCAGCGCTTGCGCGAGGTGATGGGATTGGCCGGCGTCAGGAACCAGGTGCAGCGGCCGCCATCGGCGATCGCCTGCAAGGGATGCTCGATCTTGCCGGAGGCGATCAGCATATGCGTGCCACCGGTCGTCGCGATCTTCGCGGCCTCGACCTTGGTGCGCATGCCGCCACGCGACAGCTCGGACTCGGCATCGCCGGCCACCGCCTCGATCTCCGATGAGATGCTGTCGACGACGGGAATGAGCTTTGCGTTCGGATTGTTCTTCGGCGGGGCATCGTAGAGCCCGTCGATGTCGGACAGCAGCACCAGCAGGTCGGCGCTCGCCATGGTCGCGACGCGCGCGGCGAGGCGATCATTGTCGCCGTAGCGGATCTCGGTGGTCGCCACCGTGTCGTTCTCATTGATCACGGGGATCGCGCGCCATTCCAGCAGCTTGCCGATGGTGGAGCGCGCATTGAGATAGCGGCGGCGCTCCTCGGTGTCCTGCAGCGTCACCAGGATCTGGCCGGCGCCGATACCGTGGGCGCCAAGCACCTCCGACCAGATTCGCGCCAGCGCGATCTGACCGACCGCGGCCGCGGCCTGGCTCTCTTCCAGCTTCAGCGGGCCGCGCGGCAATTTGAGCCGGCTGCGGCCGAGCGCGATCGAGCCGGAGGACACCACGAGGACGTCGCGCCCTTCCTGGTGCAGCTTGGCCATGTCGTCGGCGAGCGCGGCGAGCCAGGACGCCCGAACCTCGCCCTTGTCGGAATCGACCAGCAGCGCTGAGCCGACCTTGACGACGATGCGGCGGAATTGACTGAGTTCGGGGCTGGCCATGTCTCTCTGTGCTGGCGCTGGATGCGAATGACGGCGGAGCGACAGGCGGCGCCGATGAGCCCTGCTTTTGCAGCAGGACGGTGACCGGCGCAAGGCAGCCGGGATGGTAAACGGCGCATGTCGACCTTGTGTCAGCCGTCCATCTGGCTCTAATGGCGGCAACGATAAACGGGCCGAAAGAGGAAACGAATGGATCGCCGCAAATTCATGGCCGGATGCCTCGGCCTGCCGCTGTTCGCGCAGGCGGGTGGTGCGCGGGCGCAGGCCGGGCTGACGAAGATCATCTTCCCGTTTGCGGCCGGAGCCGGCGGCGACACGCTGTGCCGGCTGCTCGCGCAGGAGATGGCCCCGCTGCTGCAGCGGACCGTCGTGGTCGAGAACCGCACCGGCGGCGACGGCCTGATCGGCATCAAGGCGGTGAAAGGCGCGAGCCCCGACGGCAGCATGGTGCTGGTGACGACAGGGCCGACCATGTATCTGCTGCCAATGGTGGAGGCGACGCCGAGCTTCGACACGGCCAAGGATTTCCTGCCGGTGTCGCTGCTGGCGCGCTTCGAGTTTGCGCTGGTGATCGGCCCGGGCATTGATGCTGCCGATTTCAAAGCGTTCGTAGCGTGGCTGAAATCGCATCCGGACAAGACCTCGTTCGGAGTGCCGAGCAACGGCACCATTCCGCATTTCACCGGCTCCAAGCTCGAGAAGGATCTCGGCATTCCCCTGACCCGCGTGCCCTATCGCGGTAGCGCGCCGATCCTCAACGACCTCGTCGGCGGCCATATCTCGTTCGGCATCACCACGCTGGCGGACGCTCTGCCGCAGCATCGCGCCAAGGGCGTGAAGATCATTGCGGTCGCCAGCGCGGAACGTTCACCCTTCGCGCCTGACGTGCCCACGCTGAAGGAGAGCGGCATCGATCTCGTTGCCGACGCCTGGTACGGCATGTGGCTTCCCGCCGGCAGCCCGCCGGAGTTTGCGAGCAAGCTCGGGGCGGCGGCGAGCGCGGCGCTTGCCAAGCCGGAGGTGAAGGAGAAGTTGACGGCGATCGGGCTGATTCCGATCGGCAGCAATGCGGACGCGCTATCCAAGGAGCTCGCCGCGAACACCGCGCTGTGGCAGCCGATCGTGAAGGCGACGGGCTACAAGATCGCGAATTGAAGGCTGCCTCTTCTCCCTCTCCCCGTTCTTACGGGGAGAGGGTTGGGGTGAGGGGCTGTCTCCGCGAAACCGCTGGCAATTGGACTCGCGGAGAGTCCCCCTCACCCGGAATTTGCTCTCGCAAATTCCGGCCTCTCCCCGCAAGCGGGGAGAGGCGAAGTGCTTCACATCTTCGCGCGCTGGGCGATGCCGTCCTTGATCGCCGCAAGCTCTTTCTCGTCCCAGATGCCGATCAAGACCCCACCCTTCACCTGGAGCTGATTATCCGCATAGGCGGCGATCTTCTCGCGCGGCGTGGTGATGTGATCGTTCGGGTGCAGCGCCCAGTCGAACAATTCGGCCTGGAGCCGTGCGATAATGCCGGCGCATTCCGGATCGTCGCCGCGATCGACGTACTCCTCCGGATCGGTTTCGAGATCGTACAGCATCGGGCGGAAGCCGGAGGCGTGGATGTATTTCCAGCGGCCGTCGAACACCATGAACAGGCGGCAGCGCTCGATCGGCTGGTTCAGCTTCAGCCGCACGTCCTGCATGGAATAGTCGTATTCGGAGAACGCCACCTTGCGCCAATCTGATGGCGTGGGCCCGCGCAGCAGCGGCAGCAGCGAACGTCCTTCGAGAATGTGGCCCGGCACCTTGCCGCCGAAATAATCGACGAAGGTCGGCGCGAGATCGATTGCCTCGACCAGCGCGTCGCTGCGTGTGCCGCGCGTGGCGTCGGCTTCCCTGGAGGGATCAATGATGATCAGCGGGATCTTCGCCGACTGTTCGTGGAACAGGTCCTTCTCGCCCATCCAGTGATCGCCGAGATAATCGCCGTGATCGGAGGTGAACACGATCATGGTCGTGTCCAGGAGATCGCGGTCCTCCAGGAACTTCATCAGCACGCCCATCTGATCGTCGATCTGCGTGATCAGGCCCATATAGGTCGGGATCACCTTCTCGCGGGCCTCATCGCGCGCCATGTTGCGGGAGTAGCGCATGTCCATGTAGGCGCCGAACACCGGATGCGGATTCTGCCGTTCGCGCTCCGAGCGGATCACCGGGATCATGTCATCCGTCGAATACATGCTGGCATAGGGCTCCGGCGCGATATAGGGCCAGTGCGGCTTGATGTAGGACAGATGCAGGCACCACGGCCGGCCGTCGGTCTCGGCCTCGCTGATGAAGTCCATCGCGCGCCGCGTCATGTAGGGCGTCTCGGAATGCTCTTCTGGCACGCGCGCGGCCTTGTCGGCGTGCACCAGCAGCCAGCCGTTCTGCAAGCTGCCATCCTCGGCAGCGCCGGAATTGGCCCAATGCTCCCAGGGGTTGGCGGCTTCAAAGCCGTGCTTTCGCAGATATTCGTCGTATTTCGGCCGCGGCCGTCCGGTCGGGTGCAGGCCGTCGTCACGCTCATATGGCTCGAAGCCGCATTCGGCGACATGCACGCCGATCACCGATTCCGGGGGAATGCCGAGCGCCTTCATGCCTTCGATATCAGGGGCCATGTGGGTCTTGCCGACCAGCACGTTGCGCACGCCGATCTTCTTGAGGTGATCGCCGAGTGTCGGCTCGCCGACCCGCAGCGGCCAGCCGTTCCAGTGCGAGCCGTGCGAGCGCATGTAGCGGCCGGTGTAGAACGACATCCGCGACGGGCCGCAGATCGGCGATTGCACATAGGCCTTGCTGAACAGCACGCCGCGCTTCGCCATGGCGTCGATGTTCGGTGTCTTCAGCGTGGGATGACCGGTGCAGCCGAGATAATCGTAGCGAAGCTGGTCGCACATGATCCAGAGAACGTTCTTCGCGCGCGCCATGCCTTGCCCTTTCCGCAAATTCGCCGTTCGATGCTGCGATATAGAAGCGGCGATGACAACCTCTCCCGTAGCAGGGCTATCGCATATGGGATGTGGCTATGGGCACCGACTATCCCCACAGCGTCATGGCCGGGCTTGTCCCGGCCATCCACGCCTTTCCACGCAGCACAAAGAACGTGGATGCCCGGGACAAGCCCGGGCATGACGACCTCTGCAACATTCAAATGCGATTGCCCGGCTACGGGGGAGGTGTCAGGATTAGCGCTGCGTTGTCACATTATCCGAATCAAGCCGACCACGGCTCCGCTTCGGCCGCGCTCTTCGCCTTGGCGGAGACCGGGCTTTCGCCGATCACATCGGCCAGCGCGCGCAACGCCTCCTTGACGCCCTGGCCGGTGGCGCCCGACAGCAGCAGCGGCGTCTTCTTGGCGGCGCGCTTCAGCCGGTCCTTCTGCTTCTTCAGCTCGTCCGGCTCGACCGCGTCGATCTTGTTCAGCGCGACGATCTCGATCTTGTCGGTGAGCTGGCCGCCATAGGCATCGAGCTCGGTCCGCACCGTCTTGTAGGCCTTGCCGGCATGCTCGCAGGTGGCGTCGACGAGATGCAAGAGCACGCGGCAGCGCTCGACATGGCCGAGGAAGCGGTCGCCGAGGCCGGTGCCCTCATGCGCGCCCTCGATCAGTCCGGGAATATCGGCCAGCACGAATTCGCGGCCGTCGGCATTCACGACCCCGAGCTGCGGATGCAGCGTGGTGAAGGGATAGTCGGCGATCTTGGGCTTGGCCGCGCTGACCTTGGAGAGGAACGTCGACTTGCCGGCATTGGGCATGCCGACGAGGCCGGCGTCCGCGATCAGCTTCAGACGCAGCCAGATCCAGCGTTCCTCGCCGGGCTGGCCGGGATTGGCGTTGCGCGGGGCGCGATTGGTCGACGATTTGAAATGCGCATTGCCGAAGCCGCCATTGCCGCCTTCGGCCAGCACGAACTTCTCGCCGACCTTGGTGAAGTCGTGGATCAGCGTCTCGCGGTCCTCGTCGAAGATCTGCGTGCCCACGGGAACCTTCAGCACGATGTTCTTGCCGTTGGCGCCGTGGCGGTCCGAGCCCGAGCCGTTCTCGCCCTTCTGGGCCTTGAAATGCTGTTGGTAGCGGTAGTCGATCAGCGTGTTGAGGCCGTCGGCGACCTCGATGATGACATTGCCGCCGCGGCCGCCATTGCCGCCGGAGGGGCCGCCGAATTCGATGAACTTCTCGCGGCGGAACGCCACGCAGCCGTTCCCGCCGTCACCGGAGCGGATATAGACCTTTGCTTCGTCGAGGAATTTCATGGGCCATAGGTAGGCCAGCCGGCCCCCTGCGGCAACCCGGATCGGTCCGCAAATCGGCCGAAATTCCGCGAATTGGACCCCTTGCTTAACCCGCCGGCCGCCGCCGGATCAGGAATTTCTGCGTGCCCTCCAGCACCAGCTCCTTGCGCTGGTTGAACACGGTGCTGCGCAGCGTCACCACGCCGGTGCTGCGCCCCGGCACCAGCTCGGTGACTTCGAGCGCGGGATAGATGGTGTCGTCGGCGAACACCGGCTTGAGGAACCGGCTCGACTGCTCGAGGAAGCCGACCAGGGAGTCCTCGACCATGAACGGAAACAGGCCGGCGCCGGGCGCGGTATGGATCAGGGTCTGGAAGCCGTGGGCGAGCAGATGCGGCATGCCGCGGGCGCGGCAATATTCCAAGTCGTAATGCACGGGATGGGTGTCGCCGCTCGCGGTCTGGAATGCGGCGAACACTGCCGAGGTTTGGGTGCGGCTCGGCAGCACGAAACGTTCGCCAACGACGAAATCCTCAAACCAGCGTTGCGTCGGGATCATGCGATGCCGGGTGGGATCGAAGTCGGTCATGTCAAAGCTCTCTTTTCGTCGCTGGGCGCTTATCGCTACCGCGATGCAAACAATGCGACAATCCGTTCAATTCGGCTTGCGCGGGCTTGCCGCGGCGGCTGCCGTCATTAAAACGACTGCAAGCGACTCTATTCGCCTGCTTTCGCCGCTCTCTCCCCGTCATTGCGAGCGCAGCGAAGCAATCCAGAATCCCTCCCCGGAAAGATTCTGGATTGCTTCGTCGCAAGAGCTCCTCGCAATGACGAGCCCCCGAACCTGCAACTCGTCGCAATGCCCCTGTTCAAGAATCTCTCCACCTATGACGATCGCTCCGCGCGCCTCGCCGGCATCGGGCTCATGGTGCTGTCGATCTTCATGTTCTCGTTCGGCGATGCCATGGGCAAGTTCCTGGTCGGGACCTATTCGGTGGGGCAGCTCTTGTTCCTGCGCGCCTGCGCTGCGCTGCTGCTGCTGTCGCCGCTGATCTGGACGCAGCGTCACCTGTTCCTGCATCTGGAGCGGCCGGGGCTGCAGCTGGTTCGCGTCGTGCTGTCGACGCTGGAAGTCGCGGCCTTCTTTCTCGCAACCGTCTATCTGCCGCTCGCCGACGTCATCACCTATTATCTCGCCGGCCCGATCTTCGTCACCGCGATGTCGGCAATCTTTCTGGGCGAGAAGGTCGGCTGGCGGCGCTGGACCGCGATCCTGATCGGCTTCTGCGGCGTCTTGATCGCGCTGCGGCCGTCGGCGCAGACCGTCAGCCTGCCGGCGTTGATCGCGCTCGGCGGCAGCCTCTCCTTTGCAACCCTGATGCTGATCACGCGCAGCCTGCGCAAGACGCCCGACATCGTGATGGCGTCCTCGCAATTCGTCGGCACCTTTTCGCTGGGCGCGGTGCTGTCGGCGTTCAACTGGGTGCCGCCGACGCCCGGCAGCCTCGTGATCTTCGCGCTCGCCGGATGCGTTTCGGTGACGGCGCTGTTCTGCGTCAACCGCTCGCTCAAGCTGGCGCCGGCCAGCGTCGTGGTGCCCTATCAATATTCGATGATCGTATGGGCGGTGATCTTCGGCTTCGTCGTGTTCGGCGACGTCCCATCCATCGCAACACTCGTCGGCGCCGCAATCATCATCGGCGCCGGGTTCTACATCTATCTTCGGGAGCGCGATCTGGGACGTGAGAGCGACGAGGTCAATCCGCCGGCGTAGCCACCCTCACGTCATCCCGGGGCGCGCAAAGCGCGAGCCCGGGATCCATACCCACAGGGAGCAGTTGAACGACGACCGGGAGTGGGCGCTTTGCCCCGCAATGCGCTCCGGGATTATGGATCCCGGGCTCGCGCTACGCGCGCCCCGGGATGACAATTGCGAGTGCGGCGCCTTCGCCTACCGCAGCCGCCTCGCACTGCTCCAGCTCTTCAGCGAGGCCCACACGCCGCGCGAGAGGCGGAAGCAGTCGACGGGCGTCGAGGAGCCCAGCGCCAGGAAGCGGTGCAGCTGCACGCCGCTCCACTGGAAGCCGCACTTCTCCAGCACCTTGCGCGAGGCCGGATTGGTGACGCGCGCGCCGGCGTAGAGATGCTCGTCGTCGAACTCCTCGAAGAAGAAATCGATCGCGCCGCGCGCGGCCTCGGTGGCAAAGCCCTGGCCCCAATGCTCGACGCCGAGCCAGTAGCCGAGCTCGGCATTGCCGGGCTTGGAGCAATCGATGCCGACCATGCCGACCGGCCCGCTGTCGTGCTCGATCAGGAACACGGTCTCAGCTCCGAGTTCGGCGGTGGCGCGGATGAATTCGGCGGCGTCGTCCTGCGAATAGGGATGCGGCAGGCGGCGCGTGTTCTCGGCGACACGGCGGTCGTTGGCGAGCCGGGCGATGGTCCTGACGTCGGCCAGCGTCGGCCGCCGCAAGGTCAGCCGCTCGGTGGCGACGACGCTGGGTCTCGCCTCGGCCAAGGTCACGCTCGAGAAATCCTGCAACATGTCCGGCTCCGTGAAAGTCACTAAGTCAAAGTGCAAAGAACAAAGTGAGCAAAGAAAAGGGGAGGCTGGTTTCCCGCCTCCCCTTGGAGCCTTCGATCTCTTGCGATCTCTAGGACTCCGCCGGTTCAGTCGGGACCGGCGGACTCCGTTTTTGTCCACCGTCTATTCAGCAGCCTCGGCAAGCGGGAGCACCGATACGAAGGTGCGGCCGTTGGCTTTGGCTTGGAACGCAACGCGGCCCTCGATCTTGGCGAACAGAGTGTGGTCCGTACCCATGCCGACATTGAGGCCGGGGTGCCAGGTCGTGCCGCGCTGACGCGCAATGATGTTGCCGGGCGTGACGATCTCGCCGCCGAACGCCTTGATACCGAGGCGCTTGCCCTTGGAATCGCGACCGTTGCGCGATGAACCGCCTGCTTTTTTGTGAGCCATGGCTCGTCTCCGAAATCCTGCGTAGTTCTAGGTCAATTCCTTGACGGAATCATTTCAAAACGTCGCACGCATCAATTCGTGAATTGGCGTGATCGATTTCCGTTACTCGGCGGCTTCCGCTGCCGGCTCCTTCGCCGCCTTTTCCTTCTTCGGACGCGGGCCCTTGGTGGGCTTGGCGCCGTCCGTCAGAATCTCGCTGATGCGCAGAACCGTGATCTCGTCGCGATAGCCGCGCTTGCGGCGCGAGTTCTTGCGGCGGCGCTTCTTGAAGGCGATGACCTTCGGTCCGCGCTTGTGGTCGAGCACCTCGACCGCGACGGACGCGCCTGCGACCGTCGGGACGCCCAGCACCGGCGTGTCGCCGCCGACCACGAGCACTTCATTCAGCTGCACGATCGAGCCGACTTCGCCTTCGATCTTGCCTACTTCGAGAACATCATCCGGCACGACGCGGTATTGCTTGCCGCCGGTTTTGATGACTGCGAACATCGTTCTTTCTCCGTGTTCAATCCCGGCCTCGGGACGAGCGTCGTCCGGGCCGGCTTTTTGTCAGTCGCTATGGTTTATGCGAGTCTGCGTGGGCGGGAATTATCCCTTTGAAAACCCAAGCAAAAACAAGCGGCGCGAGAAACGCCCCGCGCCGGCTGTGGGACTTATAGCGGCCAACAGCCGCAAGTCAAGGAAAACTGGGCGAAAACCGCCCGGATTTGAAGGCTTTGGCCGCGCTGAAAGCGCGCAGCCGAATCTCGGGTGGGCTTTGCAACAAACGGGTTCCCCCGCAGTTGTCCCGGCCGGAACAAGCAAGCGGGGCAAGGGCTCTCATGGCAACAGACGAACTGGTCAAAACAACGGGCATCGCCCAGCATGGCGCCGAACGGCTGCCGTCGGTCGATGTCGACAGCTTCAACATCGAGATCAAGGACGAGGACGGCTTTCTCGGCGACCGCGCCAGCAAGGGCGCCTTTCGCGACATCCTCGAGGAATGGCGCAAGCCGTTGCGCAAGAGCGGCGAGGATCCGTTCGGCGACGAGCCGTCCGACAAGATCAGCAAGAAGGTCTTGGATGCCGTTCTGGTCGGCGACGATACCGAGGCGACCGCCGTCGTGCACAGCGCGATCGAGGACTTTGCGCAGGAGCTCGCCTACGTCACGCGGCGGTTCCTCAAGACCAAGGCCTGGGCCAAGACCGAATGCATCGTGGTCGGGGGCGGCTTTCGCGCTAGCCGGCTCGGCGAGATCGCCATTGCCCGGGCCGAGATCATCCTGAAATCGGAAGGCTTCAAGGTCGACCTGGTGCCGATCCGCTTCGATCCTGACGATGCCGGCCTGATCGGAGCCCTGCACCTCGCGCCGTCCTGGATTTTCGAGGCCTATGACAGCATTCTCGCTGTTGACATCGGCGGGACCAACATCCGCTGCGGCGTCGTCGAGACCGGCTGGAAAAAGGCCCAGGACCTGTCGAAGGCCAAGGTGGTGCATTCGGAGCTGTGGCGTCATGCCGACGACGAGCCGACCCGCGAAGGCGCGGTGAAGCGGCTCACCAAGATGCTGAAGGGGCTGGTCACGCAAGCCGAAAACGAAGGCTTCAAGCTCGCACCCTTCATCGGCATCGCCTGTCCCGGTGTGATCGCTGCCAACGGCTCGATCGAGAAGGGCGCGCAGAACTTGCCCGGCAATTGGGAAAGCAGCAAGTTCAACCTGCCGGCGAGCCTCGTGGAGGCGATTCCCCAGATTGGCGGGCACGACACCGCGATCCTGATGCACAATGACGGCGTGGTGCAGGGTCTGTCGGAAGTGCCGTTCATGCAGCATGTCCAGCGCTGGGGCGTGCTCACTATCGGCACCGGACTTGGCAACGCGCGCTTCACCAACCGCCGCAAGGAAGGCAACGGCAAGGACCGGGATTCCACGGAGAACGGGAAGAAAAAAGGTAAAGCGGACAAGGAGTAACCTTGACCGGTTAGGTTAAGGACCGGATTGCGTTGCGGACCGCCCGCCGCACGCTAGGGTCGAATCGTCGCTTCCACTCGGCCGGCGAAGCCGCCCTTCACGGCCAGTATTTCAATGAGCGGCACGGGACCGCCAGTGTTTACCGCGTCTGGCGGTCCCACCCCGTTTTTCTCCTCAGCTCCACCCCACACGCTGAAAGAACGCGGCGATCTCGCGTGCCGCGCGATCCGGATTTTCCCGATGCGGGAAGTGGCCGACACCGGGAAACATCTCGAGGTCGAGATCGCTGAAGGTTTCGGACAGCCGGTCGGTCCAGCCAAAGGGAAACAGCGGATCGTGCTCGGCCCAGCGCACGCAGGTCGGCACCACGATCGGCGGCAGCCTGGGCGCCTCGCCTTTCATCATCGCCACGCGCCCGGCATGCGAGGCGCGGTAATGCGCAAAGCCGCCGGCGAGGTTGCCGTCTTTCAGGAAATTGTCCGTGAAGGCGTCCAGCACCTCGTCGAAGGCGTTTGTCCGGTGCGCCCAGCCTTTGAGGAAATGGCTGATATAGAGCCGGCAGCTCTCCCGGCTCGCACCGATGAGCTGTGGCGCCATCTCCATCTGGTGAAAGGACTGGTACCAGATGTGGTTGAGCCGATCGGGTGCCGCCATCCGCGCTCCGATCCCGGGATAGACGAAATCGAAGAAGAAGAGTCCCGCGAGCCGCTCGGGCGCCCGCCGGGCCAGCGGCTGCATGACAGCGCCGCCGACATCGTGGCCGACCACGCCGAATCGGTCGATGCCGAGCCGGTCCATCAGCGCCAGCATGTCGGCGGCATGGCCGTCCGGCCCGTAAGGGCCATCCGGCTTGTCGCTGTCGCCGAAGCCGCGGAGGTCAGGCGCGACAAGCGTGAACCGGTCCGAAAGCCTCGATATCACCGGCTCCCAGGTCAGCCAGAATTCGGGCCAGCCATGCAGCAAAAGCAGCGGTTTTCCCTGTCCGGCGCGGACCAGGTGGAAATCGGCGCCATTGGCCGAGATCGTGAGATGCTCCATGGCAGTTCCTTCCAGAGGCGGCGGGCGCGGGGCAAAAGAGGCAGCGGATTTTGCTCGTTCGCGCCTTGTCTGGCCCGCCATCCTCGCCTATTAACGCCCCCAACCACAGGGGCCCAGCTCCTAATATGGCGCCTTCAGGAGAGGTGGCAGAGTGGTTGAATGCACCGCACTCGAAATGCGGCATAGGTGCAAGCCTATCGGGGGTTCGAATCCCTCCCTCTCCGCCAGCTCAACGACCAGCTTCCCGCAATAGCTCCGTCAAATCAGCCTGATGCCGGTGCCGTTCGGCCCGCCAGCACCATCCGCGCCGTCGCCACGAAGGCCTGCGCCGCCGGCGACAACGTCCGGCCCTGGCGCTGCAGCAGCGACACGGGGCGGGTGAGGGCGGGGCGCACCAGCGGTCTTGCGATCAGTGTCGGGAACTGGTCGGCTGGCAGCATCGTCGCGGGAAGGATGGCGAGGCCGAGGCCCTGCGCCGTCATGGCGAGCGCGGTGTTGATCAGGGTCACTTCATATGTCGGATCGAGGCGCTTGCCCTGCGCGCTCAGGGCCTGATCGATCTGCATGCGGATGCGTGTCTCGCTGCGCATCGCGATGGTGGGCAGTTGCACCAGCTCGTCCCAGGTCAGGGACCGACGCGCGGCGAAGTCCGCGGTGCGACGGCCGATCGCGCTCAGGCGGCCGCTCGTCAGCGTCTCGATCGTCATGTCCGCGAATTCGCCCTCCACGCTGCCGATCGCGAACTCGGCATCGGTCGTGCTCAGCCGTGGCACGAGATCGTCGGCGGCGACGTCGCGCATGTCGATCTCGATGTCGGGATGGCCAGCGCGGAATTTCGCCAGCACCATGGGCAGCAGCGCCGATGCCGTGCCGGCCGAGGCGAGGAACACGACCCGGCCGGCGCGGGCCTGCGCGAGATCACGCATGCGGCGCGACAAGCCTTGCGCATCGCTCAGCATGCGCTCGGCAGTGGCGAACGCTTCGTCGGCGGCCAGCGTCGGCTGCACCGAACGCGTGGAGCGGTCGAACAGCTTGACGCTGAGCTCGGCCTCGAGCTGCTGGATCAACAGGCTCGCCGCCGATTGCGTGATGCCGAGCTCGCGGGCGGCCCGCGTGATGCTGCGCGTGCGGTACACGCCGGTGAAGACCCGCAACTGGCGCAGTGTAACATTCATCTGGAAAGCTCATGAATTGATGAGTTCTTTCCGACTTATCGCATAAACGGACCTGCAATAAAATGCATGCTGTGCGGACGGAAAGAATCCGCGGCAAGGATTGGAGCGAGCATGAGAGCGCAAGTGCTGGTGGTGGGGGCCGGGCCCGTCGGATTGACCGCAGCGATGGATCTCGCTTCGCGCGGAATCGATGTCGTCGTCGCGGAAATCCGCCACGCCGGCGATCCGCCCAGCGTCAAGTGCAATCACGTGTCGGCGCGCTCGATGGAGATTTTTCGGCGGCTCGGAATTGCCGCCCGCTTGCGCGATGCGGGGCTCCCTGCGGACTTTCCCAACGATTGCTCCTATCGGACCGCGGCGACCGGGATCGAGCTTTGCCGCATCGACATTCCCTCCCGTGCGCGCCGCTATAGCGCGACCGGTGGCCCCGACACTTGGTGGCCGACGCCAGAGCCGCCGCACCGAATCAACCAGGTCTATCTCGAGCCGATCCTGTTCAGCCATGCCGCGGCGCAATCACGCATCAAGATCCTGGCGCGCACGGAAATCACAGACATCGAGCAGCACGACGACCATGTCGTCGCGCTGGCGCGCGATCTCGACAGCGGAAATTCGCTCCGCATCGAAGCCAGCTTCGTGATCGGCTGCGACGGCAGCCGATCCTTCGTCAGAAAAGCAATCGGTGCCAGCCTGTCCGGCACGCCGGTGATCCAGCGCGTGCAGTCGACCTTCATCGAAGCGCCGCAACTGAAAGAGCTGATGGGGGCGCACAAGCCGGCCTGGATGGTGCTCTCGCTCAATCCGCGCCGTTCCGGCACCGTTGTTGCGATCGACGGCCACGACCGCTGGCTGATTCACAATCATCTGAAGCCGGATGAGCCCGAGTTCGACTCGGTCGATCGCGACTGGGCCATCCGTGCCATCCTCGGCGTCGACGCGCGCTTCGAATACCGCGTGCTCAGCAAGGAGGATTGGGTCGGACGGCGCCTCGTGGCCGACCGCTTCCGCGACCGCAGGGTCTTCATCTGCGGCGACGCCGCGCATCTGTGGATGCCCTATGCCGGCTACGGCATGAATGCCGGCATCGCGGACGCCGTCGATCTCTGCTGGCAATTGGCCGCGCATCTGAACGGTTGGGCGCCGGCTGAGATCCTCGATGCCTATGAGGCGGAGCGCCAGCCCATCACCGAGCAGGTGTCGCGCTTTGCGATGGACCATGCGATGAAGATGATGGCGCAGCGCGGCGGCGTGTCCGCCGAGATCGAGGATGACACGCCGCGCGGCCACGCGGCGCGCGCGGCGCTGGCGAAAGCCGCTTACGATCTCAACGTGCAGCAATATTGCTGCGCCGGCCTCAACTTCGGCTACTATTACGATGCCTCGCCGATCATCGCCTATGACGGCGAGACGCCGCCGCCTTACGCGATGGGCAGCTTCACGCCCTCCACCGTGCCCGGCGCCCGCGCGCCGCATTTGTTCCTGCGCGACGGACGCTCGCTCTACGACGCCTTCGGCCCTGGCTACACATTGCTGCGGTTCGACCCGGCAATCGATGTGACGCGGCTGCAAGACGCTGCAAAGGAGCGTGGCGTGCCGCTCGCGCTGGTCGACATTGCGCCTGAGGAGGCGAACGGCGCCTATGTCGAGAAGCTCGTGCTGGCGCGGCCCGACCAGCACATCGCCTGGCGCGGGCAGTCCGCGCCGGACAATCCGCTGGGCCTGCTGGCCCGTATCACCGGTGCTGCGGCGTAAGACGACACGAGCGGACGGCCTGGCGGCGCAGCTCGCCAGGTTGGTTTCAAGAACAGAACGCAAGGAGGAGACCGTGTTTCACGTTGCAAGACGCCGCATCCTGGCCGCGCTGACGGCCGCCGCTTTCGCACTGTTGCCGCCGGCGGCAGCCCGAGCCGCCTATCCCGAGCAATTGATCAAGATCATCGTGACCTTCCCGCCCGGCGGCAGCGCCGACACGGTCATCCGCGCGCTCGAGCCGCTGGTCACCGCCGAGCTCAAGCAGGGCCTGGTGATCGAGAACCGCGCCGGCGCCGGCGGCAACATCGGCATGGCCGCGGTCGCGCAGGCGAAGCCCGACGGCTATACGCTGGGCGTGGCGCCGGCAGGCGCGCTGACGGTGAATCCGCACCTCAATGCCTCCATGCCGTTCGCGCTGAAGGATCTCGCGCCCATCAGCCTGCTCGCGGAAATTCCCTTTGTGCTGGTCGCATCCGCGAACATCCCGGCGCGCACACCTGCGGAGACGATCGCGCTCGCCAAGGCGAAGCCGGGTGGGCTCTCGATCGGGCATGGCGGCAACTCCACGGCGATGCATCTGACCGCCGCGCTGTTCACTCAGAAAAGCGGGATCGCGATGGAGCTGGTGCCGTATCGCGGGACGGCGCCGGCGGCGGTCGATGTTCTCGCAGGCCATGTCCCGTTCGCGGTGCTGGATATTCCGGCATCGCGACAATTGATCCTCGACGGCAAGCTCAACGCGATCGGCGTGTCCTCCGCGCGCCGCCTGTCATCCCTGCCCGACGTGCCGACGCTGGCCGAGAGCGGCCTTGCCGGTTTCGAATCCGTCGGCTGGTTCGGGCTCGTTGCTCCCGCCGGCACGCCTGCGGAGGTCATCGCCCGGCTGAACGAGGCCTTCACCAAGGCGCTGAAGGATCCTGCCGTGGCGGAGAAGATCCGGACCCTCGGCGCGGAGCCTGCGCCGACCTCGCCCGAACAGTTCGGCCGCTTCATTGACAGCGAAAGCACGAAATGGGGCAAGCTGATCAGCGAGGCCGGGATCAAGGCGAACTAGTTATCGCTTTCCGCCCGGCCGATAACGCACGTGATCGACCAGCGCGCGCAGCTTCGGCGGAAGATTCCGCCGATCCGGAAAGTAGAGGAAGAAGCCGGGGAAGAACGGGCAATATTCCTGCAGCAGGGGCACCAATTCTCCGCGTTCGATATACGGCCTGAACGTCTCCTCCATGCCGAAGGTCAGCCCGCCGCCCGCGCAGGCGGTCCGCACCATCACCCACATGTCGTTCGTCGTGATCCTCGGCTCCACCGCGACATCGAACTCGCGCCCCCCTTCCGCAAATTCCCAGCGGTAGGGGGCGACGTGCGGCGCCGGCCGCCAGCCGATGCAGCAATGCTGTGAGAGCTCGCGCGGGTGCGAGGGCGCGCCGAACCGCTCCAGATAGGCCGGAGCTGCCACCACCAGCTGGCGCTGATCGCCCGAAACAGGCACGGCGATCATGTCCTGCTCGATCACTTCGCCTAGCCGGACGCCGGCATCAAAGCCCTCGGCCACGATGTCGAATTCCTCATCGGTCACGGTCACGTCGACCTGCACGCCGGGATTGGCCTGCGTGAACTCGGCCAGCAACGGACCGCGAATGAATCGCTCGGCGATCGACGAGACGGCGAGGCGCAGCTGCCCCGTCGGCTGCGCGTCCCGGTCGCGGGCGCCGTTGATCGCCCGTTCGACTTCGGCGACCGCCGGGGCCACGCGCTCGTGCAAGCGCAGGCCGGCTTCGGTCAGACTGACGCTGCGCGTCGTTCGCTGCACGAGAGCCACGCCCAGCTGGTCTTCCATGCGTCGGATGGCCTGGCTCACGGCGGATCGGGTCACCCCTAGCCGCTCGGCGGCGCCACGGAAGCTCTTCGCTTCCGCGACCGCGATGAAGACGGCGACGAGGTTCAGGTCGGTGCTCATTGGTTAGCTAGGCTTACCACCCCAGTCATCATTGGCCAACTTCTCTCACCTCTCAGCGGGGACTATCTCCGAGCCATACGAAGGAGGCTCTGATGACGTCGCTCGATCAATACCGCCTGCTTGGCCGCTCCGGCCTGCGCATATCTCCCCTTGCCCTGGGCACGATGACCTTCGGGACCGAGTGGGGATGGGGAGCCGATGCCGGCGAGGCGCGCCGGATATTCGACCTCTACGTCGACCGCGGCGGCAATTTCATCGACACCGCGGTGAACTACACCAACGGCGCGTCCGAGCGCCTCGTCGGCCAGTTCGCCCGCGACAAGCGCGACCGTCTCGTGCTCGCCACCAAGTTCACCATGGCCCGCGATCCCGGCAACCCCAATTCCGGCGGCAACCACCGGCTCAACATGGTTCGTTCCGTGGAGCAGAGCCTGCGGCAGCTCGACACCGATCGCATCGACCTGCTCTATCTCCACGGCTGGGATGGGACGACGCAGCCGGATGAGGTGATGCGCAGCCTGGACGATCTCGTGCGCAGCGGGAAGGTTTTGTATGTCGGCATCTGCAACACGCCGGCCTGGCGCATTGCACAGCTGCAGACGATCGCAGACCTGCGCGGCTGGTCGCCCTTCGTTGCCCTGCAGATCGAATACAATCTGGTCGAGCGCACCATCGAGCATGAGCTCATTCCGCTGGCGGCGAGCCTTGGCCTCGGCGTGCTGCCCTGGTCGCCGCTTGGCGGCGGCGTGCTCACCGGCAAGTACACAAGGGCTGATCTCAGGGATTCCCAGGAACGCGCCGTCGGAACGACGCGCGCCTCGATCATCGCCTCCTCAGGCCTTCTCAACGAGCGATCGCTGGACGCGGCCGAGGTGGTGCGATCCGTCGCCTGGGAGCTCGGCGCCACGTCCTCGCAGGTGGCCATCGCATGGACGCTGGCCAATCCTGCAGTCACCGCGCCGGTGATCGGGGCCCGCACGCTGGAGCAGGCGGAAGACAATTTCGGTGCGGTCGGGATATCGCTGTCGCCTGAACAGATGGCGCGCCTCGACCAGGCGACCGCGCCCGATCCCATTTTTCCAGGCCGCTTCCTGCGCCGCCCGATGGTCGAGCAGCTCATCTTTGGCGGCGCCGCCGTCGCGCGGCGCGGGTAGGTCGAGCAACGACGCGACCGACCTGCGTGCATCACTTCGGGGCAGACGACATGTTGCACCAGAAAGGGAGACACCAATGACAACCATGCTCAACCGCGCGCTTGCGTCCTGCGTCTACGCGGTCATCGTCACCGCTTCCACCCTGACGACGGCCGCACCTTGCGGACAGGCCAATTCCGTGCAGGACGACAACAAGCGGATCGTCACTGATGCGTTCGATCGATGGGCGGCGGGAGGCACCACCTTCTTCAATGACCTGCTGCACGAGAACGTTGTCTGGCGCATTAGGGGATCCGGTCCAAGCGCCGGCGAGTTCAGAGGCCGCGATGTCTTCATCGATCGCGCGGTCCGCCCGTTCGCGAGCCGGTTGTCGACACCGGTCCGCCCCACTTCCGTGAGGATCTTCGCTGATGGCGACCACGTCATCGCGCATTGGCAAGGCAGCGGCGTGGCGCGCGACGGCAAGCCTTACGCGAACAGCTATGCGTGGATCCTGCTGATGCAGGACGGCAAGGCGGCGGAGGTCACGGCCTATCTCGACCTCGCACCCTATGACGACGTCCTGCGGCGTATTCCTGCGCCGGCCCAATAGGGCGGCTGCGCAAGCGGGAGAGGCGGAGCAAGCCCGCAGACAGTGCCCGGTTGAACCCATCGCCCGCACGATCCGACCTAGCAAGGTCCCGCCATCCGGCGCGATCCCAGGTGACCCCACCACGATGTTCGACAAAACCTACCGGCAGCGCCTCGAAGCCGATCTTGCGCGATGGGAGGCCGACGGCGTGATTGCGCCGGCGGCGGCCGCCGCCATCCGCACTGCGCTGCCGCCGCTTCCGCCCGGCATCAGCATCGCCGTGGTCGTCGGCATCCTCGGCGGCCTCTTGATCGCCGCGGCGTTCCTCGCCTTCGTGGCGGCGCACTGGACCGAGATCGCGCGCCTGGCGCGGTTTGCGATCCTGATCGCCGGAATGGTCCTCGCCGGCGGCCTCGGCGCGTGGTTTGCCGCGCGCGGCCGCGACGTTCTCGCCGATCTCTGCGCCAGCGTCGGTGCCATCATCTTCGGTGCCGGTATCGCGCTGGTCGGGCAGATGTACCATCTCGGCGAGGATTTTGCCGGCGGCATGCTGCTGTGGTCAATCGGCGCGTTTGCCGCGGCGCTTCTGACCGGCTCGCGCGGCGCGCTCGCGGTCGGCCTCGTCGCCGCCTCGATCTGGACCTGCATGCGGACCTATGATGCGCCCGAAATCCTGCATCTTCCGTTCCTGATCGTCTGGCTCGTCGCCGCCGCGACGGCCTTCGCCTGGAATTCGCGCGTCGCGGCCCATCTCGTCGCGCTCGCGCTGCTGCCGTGGTGGATCGCGACCTCGCTTCGCTTCGAGCTCGATGGCGCCCAGCCGTCCTTCCTGCTCGCCAACGGCGCGGCGCTGGCGTTCGGCGCCGGGCTCGCGGTCGCCGCGACATCGTCGCCGCGCGCGCTCCGCCTCGGCGGCGTGCTGTCGGTCTATGGCGCGCTGTCGCTGGCTGGCGTTGCCTTCCTCGAAGTGACGACCGTCGACGACATCATCCACGTCAGGACCGCGAAGGCCTCAGTGCAGCCGATGTGGGCGATCGTCTGCGGCGCCGCCGGCGTGATCCTTGCGCTTGCGTCCGCCGCGCTCACCCGCCGCCCCGGTGAAGTGCTGGCGGCAGGCGCGATCGCCCTCGTGCTGCTCGCCGCGCCGCTGTGGCCGGCGCCTGCGGCCGGCGAGCCCTGGTTCGCCTATGCCGCGCTGCTCTCAGCCATGCTGTGCCTCGTCGTATCAGGCATGCTCGACGATGTGCGCCCGCGCATCGTCGCCGGCTGGCTCGGCATCGCCGGCGTGGTCGCGGGCATCACCTGGGCCGTGAAGGGCTCGCTGCTGCGCCGCTCGGTCTTCCTGGCAGTGGCGGGCGTCGCAGCCGTCGCCTTTGCCACCGCGATGGGCCGCATGCTGCCGAGGACCGCGCGATGAAAGGGCTGATCGCTTCGCTCACCGCGTTCTGGCAGCGCATCCCCAAAGCCGTGCTGTTCGGCACCGCCGTCCTTCTGCAATCTGCGTTGCTGGCGCTGATGGTGGCCGACCGCATGCAGATCCTGCGCGAAGGCGTCGAGGTGACCTTGCAGACGCAGCCGGTCGATCCCCGCGATCTCCTGCGCGGCGACTATGTCGTCCTCAGCTACGAGATCTCGCAAGTGCCGGCCGGCCCGCTCGCCGGCAAGCCCGCCGATGCGCGCCATCCCGAAATCTTCGTCAAGCTCGCGCCCAATGCGAACGGCCTCTATCAAGCCGTATCGGTGCATCCCGAGCCTGTCCCCGTCACCGCCCCCGAAGTGCTGATCCGCGGCCGCGTCGGAAATTACGGCGGATCCTGTGGCGACGACCGGCGCCGCTTCTGCGACAAGCTGCCGATCAAATACGGCCTCGAAAGCTATTTCGTGCCCGAAGGCGAGGGCAAGAAGCTCGAGGATGCCCGCAACCAGCAGAAGCTCCGGATCGTCGCCGCAGTGCTGCCCTCCGGCCGCGCGGCGATCAAGCGGCTGCTGCTGGATGGCGAGCGGGTGTATGAGGAGCCGTTGTATTAGGGCGGGATGGGATTGGGTGGATCGATTGCCGCGGCGTTTGTTCACCTCTTCCGCTTGCGAGAGGGTCCGCAGTCTCTCAATGGCGCCTTCAGGGGAGGTGGCAGAGTGGTTGAGTGCACCGCACTCGTAACGCGGGGTAGGTGCAGGCCATCGCGGGGTTCGAACCCTTCTCCCTCTCCGCCATACTGATGTGCACCTTGAAGATTCTTCAGGTGGACGCCGCTCGGGGCGAGACCTGCTCCCGCGCGCTGCGCAGAAACATCGACCGGTTGCACGCGGCGAGCCGTTTCCGAATTGGACGCATCATTCACATGTAGAAGCTGTATCTAGGCGCGATCTCCACGCCTTCCGGAACGTACTTCAGTACTTCGCCCACGTGCCTCGCCGCGGCGATCGTAATTGGCATACCGTTGTCGAATTGCGTATTGTTCCAGTTCATCTTAGTGAGCGCAAGCGTCTCCTCCGCCACGTGTTGAAGCGGCTGCCCCAGTGCTTGGCAGCGCAGCATCAGGGGCCGTGGAACGTACATCCCCGGATAGGTGCGGAAGAATTCGACGCTGCCCCGCGTGTAGAGAAGTGCTTGGTCCTTGTCGATGCGAAGCAGCGTACCGCGGAGCGGCGGATAGACGCCGAGCCGATAGAGGCGGGTCATAGACTTCTGTACCCAAACGAAATCCGCATAGTCGATATCGCGTTCGTCGATCGCCTTGTGGAAGCCGTCGAGTTCGTTGCGGTCGAACCGTGATGTCTTGTGAAGGACGACGCGGGCCGGCCAATGCCCGTGCTGATCCCTGAACACCTTGAGCGAATTTCGCAGTAGTTCATATGCGTCGCTTGCGGTTAGGTGCGGCTTGCGATCTTCCTCACTTTCTACCATCCGGCCGCCGCGTAGGATCAAGCCCTCGCCGCGCTCATCGAACATCTGGGCCGTGCTTGTGTGAACTTGTTCGCCGTCCAAGGACCGGTAGAAACTCAGCCCGACGAAAGAAGTACGTAACTGCCGCGCGTCGCGAGATAGGCGCCAAGGCAAACCTCCCGCCTTGTAGTAGGTCGCCGTCAAGAGATTCCAAGCGATGGTGGCGGGATCTTGGGTTCGCCTCTCGCTACTCTCTTTCAGCTTTCTCGGAATCCTAAACGAAGGATCGAAAGTCGTCGGCCAAAGCAACTGAATTGGCAGCCTCAATCGCATGCAGGCGGCCTTGAGCATACCACGGAAGTCCAGAGTCGGTCCTGCCTCCGTCACGTCGTCGTCATCATTTCCGACGACTTCGCGCGCATTGTAGGTGCGCTCAATGATCTCGACGGGCAACGCGACGAGAACGACGTCCGGCTTCACCGTGCGTTCGGACAGGGCGCTGATCTCGGTCGAGATGGTTTCGACGGTCGCCTGAGTGACCTCCCGCTGCCCGGGTATTGCGGCCAATCTTGCGATCTCGCGAGGTGGCATCACGCGCTGCAACTCGCTAGACGTGATGAACTCGCACCGGAACGTGGTTTCAAAATCCACACCGGGAAACGGCGGAAATAGATTGGGCTGACGGCTTTGCTTTGCCGGAAAGCCCGTGGCGAATCGTTCGATCAGTTTCGCAGTGCCTTCCACGGTTTCCGCGCTGCCAACGATGCCCAGCTTGATGCGTCTCGGCGCCCCTTCCATTCCCGCGTCGAACGGACCATAGTCCATGATTCCGAAGCGTATGTCGGGATGTCGGAACGCGCCCCCGAACTCGAGTTTCGGCTCGCTAAGATGAGTCAGCTTCACGAGACGTCCTCTACGGTCTCGCCGGAGAGCGCGTATTCGAACAGTGGCGAGGACGGATCCGATTCCTGCGATTTCCAGAGCTCGTCCGGAACGCCGATGTCGAGCTCCAACAGGTCCGTCGCGCTGAAGGAGAGAAAGGGATAGCGCTGAGTAAGCAGATCCTCGGTGCGATGTGTAAGGAGAAAATCGCGCCACATCACGAATTGTCCCATTACGGCGGCATTATTTTCGATCTCCTTGATTTTCTTGAGCCTCTCGCCTGCGAATGCGTCCGCATCCTCGCCGTTGTGCGTGAAGTGGTATGTCGGGGTAATTTCGACGAGCCACTTTCCAGCCATTTTGACAAAGCGGTGCATGAAGCCGGAATGGCGCCAGTAAGCTGCCCTCGTTGGATCTATCTTCTTCTTGCCGTAGCGGCCCACTACGCGCCGTGTGGTCGTGTTCTGCAGGCTGCGATAAGCGAAGTTCAGGTTGTCCCGTTCCCGCGGCTTTCGGAAATAGAAGACACCCGAATCGCGATCGTGATAAAGTTGCGGTCTGACGAACTCGCCGATGGCCCTGTTCAGGAGAGCTACAAAGTCGCGCTGCCGGTCCTCGTCATCGCTGTTCGACCACTCTTCGACGTCGAATTCCTCCATAGCTTCCCATTCGCAGAGCTTATTCCAGGGCCATTCATCTAAGGGATGGAATGACAGAACCGATTTGGACCTTACGATCCACTCGCTGCCCGCGTTCTTCTCCAACTCCCTGAGCGCAGTTCCGAATGTCTTATCGTTCGATTGCGGAGTCGGAGCCCAGTAGAGCTTAGATGCGAAATTTACCCCCAGAAGGTTCGAGAGAAGTTGTTCGCTCTTCCTCACGCTCGGTCCCGAGGCGCCCGGCCTGACCGCTGCTGCGACCGACACCAGCGCAGCTTTGGAGGCTCGCGTGAATTCGTCCTTGGCCTTGTCGAATACGACCTTGCGGGACTTCATGCGCTCTGGGTCGGCGAACCACTCCTTGATCGATTTCCAGTAGGCTTTCCCCTCGTTCAGCGAAGCGACTATCAGAAGAACCGGAGCCGTGCCCTGGGTCCAATACGCAATGTCAGCGTCCGAGCATGGGAATTCGAACGTATCCCCTGTGTCGCCCTGCAGTCGTTCGCGCTCCGTCGCCTTACCCTGTACCTGCAGGAGCAAATTACCTACTTCGCCGGTATCGGTGTCGCGTAACTCGATGAAGCCGTCTATGCCCGCTTCAACGCCACCAGTCGGGTAGAACATAAAGCCCATCGAAAGCACGACCCCCTCGATGAGAGACATGCCTCTCTGTCCGATGATGTCGCTGCGCCCGATCTTCTTCAAGCCTCATCTCCGTCTCGGGTTTTGCTCAGTTTCTTCTCGACGTAGGAGCGCCGCGCCTGTCGAGGCCGCGCAGCCCTTAGGTTGCTTCCAGGATGACGCTGAAGGGAAGCGGATTGCCTATGTTCCGAATGTCTAGGGGGACCTTGTCAATCGTACGCTCTGCAATGATGGCATCATGCTCCTGTTTTACCCGACGGGTCAAACGGGTACTCAGTGTGATTCGAAAACCGGCCGCTAGGGCGACAATGCGCCGAATGATAAGGCCGTTTGGCAAGCGCGACTGAATTGGGCCTGCAATGAGCAATATGCCCGTCACTCGAAAGGATTCACCACCCTCACCCCCAGCCCCGCAACGTCCCGATCATTCCGCGTCACCAGCGTCAGATCGTGCATTAGCGCCGTCGCCGCGAGCAGGCCATCGATGACAGGAACGGACCTGATGGCGCCGATGCGGCACCATTGATCTAATACGGCGTTGTCGATGCCGGCCGTAACCGCCCTCCCGTCGACCTTGTCAACCCGCGAAATCACCAAGATGATCGGCGCGTCGTAGCATCGCTCGCGAGGCCTTCATGCGAAAATGCGAAGTTGCCGTGCTGGGTCTGGGGCTCATGGGCGGAGCAGCGCTGGGCGCATTGCTGGATGCCGGCGTCGATGCGCTCGGCTTCGACCCTGTCGCAGCAGGTTCGGATCGAGGCTCGTCACATGGTTCATGTCGCATTTTCCGTCGCTTCAATTTCGAAAACCCCAACTACACCAGCCTGAGCGACGAGGCTCATGCCGGCTGGATCCGGCTGCAGAGCGAAAGCGGTCAAACGGTTCTGACGGAAACCCCTGTTTTGGAGGCCGGCCGCCCCGGCTCCGCCATGGTGGCGTCCTCGGGCGCGGCCGCGATCGCGAATGGGCGGCCGGATCCGATGTTGACCGCGGCTCAAGCGAACAAGGAATTTCCGGCTTTCACCCTGCCTGACGATTGGGACGTCGTCGTCCAGGACGGCGGCGCGATCCTGCGGACCGAGGTGGTCATGAAACTGATGCGCGCACGCGCCGGGAACCGCGTGATTGCGGAACGCGCGAGCTTCGCGCCGCACCGCGACGGCGTGTCGATCCGCACAGCGACCGAAGAGTTCTTCGCCGAGCGGGCTATACTGGCGCTGGGCCCATGGCTCGGTCGCGCGCTCCCGCGACTAGGCGCGCTGCTGAACGTGACCCGACAGGCGGTCGGCTGGTTCGATCCGGCCCGCCCCGACACTGTGGCGCTCGGTCGTTTCCCGATCTTCATTCTGGACCGAGGTCCGAACGATACGGTCTACGGCTTTCCGGACTTCGAACAGCGCGGCGTCAAAGCTGCGCCTCACAACCACGGGCCCGTGGTCGGCCCCGACGACTGGGGTCCGCAGGCCACCGATGCCGAGCTCCGCCCGATCGGCGAAGCATTGGCCGCCCTCGTCCCCGGCGCGGCCGGGCCGATCATCGATCGCGACGTCTGCCTCTACACCAATAGTGCGCCCGCCGACCGCCTGCTAGACGCGGGCGAGGAATTCATCATCGATCGCTGGCCGGATTCCCGCCTGATCGTCTGCTCCGCGTGTTCGGGCCACGGTGCGAAGTTCGCGCCCGCCATCGGGCAAAGGCTTGCTCGCCTTGCCACCGATCCGTCCTATCAGGCAGAACCGTTCTTTCAGCTTTCCCGCTATTCTCAATTCGCCTGAGCGGTACTGGATGTTGCGTTGACAGTGCACAAAACGCGCACCGTCCGGCGGCAGACGCCTTCAAGAGACCCGGGCGAAAGCCCTGCCTGTCCGACCTCCTGCGATGATGCCACTATGCTCCTGTTTTGCCCGACGAAGCAAATGACAGGAGACGTCATTCGGAATGGGCGACACCGCTCGCCGCCAATCTCGTCGGCTTGCACCGATGCGCCGAACAGCCGCGACAAACCACGTTTACTAGACTTTTTGCCTCCCGAAACCCCGCCCGACGCGCGCCCGATCCCGCCCCCCACCTAACCCATTGATCTTGCAACCCCCGTCTACTGTGCATGGGGTTGTTTTCGAACTTTTGTTGTTCCATGCCATCACGCGACGCGTTCAACCGCCGCGGCCCGATCCGCCGGCCCCTACCCAAGCGAGACCAACATGCACTCTTCGGCCAGCGGCTGGGGCAACGGGCTTCTCGGCGTCATCATCTTCAGCGGCTCGCTGCCGGCGACGCGGGTGGCGGTCGGCGGCTTCTCGGCGCTGTTCCTGACCTCGGCGCGCGCGGTCATCGCGGCGCTGATCGGGGCGGCGGTGCTCGCCGTGCTCCGGCAGGCGCGGCCGCAGCGCCGTGATCTCGCCTCGCTCACCATCGTCGCCATCGGCGTCGTGGTCGGCTTTCCGCTGCTGACGGCGCTCGCGCTCCAGCACATCACCTCGGCGCGCTCCATCGTCTTCATCGGCCTGTTGCCGCTGTCGACCGCGATCTTCGGCGTGCTACGCGGCGGCGAGCGGCCGCGGCCGCTGTTCTGGCTGTTCGCTGGTCTCGGCAGCGCCACGGTGGCCGGCTTTGCCCTCACCGGCGACGACGCGGCCTCGCTCACCGGCGATCTCTTGATGGTCGCCGCGATCGTGCTGTGCGGCCTCGGCTATGCCGAGGGCGCCGCGCTGTCGCGCCGCCTCGGCGGCTGGCAGGTGATCTCCTGGGCGCTGCTGCTCGCGCTGCCCTTGATGCTGGTGCTCGCAGTGCTGACGTGGCCGCCGGTCTGGAGCGGCATCTCTGTGCCCGCCTGGATCGGGCTCGCCTATGTCTCCGTCTTCAGCATGTTCGTCGGCTTCATCTTCTGGTACCGCGGGCTCGCCGTCGGCGGCATCGCCCGCGTCGGCCAGCTGCAGCAGCTGCAGCCGTTCTTTGGTCTGGCGCTCGCAGGTTTGCTGCTGGGCGAGCCGGTCGCGGGAAGCATGATTCTAGCGACCGCGATCGTCGTCGCCTGCGTCTTCTTCGCACGGCGCTTTGCTTGAGGGCCACCCGCTCGCTTTATTTCCTGCCGGATTGAGGCCTTTCGATCCCCGGTAGTCGCGCGATCTCCCCGGCGAGGAAATCGACCAAGAGGCGCACGCGCGCAATGCCGGACCGCTCCGGCACGATCAGCATGTTCAGCGGCACCGGCGGCGGCGAATAATCGGGAAGCACGCGTTCGAGGCTGCCGTCCGCGAGCAGGTCGCTGACCAGCCACAGATGCGCCGGCGCAATGCCGCGGCCGGCCGCGAGCGCCTCACGCGCGGCGAGCCCGTGATCAAGGCGCAGCCGCCCCTCGAAGGGGATCGCATGGCGGCCACCGCGGCGCCCCTGCAGCACGAGGACATCGCTGCCGGCGATGTTGGACATCCGAACGCCCTCGTGCTTGGCGAGGTCTTGCGGGCGCGCAGGCCGGCCACGCGCGGCAAGATAGCCGGGTGCGGCCACGAGCAGCCGCCGCGACTGCCCGAGCGACTTCAGCTTCATCGAGCTTTCGGCGAGCGGTCCCAAACGCAATGCGACATCGACGCCCTCTCTGATGAGGTCGATCCGCTCGTCGGTCAGGCTGAGGTCGACCGACACCTCCGGATAAGCGTCCTGGAAGGCGAAGATCAAGCGGCTGACGTGGAGCACGCCGAACGCAGCGGTGCAGGAGACCCGGACCGTTCCGGCCGGCGCGCCGCGCGTCGAGCGCGCTTCATCACCGGCCTGCTCGACCAGACGCAGGATATGCACGCAGCCCGCGTAGTAATTGCGGCCCTCCTCCGTCACGGTGACCCTGCGCGTGGTCCTGGTGAGCAGCGGCACGCCGACCGCTTGCTCCAGCTCCCGAATGTGCCGAGTCACCGTGGACTGGCCGACCCCGAGCTCGCGCGCGACCGCGGACAGGCTTCCGCGCTCGGCGACGCGCACGAAGCTGCGCATGCGCTCGAGCGTAACCTCCGACCTATCCATTTTCCGGCACAATCTTATCCATCGGCTACGTCTACCGGATCGCGGGCCACCGCGCTATCTGCCGAGCCACAATCCTCAATCCAATGGTGCCCGAACATGAAAGTGTTGATCGTCTATGCTCATCCTGAACAGCGCTCGCTCAACGGCTCGCTCCGGGATGTCGCCGTCAGAGAGCTCGAGGCGCAGGGGCACGAGGTGCGGGTCTCCGACCTTTATGCCGAGGGCTGGAAGTCCGAGGTCGACCGCGGCGACTTTCCGTCGCTGCCGGTCGATGCGCGTCTCGCGGTCGCCGCGGCATCCAAGCAGGCGTTCGAGGCGGGCACGCTGACCGCCGACGTCAAGGGCGAGATCGAGAAGCTGCTGTGGGCGGATGCTCTGATTCTGCAGTTTCCGCTGTGGTGGTTCAGCATGCCTGCGATCCTCAAGGGCTGGGTCGACCGCGTGTTCGCCTACGGCTTCGGCTATGGTGTCGGCGAGCACAGCGACAAGCGCTGGGGCGACCGTTACGGCGAAGGGACCTTGGCGGGCAAGCGCGCGATGCTGATCGTGACGGCCGGCGGCTGGCAGGACCATTATTCCGCTCGCGGGGTCAACGGGCCGATCGACGACTTGCTGTTTCCGATCAATCACGGCATTCTTTATTATCCCGGCTATGACGTCCTGCCGCCGTTCGTGGCCTATCAGGCCGACAGGTTCGATGAAGCCGCTTTCGGCGCGACGGCCGAACGCCTGCGCGAGCGCATGAGAACGCTCGCGACGACTTTGCCGATTCCCTATCGGCGCCAGAATGGCGGCGATTACGTCATTCCGAGCATGCAGCTCCGCGCCGGGCTCGAGGCTCCCGGGGCGCGCGGTTTCGCGCTCCACCTCGATCAGGCTGACGAAAGCGGCGCGCCCAGCAAGCCAGCGGCGATGCGGTCGACGGCGGATCTCCGCGCGGCAACGGCGTAGTTGCGGGATTGCACGGGCGCGCTCTCAAGGCCGGGAGCGCGCTCATCCCATCACCGTCCGCGTCAGCGCGGCCTTCGCGAACTTCTTCAGCGGCATCGGCTTGCCGAACAGAAAGCCCTGCACGACATCGAAGCCGATCTCGCTCGCCGCGATGAGGTCGGCGCGGCTCTCGACCCCTTGCGCCACAGCGCGCGCGCCAAAGGTCTGCGCCAGCTCGACGATGTGACGGCACACTGTGCGCTTCAGCCGATCGCCGCCGCTGCCGGTGACGAATTGCCGGTCGGCCTTCAGCTTGACGAAGGGAATCTTGTCGAGGTCCATCAGCGACGGCCAGTTGGCGCCGAGATTGTCGATCGACAGGCCGATATTGTGCAGGCCGACCTCGCGCGCGACCTCGGCCAGGAAATCGAGCTCGCGGATCGCCTCCTCGCTGTCGATCTCGACCGTCAATCCGCCGAAGGCCGGATGCGTCGGCACGCGGCGGCAGAGATCGCGCACCGCCTGCGGCTCCCTGAGATAGGCGGCGGGAAGATTGATCGAGAGATCGACCGGACTTTGTTGCTCCAGAAGATAGTGCCAGTCCTGCATGGCGCGATCGATCACAAACTCCGACAGCTCGCGAAAATGCGGATCGTGCGGCTCCGGGATGAAATAGGCCGGCGGCACCACGCCCCACGTCGGATGCCGCATCCGCACCAGGGCCTCGGCGCCGTTGCGCACCAGCGTGCGCGCGTCGATCTTGGGCTGGTACCAGAGCTCGAGCCAGCCGGCATGCAAGGCCTCGCCGACATGCACGGCCGGGCTCGGCGCCGGCTCCTCCGGCAGCAGCATCGCAACGCGCTCGCGCAGCGTCTCCGCGGCAAAGGGCGTGGTCAGCGGCGGCAGCATCGCAAGGCCGTATTCGTCGCCGACCTGCCGCACGGCCTTGACGATGATCGAATCGCGGGCGCCGACGGCGAGAACCTTGCCGGCAAATGCCTCACGCACCAGGACTTCGAGGAATCGTCCCGGCTCGATGCCGTCGGCGGCGACGCCGAGCAGGATGAGGTCCGGCAATTCGCTCGCGAGCACCGTCTTCAGCTCGTCGGCGCTGGCACATTCGCAGGTGACGAAGCCGAGATCCTCGAGGATCTCGCTGAGGAACGCCCGCAAGTGACGCTTGCTGTCGGCCACGCAGGCGCGCGGCGTCACCTTTCGCCGTCCGAAGGTCACAGGCCTTCGTCCGACGAGTTCAATCATCCCATCGTTCATCGTACACCACTCCCGTTCCGTGACGGTTTCATAAACGCGGAGCGTGGGTTCAAATAAGGAGAGCTTCACTTCGTTCTTGAATTATCTGAGTAACGTTAAGCCCTGCAATTCGAGCTAATTTGTCGACGAAATCTTCGCCGCGCGTGCGCGGTTGTCGCGAGGCGGCGATGAAGCCGGCGCAACGTGAATCGGCGGCGGCTTTCACGCTTGCGTCTTCCCGCGATGCGCGCACCGCCGCCTTTCGCTCGCGACGGTTCTGCGACAACGGGTCCGCGCCGGCGGCCGAGAATGTGAAGCACATCACACGCGCGTTGCCGCACTCGCGCTAAAGCTCCCGCGAGCCGGTGGAGGGCTGTCGAGGATTACAGCTATGTCGATGCGGCGAATGATGTATTGGTGGTTCAGGTTCGTGCTGTCAGGGCGATTCATGGATCGCTTCCTGTGCCTGCCGCGCTAGCCGCGCGGCACACGGTTTTTCGTGGCCGAACCGGGTCTAGAGCATGATCCGGAAAAGTGTGCAGCGGTTTTCCGGAAAGATCATGCTCAAACGCTTTAGGTTTGCCCGATCAATTTGCGGAACGCCGCCGCACCGTCCTGCATCGCGTCGCGTCCCTTCCAGGCCAGATAGGACAGCTTGCCGCCGAGCGTGTCGTGGCTGCGCAGCCGCCGCGAGCCGAGAATGTGGCCGACATTGGCAGGGAAGCGGCTCACCTCGGCGGAGACCAGCGCCGCGATCGCGTCCATCAATTGCTGGAGGCGGACGCCCCATTCGCATTGCTCGATGCCGTCGATGCGGACCTTGAGCGCATATTCGGTGTCGTAGATGTCCGCGAGCAGGTCGCGGGCGATCAGCACCCGGTTGTGCCGGAGTGCGACACGAAGCGCGAGGCGCTTGTCGTCGAGCCGGTCGAGCACCATGTGAACGACGCAGGCATAGGGGGTGGCGGCGACGTCTGCGGCGGCCTTGCTCGCAGCGGCTCGGGTGGCAAGCCGCACCAATTGCCAGGACGTCCTGAGGCGTCGCGCCACCAGCGTCAGCGCGAAGGGCAGCGCCTGGGGATGGGCCTTTTTGAAGGCGTCGAGCTGCGCGGTGATCTGGGCGACCTGGCCGTCGTCGAACTTCGCGATCTTGTCGGGCAGCTTCTCGTTGAACTTCGGCAGTGCATCGCCGGCGCGCAACACATGCAGCATCTTCAAGACGTCGTCGAAGGCGGTGCGCGAGGCCGTGTATTGCCCGAGCTTGGCGCGCGCGGCATCAGTGCTCTCGGGCGAGGCGAGGGTGCTCTCGAGGACCTTGACGACCTTGATCTGGAAGGTCGAGGCGATCTTCTGGACCTCCTTCGGGTTGTTGGCCGCGACCTGGTCGCCGATCGCCTTGATGTAGTCGCGCGCCATCGTCGGCAGCAGGTCGCGGCAGATCCATTCCCAGATCGGGATGAGGGTATTGCGCGAGATGCGCCCCATATTGGCATGCTCGGGCGCGCCGTCGATCAGCAGCAGCTCGAGCGGCGCGAAGAAATAGCGCGACGGGCTGGTGGCGCGCACCTGGGTCGATCCGTCCTTGCGGAATTCGGCGCGCAAGCGGGCCTGGATGTCGGCCGAACCCGGCATGTCGATGCCGCACAGCTCGAGCCGTTCGAGCTCGCTGAGCAGACAGCTGCGCGACAGCGGCGTCAGCCTCTGCAGAAATTCCGATAGCCGGTCGATCTCGTCCATGGCACGCAATCTTTCGCAGCGTGGCCCGCGGGCTTGCGGACCCAATGCGTGGAGGCATTTGCGCGCTCTCAACCTCCCTAGAGAAGCAAGTCGCCGTTAATTAATCCGTAAAATCCGGGGGATGGATGTCGGAGCAAGGCGGCCGCCGACGAGCTTTTCCCCTTCCCAGCCCAGGATTTTGGCAGAAAACTCAACCGTTGCATGGTCGCGGGCGACGCCGCGCAAGCACAAATTGTGCCGAAGTCGTCATTTCAGCGTAAAAGAGCCTAAATCACCGTAGTCATACGGAGCAGAAAGTTAATCACAGACCCGCCCCGGTTCCGCTAAACGAGTGACATGGGGTCACAGAATGATACGGCCACCGATTCGCGGCCGTCGGCATGGCACGAGAGCAGCGCTGCTTCAGCTGAAGAGCCCGATTTCGCCCGCCTGAGCGCCTTGCGTGCCAATGCGGCCGACGAAATGGCGGCTGCCATCGCCCGCGAGCTCAATGGCCCCCTGACCGCGCTGCTGCTCTACATGGGCGAGATCAAGCACCACAGCGATCAGCTCGTCCCCGCGACCGGCGATCGCGCCTATTTGCAGCGGGTGGTGGAGAACGCGCTGGCCCAGACCGAGCGCGTTTGCGGGCTGGTCAAGCAGCTCGCCGGCCCGCCCAAGGGCGGCTCCAAGGGCGGCTCCAAGGGCGGCTTGCCCAGCCCGTCCGAAGAAGCGGAATCGAAGGCCGTCCGCGTGCTGCAACCGCCGCGGCCGCCGAGCGCCGATCTGATCGGCCCGTCGGGCCAGAAGCGGCTGACCAGGCGCGAGCGCGAGGTGCTGAGGCTGATCAGCGAAGGCTACTCGAACAAGCAGGGTGCGCTTCGCATGCAGATCAGTCCGCGCACCTTCGAGAGCCATCGCGCCGAGGCGATGCGCAAGCTCGGTGCGCGCAACACCGCGGACCTCGTCCGTGCGGCACTGCTGCATTCGATCGACTGAGGCCGGGCCCGTCGCCCGCAGAGACCCGACGCCTATTTCGAAAATTTGGAAACCCTTGGCGCTCAGAAATAATCCTCGGCGAAGGGACGTGCGCGCGAGACGGGACGCAGCGGCTTGATCTCTTCCTTCGGCGCGCTCGGAATGATGGTGATGGTCCAGCGGGGAGGCATGCTCGATTCCTGCTCCAGCACCGAGCGCACGAAACCGGTCACGGTCGACTCGCCGGCCTGCACCGTCGCCATTCGGCCGTTGAACTGTGCGATCCGGAAGCGACGAACCTCCTTCTGGTCTGCGGTCTCGTAGGTGAACATGGAAAACCCTCCTGGTTTTCCGGGACTATCGCCAGCTATGATTAGCCTTCTGTGAAAATCGCAAACCGTAGAAGTACGGCGGGAGTGCACGCGCCGGTAGTTCGGGGCGCTTTTCACGCGAAGTTGCACGTCAAACGCGAGCTAGCCTTGCGGCTCCTGCGCGTGCGCGGCGGCGTAGGCCGCATCCATCAGATCCAGGAGCGCGCGGAATTCGGCCTCGCCGAGGCTTTCCACGGTTTTCTCCAGCCGCAGCGACAGTGCGGCGAGCCTGAGATAGCCGAACGTTCCGGCCGCGCTCTTCAACGAATGCGCTTCGCGCGCGATCCTGGCGTGGTGCTGCGCAGGCGAGAGCGTTCGGAACGATTGCAGGCGCGCGCAGGTCTCGCTCCAGAACACGTCGCGCACTTCGCCGGCACCATCCTCGCCGATCTCGCGCACCAGCGCTTCGTACGCGCGCGGCTCGCGCGCGGGTTCGGCATCGAGTGCCTTTGCGAGCGCGACGGTGACGTCAAACATGGCCTTGCCTGCCTTGATCCGGTTCGTTGTCGCGCGGCACGTCGCGGCGCGAGGCATGTCGCGTGTGTACGGCCTTCGAATTTCAGTTCCGGTAGCAGGATGGCCGGTGTTTGCAGGCCGGCGTTAGCCTGCGGTTTACCAGGCGAGCGCGGCGTTCAGGGCGGGCCGAGCAGCCGGTCGTACTGGGCCTTCACGGCGGCGTAGCATTCGCACGCCGTCTGTCGCAGCCCGTCGAGGTTGGTGATCTGGATGTGTCCGCGGCTGTAGTGGATGACATTGGCTTGTTGCAAGGAATTGGCGACCAGCGAAACGCTGTTGCGCCGGGCCCCGATCATCTGCGCCATGGTCTCCTGGGTCAGCACCAGGCGCGACTCGCCCGACAGGTCATGAGTGTGCAACAGGCAGCGCGACAGCCGCGACTCCACCGGATGGGCGGCATTGCAGCCCGCGGTCTGCTGCACCTGGGCGTAGACCGCCAACCCGTGACGCGTGAGCCGCGTGCGCAGGACGCTGCTCTGGTCGGCGGCCATGCGCAGGCGGTCCAGATCCACCGCCGAGGCGACGCCGGGAACCAGCACGATCGCGGTGTTCAACGCACACGCATCGCCCACCATGGCGAGCGTTCCGAGCAGGCTGTCGCGGCCGATCATGGCGACTTGCACATGCCCGCCTTTGGCCAGTTCAACCACCAGCGAGATGACGCCGCGGTGAGGAAAATAGGCGCGCCTGAGCGTCTCGCCGGTCTCGACCAGCACCGCTCCGTGGGGCAGATCCACAGTTCGCAGGTGCGGGCGGATCAATTCATAATCGTCCGCCGACAATGCCGACAGGAAGCCGTTGGACGGACGCGCCATGCTTTCCAAAGCTGCCTCCCCCGTACCTTGCACGTGGGAATCGCAACGCGCGGATTTACGTCGTGCGCGGGTAAATTCCATCATCTTCGCGGCGGGACATATTGGCAATTGAGACAAGTTGTCCGGCCCTGGCGATGCGTCGACGCCGCGTGCCGTCGGCATACAGGGATCGCATCGTGCTCCCGTCACGCCGCGGCTCCGTCGGCGAGCGCCGCGCCAGCCCGCACGACGCTGTCGCGGACCAGCATCGCAATTTCCATCGTCTGTCCTTCGGAAGCACTATGCGGGAAGTAGACATGTCTCGGCGCAGTGCCGACCTCGCCCAGGACAGACTTGCTGACCATTCAACCGTCGCGAGGTGCGGACGCAGCAGATCGAAATCCGCCGCATCGAGCAGTTGCAGCAGTTGGTTGGGCTGGTGGCCGCTCACGGTCATGCAGGTCAATCCGGCGGGTTCGATGGACGCTGGGCGCCGCCCTCGTCACTCAGTTGCACGACGCGAACATGCTAACCTAAAGGTTGTGGCATCGTCCATATACCCGTTAGAGGGCAGACAGCCTGTCTCATTTGCGGCGGAATTAAGAAGCGCACACTGGTTCGCTGACGAGGCGGCTGTCCTGAAACGATTGCGCAGGAACAAGCGGCAAGGGGGCCTCAGGAGCCGGACGGCGTTGCAGTCGCGCTGGCCATCGGGCCAGCGCGCGTCGCCTCGACTGCTTCCGCAAGAATGTTCGTTTCACCTCTCATCGAAAGCAAAGGGGAAAGGATGCCCCACGATTCAATTGATGAATCGCCGAAACTGGAAGGACAATTAGGGCGAGACGATGTGCGCCATATTCTCGTCGTCGACGATGACGCGATGGTGTGCATGGCCATCGAGGTCTACCTCCAGCGCAACAATTTTCGGGTGACGATCGCCGAGGGCGGTGAAGCCGGACTGCGCGCCCTCGAGCACAAGCAATTCGATCTGATGATCATCGACATCTTCATGCCGCACATGCGCGGGTTCGAATCGATCCGGATCTTCCACGAGCTGGCTCCGGTCATTCCGCTGATCGCGATGTCCGGCTACGCCTTCGCGAATTTGAACTCGCCCGCGCCGGACTTCCTGCGGAGGGCGCTGGAGCTCGGCGCCACGCGCTGTCTGCGCAAGCCGTTCACGCCGCACGCGCTGCTCGCCGCCATCAACGATTGCCGGGCAGAGCATCGCTCCCGCTCCGACATTGTCACGGCCGTGCAGCTCGGTTAGCGCGACACGAGCCGCTTTCCCGCGGGGTAACGCTTCGTTTACCTCGAGCGTAGACGCGCAAATCGCGGCAACGCCCAAGAACGCGCGCGACGAGAGCGCCGCCGGTTGCGCGCGGCTCGCCCCAACCGCCTGCGGCCCAGCTCTATCGTTCTTCACGAGCAGGCCTTTCCCACGCGTCTCGTCGCGCGATTAGTGGCTCGTTTACCGCGCGGCTCCCGCCGTTGCGGCGCGGGGATGGCTTTGCCGAAAAGCGCTGCAACACGCGGCAGAACCGCAAACTTCTCTTCAAAATCCGTAGTAGCACGGAGGATGAAATTAACGGGACTGTGAAAGGGGATGTCTAACGATCCAAAATAGGGCGTCCGTCCGTGCCAAGGGTGGCTCGGACGTCGCGTTTGCGGCCCGGGTCAGTAAGGCGTAGCTCATGGATGATCTGTTGCGGGAGTTTCTGACGGAGACCAGCGAGAGCCTGGACACCGTGGACAATCAGCTGGTGAAGTTCGAGCAGGAGCCGAACAACGCCAAGATCCTGGATAACATCTTCCGCCTGGTCCACACCATCAAGGGCACCTGTGGCTTCCTCGGCCTGCCGCGGCTGGAAGCGCTGGCCCATGCCGGCGAGACCCTGATGGGCAAATTCCGCGACGGCATGCCTGTGACTGCCGAGGCGGTGACGGTGATCCTGTCCTCGATCGACCGCATCAAGGAGATTTTGGCTGGCCTGGAGGCGACCGAGGCCGAGCCGGAGGGGAACGACCGCGATCTCATCGACAAGCTGGAGGCAATGGTCGAGCAGGGCATGGTCGCCATGTCAGGCTCGGCGCAGCCGATGCCGACTGCCGGCACTGCGGCTCCCGTCGCCGAAGCTCCGCCGCTGGTGCCGGAAGCGCCCACCGCTGCAGCCGCCCCCGCCAAGGAGATGACCATGGGCACGCTGGTCGATCAGACCCTGGAGCGCCCGCTGCGTCCGGGCGAGGTCTCGCTCGACGAGCTCGAGCGCGCCTTCCGCGAGACCGCGATCGAAGCGCCGGTGCCCGCGCCCGTGGCCAAGGCCGAGGTCAAGGCCGAGCCGGCTGCTGAAGCGCCCGTGGCGAAGGAAGCCGCAAAGCCCGCCAAGGAGAAGGCCGCGCCGAAGAAGTCGATGGCCGACGAGATGGCGGGCGAGGGCGACCGCATCGCCAACCAGTCGATCCGCGTCAACGTGGATACGCTGGAGCACCTGATGACCATGGTCTCCGAGCTGGTCCTGACCCGCAACCAGCTCTTGGAGATCTCCCGCCGCAACGAGGACACCGAGTTCAAGGTGCCGCTGCAGCGCCTCTCCAACGTCACCGCCGAGCTGCAGGAAGGCGTCATGAAGACGCGCATGCAGCCGATCGGCAATGCCTGGCAGAAGCTGCCCCGCATCGTCCGCGACCTCTCATCCGAACTCGGCAAGCAGATCGAGCTCGAGATGCACGGCGCCGACACCGAGCTCGACCGCCAGGTGCTCGATCTGATCAAGGACCCGCTCACCCACATGGTGCGCAACTCCGCCGATCACGGCCTCGAGACCCCCGCCGAGCGCCTCGCCAGCGGCAAGGGCGAGCAGGGCACCATTCGCCTGTCCGCCTATCACGAGGGCGGCCACATCATCATCTGCATCGCCGACAACGGCCGCGGCCTCAACACCGAGAAGATCAAGGCCAAGGCGCTCTCGTCCGGTCTCGTCACCGAGGCCGAGCTCGAGAAGATGAGCGAGGCCCAGATCCACAAGTTCATCTTCGCGCCGGGCTTCTCCACTGCCGCTGCCATCACCTCGGTGTCGGGCCGCGGCGTCGGCATGGACGTGGTCCGCACCAATATCGACCAGATCGGCGGCACCATCGACATCAAGTCGGTGGCCGGCGAAGGAAGCTCCGTCACCATCAAGATCCCGCTGACGCTCGCCATCGTCTCGGCGCTGATCGTCGAAGCCGCCGGCGACCGCTTTGCGATCCCGCAGCTCTCGGTCGTGGAATTGGTCCGCGCCCGCGCCAATAGCGAGCACCGCATCGAGCGCATCAAGGACACCGCGGTGCTCAGGCTCCGCAACAAGCTGCTGCCGCTGATCCATCTG